>NZ_JBFAHX010000038.1:0-67803 GCF_040654435.1 Streptomyces sp. NPDC050703
ACCTCCGTGTGGTGCAGTCCTAGACAGCTCCACCACACCGGAGGTCTTCGCCTTTGATCAAGACCCCCGTGTCAACAACGCTCGTGATCAATACAACTAGACGCGCCGCCACGTGTGGCGGTCCCTGGCCAGGGCGTGCAGGGCCTCCACATCGGCGGGCTTCAGCTGGCCGCCGAGGCGGGCGAGCGAGGCCAGGTCGCCCTCGCGCAGCACCCGTACGTCGCGCGGCGGCGCCGCCACGTCGAGGTCCGCCGCGCCCGTGCCCGCGAGCGCCAGGACGGGGCGCACCTCGGCGGTCAGCGCGAAGGAGGCGCGGCTCGCCCCGGAGCGGAGGGTGCGCAGCAGCGGTGCGGGCTCGCCCCGGCCGACGGTGACCATCGGGTCGGCGATGCGGACCCGGTGCCTGCGCACGGCGAGGGTGGCCACGCAGAAGAGGCCGCCGGGACCGATCAGCAGGTGGTGGATGCGGGCGCCGCCGGGCAGCGGCACCGAGTGCAGCACCCGCCAGCCCGCCCCTTCGAGCTCATCGAGCGCGCCGCCGACCGCCCGCTCGGCGATCAGCGCGCGGTGGCGGGCGTCGGAGCGCAGCCGGCGGGCCGAGAGGGTCTCGCGCTCCAGGGCGACGTGCAGCGCCTCGCCGGGCCGGTTGGGGGCGAGGTCGTCGTCGGGGTGGAGCGCGAGGCGGGCCATCTCGGCGGGGGTCGGCGCGGGCGGCGGGCCGACGGTGACGTGGCCGGTCAGGAAGGGGCCGAGGGCGCGCAGGACGTCCTGTTCGCGGTCTTCGGCGATGAGGTTGACGCGGGACGTGTCGCGGTCGTACCACGCCACGGTCCCCCCGTCCGCGCCGAGGACGTACCACCGCTCCTGCCCGTGCCGCCAGGCCGGTACGACGCGCAGTCCGCTCATGCCGCAACACCCCCGGACCATGGGAACAGCCCGTGCGCCGCCGGTGCAAGAACCCGGCGGCGCACGGGTGCGGTTGAGGCGCGTTCACGCCGGTCGTGGCCGGTCGGGCGCCCCCGCCGCTCCGGGCGCGGCGGGGGGCGGCGCGCGGTCGCCGGAGAGCCGGCAGGTGGACAAGGGGGACTTCAGCGCCCATAAGGTGTACGGGGCGCCCGTGCGACCCGTGTCGCGCCCGCTCAGCCGTGGCGGGCCGATCGCGGGCGGGGGCCTCTGACACCATCATCCCCTACGCCGACCAGGTGACGTGACGACGGACCTGGTGCCACGACAGGCCGCGCCCCGCGGCAGGCAGGAGTGCAGTGAACCGCAGCAGGGCCGCGTCGGCCGCCGCCCTCGCCGCAGCCGCCGTGCTGCTGGCCGGCGGCTGCGGCGATCCGGGCGGTCTGCGCGGCGCGGGGCCGACGCCCACCGCCCAGGGCCCCACGCACCTCTGGCCCGACCTGCCGTCCCCGTCCGCGCCCGCCGAGGACTACGGCGCCATAGAGGCGGTGAAGGTCGAGGGCGTGCGGGTGCCCGGCGGCGACCTGCGCCGGGTGGACCCGGTGGACGTCGTCCGCGCGGACTTCGAGGAGAACCCGGGGACGTACGAGAGGTCCGACACCGCCTACCGCAAGACCCTCGAACGCCTCGCGGACTGCGCGGCGGAGAGCACCGGCACCCAGGAGCGGTGCCCGGTGCTCAAGGCGTACTACCGGGACCTGACGGGTGACGACAAGGACGACCTGATCGTCGGCGTCTCCACGCCCGGCGACAACCTCGACATCCGGGTGTACGCGGAGGAGGGCCGGCAGCTCACGCAGATCATGGAGATGAGCGACGCCGTGCTCGGGGTGGAGCTCGCCGGGCGCGACCTGATCATCCGCGCCGTCTCCAGCCTGGCGGGGTACGAGTACCACACGGTCTGGTCCTGGGACGCCCACCAGAAGGCGATGCTGCCGACGAGCGACGAGATCGTGCGGGCACCGGACGCGCCCCGGCCGCGCACCCCGCGCCCCTCCCCCTCGGAGAGCCGCGGGGCCGCGCCGTCCGAGAGCGGTGGACGATGAGCCGGCGGCGGCCGCGCGGGCCGCGGTTCCCCGCCTGGACGGCGTCGCTCACCTGGAAGGCCGCCGTCTTCATCACCGTCATGTGCTGTGCGCTCGCGGCGCTGCTCGGCGCGCTCGTGCACGTCTCGGTCACCGACCAGACCGTCGGCCAGGCGCGGGAGCGCGCGCTCTCGCGCCTCGAAGAGGTCACCGAGCGGTACGAGGCGGGCGACCGGCTCGGGCCCGGCGCGGGCGTCGACCCGGAGGGGCTGCCCGAACGGCTGCGGGACCTGGCGGTGGACGGTGAGCGCGGCACGATGGTCGCCGCCCACGAGTCGCGGCCGACCATGTGGGCCGCGGGGCCCGCGGACGGGGGCCGGGCGCTCGCCGTGCAGGTGGACTACGCGCAGGGCGCCCGCACCATCGACGGGCTCGACCGGGCGATCCTCGGCTCCTCCGTGCTCGCGATCGGCGCGACGCTGCTGGTCGGGGCGTTCGCCGTGACCCGTGTGACGCGGCGGCTGCATCTGACGGCGCAGGTCGCGCGGAAGATCAGCAGAGGCGACCTGGACGCCCGCGTCAACGACCTCCGCACCAAGGAGCCGGCGCGCCGCCAGGACGAGGTCGCCGCGGTCGCCGGGGCGCTCGACACCATGGCCTCCTCGCTCCAGGGCAAGCTCCTGAGCGAGCAGCGGTTCACCGCCGACGTGGCGCACGAGCTGCGTACACCGCTGACGGGCCTGCACGCCGCGGCGGAGCTGCTGCCGCCGGGGCGGCCCACGGAGCTGGTGCGCGACCGGGTCGCCGCCCTGCGCACCCTGACCGAGGACCTCCTGGAGATCTCCCGGCTCGACGCGAGGAGCGAGCAGGTGGACCTCGACGCGCACCGGCTCGCTCCACTGGCGGAGCGCGTGGCGCGGTCCTCGGGCGAGGGGGTGGAGTTCACCGTCGTCCGTGACGTCACCGTGGAGACCGACCGGCGGCGTCTTGAGCGGGTCCTCGGCAACCTCGTCGGCAACGCCGTCAAACACGGGCGGGCGCCGGTGCGGGTCTCGGTCGACGGGCCCGTGGTCACCGTGCGGGACCACGGCGACGGCTTCCCCGGCTACCTGGTGGAGCACGGCCCGCAGCGCTTCAGGACGGAGGGCACGAGCAAGGGGCACGGCCTCGGGCTGACCATCGCGCTCGGCCAGGCCGCGGTCCTCGGCGCCCGGCTGACCTTCGCCAACGCGCCGGACGGCGGCGCCGTCGCGACCCTGCGGCTGCCGTACGACGAGTCGGCCGACGAGGCGGGCACCGCGGGGGCGCACCACGGCGGTGGGACGCGCCCGCGGGTGGCGGGCCCGAACGGTCCGGGCGAGGGCGGGCCCCGCGGCGGCGCGTGAGCTTTTGCGCACACCCTGTGCCGCTTTTACTGTGAGTTGCGGCTTATGCGCAGTTTCCTGAAGCCGTCTCCCACCGCGGCTCACCGCGTTCGCGCCGGAGGCCGCCCCTTCCGCCCCTCGGAGGAGAACCCATGCCCCTGCGTACCGCTGCCACCCGGCTCGGCGTGCTCGCCGCCGGCGGCGCCCTCGCCGCGCTCTCCCTCACCGCACCCGCCGCCGCCGCGGACACCGCCGACGGCAAGGCCCCCGTCTACAAGGGCCGCGTCATCGCCAAGAGCGGCCTCCTGCTCCGCAACGCCCCCCACCGCGGCAGCCGCGTGATCCGCAGCGTGCCGTACGGCAAGGTCGTCACCATCTTCTGCAAGACGCGGGGCGACCGGGTGGGCAACAACAGCCTCTGGTACCTGCTCACCGACGGCACCTGGGCGTGGGGTTCCGCGCACTACATCGCCAACATCGGCAAGGTGCCGCGCTGGTGCTGACACTGGCCCGCCCCACTTGGCCGACATAGGCGACATAAACGGACTTCGGGGCTCGTCGCTTGCTACGTTCCCGGCATGACCGGAACACGAGTGGGCGCCGCACCCCCCACGGTGCCCGCCGTCCGTGTCCCCCGGCGCCGCGGCACCGAACTGGCCCTGCTCGTCGTCGCCGTCCTGCTCTGCGTGTCCGGCTACTGCGCCGTCGGCCTGGCCAGGCACGGTTCCGTCCCGCCCGGCGCCGCGGGGTACGGCGCCGGACTCGGGCTGCTCGCCCTCCTCGCGCACCTCGCCGTCCGGCTCCGCGCCCCGTACGCCGACCCGCTGCCGCTGCCCATCGCCGTGCTGCTCAACGGGCTCGGCCTGGTGCTCATCTACCGTCTCGACCTGGAGACACCGCACGACGAGGCCGCGCCCGCCCAGCTCGTCTGGTCCACCGTCGGCGTCGCGCTCTTCATCACCGTCGTGCTCCTGCTGCGCGACCACCGGCTGCTCCAGCGCTACGCCTACGTCTCCGTCGTCGCCGCGCTCGCCCTGATGACCGTGCCGATCTTCTTCCCCGCCGTGAACGGCGCCCGCATCTGGATCAGGTTCGGCGGACTCTCCATCCAGCCGGGCGAGTTCGCCAAGGTCCTGCTCGCCGTCTTCTTCGCCAGCTACCTGGCGGCCAACCGCGGCGCCCTCGCCGGCACCGGCCGGCGGTTCACGCGCCTGCACCTCCCCACCGGACGCGTCCTCGGACCCGTCGCCGCGATCTGGCTGCTGAGCGTCGGCGTCCTCGTCCTGGAGCGCGACCTCGGCACCTCCCTGCTCTTCTTCTGGCTCTTCGTGACCCTCCTGTACGTCGCCACGGGCCGCATCGGCTGGATCGCGGTCGGCCTGCTGCTCGCGGCGCTCGGCGCGTACGCCGTCGGCTCGCTCGAACCGCACGTGCACGGCCGCGTCCAGGACTGGCTCGACCCGTTCGCCTCGATCGACGCGGGCGCGGGCCCCAGCCAACTGGCCCAGTCCCTCTTCGCCTTCGCCGCCGGCGGGATGCTCGGCACCGGGCTCGGCGGCGGCCACTCCATCCTCATCGGCTTCGCCGCGAAGTCCGACTTCATCCTGGCCACGGCGGGCGAGGAGCTGGGGCTCGCGGGCCTCTGCGCGGTCTTCGTGCTCTACGCCCTGCTCGTCGAGCGCGGCTACCGCGCCGGGCTCGACGTGCGCGACCCCTTCGGGCAGCTGCTCGCCGTCGGGCTCGCCACGATCATCGCGCTCCAGGTCTTCGTCATCGCGGGCGGCGTGATGGGGCTCATCCCGCTCACCGGCATGGCGATGCCGTTCCTCGCCCAGGGCGGTTCCTCGGTCGTCACCAACTGGATCATCGTGGCGCTGCTCATCCGGGTCAGCGACTCGGCCCGCGGGCGGCTCGCGGCGCGGGAGGGCGGGTGACCCGGCACATCCGGCACGCCGCCGTGTTCTGCGCGCTGCTGCTCGTCGCCCTGCTCGTCAACGCCGTCCGCGTCCAGCTCGTCGACGCGGGGTCCCTGGACGCCGACCCCGCCAACCGCCGCGTGTCCATCGAGCGCTTCGGCCGGCCGCGCGGCGACATCCTGGTCGACGGGGAGCCGGTCACCGGCTCCAAGGACACCCGGGAGCAGCTCCGCTACGAACGCACGTACCGGAACGGCCCGTTGTACGCGCCCGTGACCGGCTTCGCCTCGCAGGTCTACGGCACCTCCCTCCTGGAGGACGCCGAGGACGGCATCCTCTCCGGCACCGATCCGATGCTCGCCCCACTGCCGTTCTGGAACGACCTGACGCGCGCGCGGAGCCCGGGCGGCGAGGTGGAGACCACCATCAGGGCGGCGGTGCAGCGGGCCGCCTACTCGGGGCTCGGCGGCAAGCGGGGCGCGGTCGCCGCGCTCGAACCCGCGACGGGGCAGATCCTCGCCCTGGTCAGCTCCCCCTCGTACGATCCGGAGCGGCTGTCGGGGACCGGCTCGTCGGTGGCGGACGCCTGGGCCGAGCTGAACCGCGCCCCCGACAAGCCGATGCTGAACCGCGCGATCCGCAGGACCTATCCGCCGGGTTCGACGTTCAAGGTGGTCACGGCGGCCGCCGCGCTCGACTCGGGGACCGTGACGGATCTGGACGCGCCGACCAGGTCCCCGGACCCGTACACCCTGCCCGGTACCCGTACACGGCTCACGAACGAGGGGGACGGCTGCGCCGACGCCTCGCTGCGCCAGGCCTTCCAGTGGTCGTGCAACACGGTCTTCGCCAAGCTCGGGGTCGACACCGGGCTCGAACCGATGGCGCACACGGCGCGGAACTTCGGCTTCAACGACGCGGACCTGCGCATCCCCTCCCCCGTGGCGCGCAGCAACTTCGACACCTCCCTGGACAAGGCGCAGCTCGCGCTCTCCGCCATCGGGCAGTACGACACCCGGGCGACGCCCCTGCAGATGGCGATGGTCTCGGCGGCCGTCGCGAACGGCGGCGCGGTCAGGGCCCCGCACCTGGTGGCGGAAACGACCACAGACGACGGCGACGTCGTCGCCGCCACCGGGCAGCGGACCCTGCGCCAGGCGATGCACCCGGCGACCGCCATGCGGCTGCGGGAGATGATGACGGACGTCGTCGAGAAGGGCACGGGGGCCAACGCCGCCATCCCCGGAGTGACCGTCGGCGGCAAGACGGGCACGGCGCAGCACGGCGTCGACAACAACGGGACGCCCTACGCCTGGTTCATCTCCTGGGCGCAGGCCCCGGGCGACGTGGAGCCCTCGGTGGCGGTGGCGGTGGTGATCGAGGATGCGGCGGCGGACCGCGGCGACATCAGCGGCGGCGGCAGCGCGGCGCCGATCGCCAGGGCCGTGATGGAGGCGGCCCTGAAGGCGGGGGCGGACGCGGCCGGCGGTCCCTGAGCCGCCCCCGCTATCCCTCGCCGCCCGCGGCGACGGCCTCCTCCACCTCCGTCACGCGCGCGTGCTCCTCGGCGGCGAAGCGCTCCGCGTCCAGCTTCTCGGCGATCTCCTCGTCCTGGCGCATGAGCTGGTCGAGATTGTGGTCGCCCATCTCGAAGACGCCCATGTCCACGTACGCCTCCTGGAGGCGCCTGCCCCACAGGCCGATGTCCTTGACGCACGGCACGATGCGGCTGAACAGCAACTGCCGGAAGAGGGCGAGGAACTCGGACTGCTCGCTGTACTCCTCGGCCTGCGCCCTGGGGATGCCGAAGTTCTCCAGGACCTCGACGCCGCGCAGCCGGTCGCGCATCAGGTAGCAGCCCTCGATGACGAACTCCTCGCGCTCGCGCAGCTCCGCGTCCGTGAGCTGCTTGTAGTGGTCGCGGAGCGCCATCCGCCCGAAGGCGACGTGCCGGGCCTCGTCCTGCATCACGTAGGCGAGGATCTGCTGGGGCAGCGGCTTGGTCGTGGTGTCGCGGATCATGCCGAACGCGGCGAGCGCGAGGCCCTCGATGAGGACCTGCATGCCGAGGTAGGGCATGTCCCAGCGGGAGTCGCGGAGGGTGTCGTCGAGGAGCGAGCGGAGGTTGTCGTCGACGGGATAAAGCATCCCGATCTTCTCGTGCAGGAAGCGGCCGTAGATCTCGGCGTGCCGGGCCTCGTCCATGGTCTGGGTCGCGGAGTAGAACTTCGCGTCCAGGTCGGGCACCGACTCCACGATGCGCGCCGCGCACACCATCGCGCCCTGCTCGCCGTGGAGGAACTGGCTGAACTGCCAGGAGGCGTAGTGCTTGCGCAGTTCGCCCTTGTCCCGTTCGGTCATCTTCGCCCAGTGCGGGGTGCCGTGGAGCGCCATCGACTCGTCGGGGGTGCCGAGGGGGTCGAGCGGATCGACCTCCAGGTCCCAGTCGATGCGCGTGGCACCGTCCCACTGCTTGTCCTTGCCCTTCTGGTAGAGGGCGAGGAGGCGGTCGCGCCCTTCGTCGTACTCCCAGCTGAGCCGAGCCGAACCGGCCGACGGGATCTGCCAGTTGGGCTCTCCTGCGGGCTTGGTGTAGAGCTCATGCGTCGACATACAGGCAGGCTCACACGCTCCTGGACAGAGGGTCAACAAGTCGCGCGCGAGGGATTGACGGCCTTGCTGACAGGCAGTCTCATAAGAGATGACCGCCGGTAACCCCCGCCTCCGGCGTCCCACCCCGACGACAAGGCAGGTACCAGCCATGACGACCACGCCGGAAGACGTCTCGCTCCAGGGCCCGCGGGACGCGCTCGGCCTGCTCAAGGACCGGGAGCAGACGGCCCTCCGGCTCCTGGAGTCGTCCGCGAAGCACTCCTTCGACCCCGACAGGGAACTGGACTGGGACGCACCGCTCGAAGAGGGCAAGTGGTTCTGGCCCCCGGAGCTCGTCTCGCTCTACGGCACCCCGATGTGGAAGCGGATGTCCGAGGAGCAGCGCTTCGACCTCGCCCGGCACGAGGCCGCCTCCCTCGCCTCGCTGGGCATCTGGTTCGAGGTCATCCTGATGCAGCTCCTCGTACGGCACATCTACGACAAGTCCCTGACCAGCGCGCACGTCCGCTATGCGCTCACCGAGATCGCCGACGAGTGCCGGCACTCGATGATGTTCGGGCGCATGATCGAGAAGGGCGGGGCGCCGGCCTATCCCGTCTCGCGCCGCGACCACAACCTCGCGCGGGTCCTGAAGACCGTCTCCACGACGCCCGGCTCCTTCGCCTGCACGCTCCTCGGCGAGGAGATCCTCGACTGGATGCAGCGGCTCACCTTCCCCGACGAGCGCGTCCAGACGCTGGTGCGCGGGGTGACCCGTATCCACGTGGTCGAGGAGGCCCGGCACGTGCGGTACGCGCGTGAGGAGCTGCGGCGGCAGATGGTGACCGCGCCCCGTTGGGAGCGGCAGCTGACCCGGCTGAGCGCGGGCGAGGCCGCGCGCGTCTTCTCCGTCGCCTTCGTCAACCCCGAGGTGTACACCAGCGTCGGGCTCGACCGGCGGGAGGCCGTCGCCCAGGTGAGGGCGAGCGGGCACCGCAGGGAGGTCATGCAGACCGGGGCGAAGCGGCTCACGGACTTCCTCGACGACATCGGGCTCATGCGGGGCCTCGGCCGGCGGCTCTGGCGGTCCTCGGGACTGCTCGCCTGACCGGCGGCGGCCCCCGGCTACGCTGCGGGGTATGACGACGCCGGCCACCACCCCCGCGTACCGCCGCCTCAGCGTCGAAGCGCGGCGGCGGCAGCTCCTGGAGTCCGCACTCTCCCTCTTCGCGCACCGCGCGCCCGAGGACGTCAACCTCGACGACGTCGCGGAGGCCGCCGGGGTCTCGCGGCCACTCGTCTACCGCTACTTCCCCGGCGGCAAGCAGCAGTTGTACGAGGCCGCGCTGCGCTCCGCGGCCGACGAGCTCGAACAGTGCTTCGCCGAGCCGCCGCGGGGCCCGCTCACCCAGCGGCTCTCCCGCGCCCTCGACCGGTACCTGGCCTTCGTGGACGAGCACGACGCCGGGTTCAGCGCGCTGCTCCAGGGCGGCAGCGTGGTGGAGACCTCCCGGACCACCGCCATCGTGGACGGGGTCCGCAGGGCCGCCGCCGAGCACATCCTGGCCCACCTGGACATGGCGGAGCCCGGGCCCTCGCTGCGGATGACCGTACGGATGTGGATCACCGCGGTCGAGGCCGCCTCGCTGATCTGGCTGGACGGGGGGAAGCAGCCGCCGCTCGACGAGCTGCGGGACATGCTGGTCGAGCAGTTCATGGCGGTGCTCGTCACGACGGCCGGACGCGACCCGCAGACCGCGGGCGTCGTGCGCCGGGCGCTCGCCGTGGAGACGCCCGACGGGCCCGCGGGCGGGCTCGCCAGGCGGGTGCTCCCCGTGGTCACCGACGCGGCCCACCTGCTGTGAAGGACCGCGCCGCCCGTGGTGTGACACTGGTGGCGTGAAGAGCGAAGAGACCCCCTTCGTGGGCGGCCCCCTGGACGGCCGGGTGCTCCCGGTGCTGCTCGGGCCGACCGGGCACCCGCCGAAGGTGTACCGCGTGCCCGTCCCCGACGACGCGGGCGGCCCCCCGACCGTCCTGGTCTACCGCAGGGTGCCCGCGGCGACCGGCCGCCGGTTCTCGCCGGCCGCGCGCTGGCAGTACGCGTACGACGAGGACGGCGACAAGGGCGGCGGCCTGAGGTGGCCGTGGTCGAAGCCCTCGGGACCGGCCGCCTGACCGCAAGCTGACACGCCGTCACACCCTGGACGGGTGATCTCTTTGCGCCGACCGGCCACCGCCCGGATGCGGACCCGGAGGACCGGGCCGATGCTCGCGGTGCGCGGCGGAAGGGCCGCCCGCGCACCGGAGGTGATGAGGTGTCAGGCACGCTGCTGCGCTGGGTCTGCACGGGGGCCGCGGTCGGCGCCCTGTTCACGGCCGCTCCCCCGGTCCAGGCGCGGCCGGCACCGGCCCCGGACCCCGGCGACCGGTCCGTGCACCGGCTCCTGACGGAGCTTCAGCGTCTGTACCGGGACGCCGGGGAGGCCACGGAGAAGTACAACGCGACCGCGGAGAGGCTGAGGAAGCAGCGCGCGCACGCCGCGGAGCTGCGCGCCAGGCTCGCGAGGGCGCGCGTGTCGCTCAAGGACAGCAGGGGCGACGCGGGCCGCCTCGCCCGCCAGCAGTACCAGAACGCCGCGGGCACCGACGTCTCCCCCTACCTCCGCCTGCTCCTCGCCCGCGACCCGCAGCACGCCCTCGACCAGGGCCACGTGGTCGGCAGGGTCGCCGCGGACCGGGCCGCGACCGTGGAGCGCATGGCCGGCGGCGCGAAGCGGGCGGACCTGCTGGCCGATGCCGCGAAGCGGGCCGTGGACGAGCGGGCCGCGCTGGCCGCCCGGCAGAAGAAGCAGCGGAACAAGGTCGTCCGGCAGCTGAGGGAGGTCGAGGAACTGCTCGCCTCGCTCACCGGCGACCAGCTCGCCTCGCTGCGGAGAGCCGAGGACAAGGACGTGCGGAAGGACCAGAAGCGGTTCATCGCCACCGGGGCCCTCGGCGGCACCGGCAAGGCCGTGCGGGCACCCTCACGGCGCGGCCACAAGGCGCTCGGCTTCGCGGTGAAGCAGATCGGACGGCCCTACCAGTGGGGCGCCGCCGGACCCGAGGCCTACGACTGCTCCGGGCTGACCTCCCGGGCCTGGCAGCGCGCCGGACGCGAGATCCCCCGCACCAGCCAGGAGCAGTGGAAGCGGCTGCGCCACATCCCGCTGGCCGAGCTGCGCCCCGGCGACCTCGTCATCTACTTCCCCCGGGCCACGCACGTGGCGATCTACCTGGGCGACGGCAAGGTCGTGCAGGCGCCGCGCCCCGGCACCCGGATCAAGGTCTCGCCCATCGCCGCCAACCCGGTGCTCGGCGCGGTGCGGCCCGACCCCGAGGGCCGGGCCATGCGGGACTACACCCCGCCGAAGCTGCCCGCGGGCGCCGCAGCGGGCAGCGACCTGGGATACCGCGAGCGTCAGGCGCCGGGCGCCACGGACTCCAGGTAGGCGGCGGCCTTCTCCGGGTCGTAGAAGAAGTTCTCGAAGTCCGCGGGGTCGTTGAAGCCGTTGGCGAAGCGGTCGGCCACCGGCTGGAGGTGGACCCCCGCGCCGAGGATGTCGAGGACGTGCTGCGGCGGGGCGCCCAGCATCGCGTTCGTCCACTTGGTGACCCACTGCGCGGTGTCCCAGTAGCGGTCGAACGCCGACTGCATCCACGCCTCGTCGAAGGGCTTGTCACCGTGCTCGACGATGGAGGAGATGTACGAGGCGGCGCACTTCGACGCCGAGTTGGAGCCCTGGCCGGTGATCGGGTCGTTGGCGACCACGACGTCCGCGACACCGAGGACGAGACCGCCGCCGGGCAGCCGGCCGACGGGCTTGCGGACCGTCGGCGCGTACCGCCCGGCGAGCGTGCCGCCCGCGTCGGTCAGCTCGACCTTCGTGGCCCGCGCGTACTCCCAGGGCAGGTACTTCTCCAGGAGTTCGAGCGTCAGCGCCAGGTGCTCGGAGGGGTCCTTGACGCCCTGGAAGACGTCCAGGGGGCCGCCGGGTACGCCCTCCCAGAACAGGATGTCGGCGCGGCCCGTGTGGGTGAAGGTCGGCATCACGAAGAGCTCGCCGACGCCGGGCACGAGGTTGCAGCGGACCGCGTCGAACTCGGGGTGCTCGGGGCGCGGGCCGAGACCGTGCACGTAGGCGACGGCGAGGGCGCGCTGCGGCTCGCGGTACGGGGAGCGGGCGGCGTCGCGCTCGAACATCGAGACCAGTTCGCCCTTGCCCGCCGAGACGAGGACCAGGTCGTAGGTGCGCGAGAAGTAGTCGAGGTCGGAGACCGCTGCGCCGTGGATGACGAGCTGGCCGCCGCGCTGGGCGAAGGTCTCCATCCAGCCGGCCATCTTCACGCGCTGGTCGACGGACTGGGCGTACCCGTCGAGCTTGCCGACCCAGTCGATGGCGCGGGTGGAACCGGGGCCCGCGACGGAGACGCCGACGCCCTCGATCCTCGGGGCGTGCGCCTCCCAGAAGTTCGCCCGGATGTCCCGCTCGTGCTGGAGCGCGGTGTGGAACATGCACTGGGTGGACATGACCCGCCCGGACCGGATCTCGTCCGCCGTCCGGTTGGACATCAGGGTGACCTCGTACCCCTGGGCCTGGAGCCCGAGGGCGATCTGGAGGCCGGACTGACCGGCTCCCACGACAAGTATCTTCCGCATGGGGGGCACTACTCCTACGTACGTTCAGACATGCTGGGGGGAGGTGTGAGGGGGGGTGGGGATGCGGCCCGGGGGGTGAGCCGCGGTCACTCGGGGGCGACGTCCAGGGCGTGGCCGACCAGGGCGAGCAGGGACTCGATCGCGGAGATCCGCCGGCGCGCGTCCATGATCAGCACCGGTATGTGCTCGGGAACGGTCAGCGCCTCGCGCACGTCGTCGGCCTCGAACCTCTCGCTGCCGTCGAAGTGGTTCACGGCCACGATGTACGGCAGGCCGCAGCTCTCGAAGTAGTCGAGGGCCGGGAAGCAGTCGGACAGCCTGCGGGTGTCGGCGAGCACCACGGCGCCGATCGCGCCGCGCATCAGGTCGTCCCACATGAACCAGAAGCGCTGCTGCCCCGGCGTGCCGAAGAGGTAGAGCACCAGGTCGTCGTCGAGCGTGATGCGGCCGAAGTCCATGGCGACCGTGGTGGTCGCCTTCTCCGGCGTGTCGCTCAGGTCGTCGGTGCCGACACTCGCCTGCGTCATCAGCGCCTCCGTCTGGAGGGGCGTGATCTCGGAGACGGCGGTCACCAGTGTCGTCTTGCCGACGCCGAAGCCGCCGGCCACCACGATCTTCGTGGCGATCGGAGCGCGTGACCTGTCCGTCTGCCAGGGCTGCGGCTGATCCTCGTCCTTGAGGAGTTCAGAGACGGCGGAGTCCACTCAGCACCCTTTCCAGCAGTGCGCGGTCGGGCTGTCCCGGGCCGTGGCCCGTTCCGTACACGCGGATCTTTCCCTGGTCGGCGAGGTCGCTCAGGAGTACGCGGACCACGCCGAGCGGCATCTTGAGGAGCGCCGCGATCTCCGCGACCGTGCGCATGCGGCGGCAGATCTCGACGATCGCCCGCATCTCCGGCATGACGCGGGCCGTGCCCCTGGTCAGTTCGAGGCGCTCCTCGGCGGCCTCGATGGCCGCGTTGCTCGCCACGAACGTCTCGACGAGGAGGACGTGGGCGAACCTGGTCCGCCCGCCGGTCAGCGAGTAGGGCCGTACGCGGGCGGGATGGGGGCGCCTCCCCGGTCGGGCGGAGCCGAGAGCCTGGGGGAGGTCGCCGCCGCGCCGGGGCAGTTTCGGCGCGGCACGGCCGCTCCCGCCGCTCATCGGGCGTCCTCCAGCGACTGGCGCAGCTCGCTGCGGAGTTCGGGGGTGAGGACGTGTCCGGCGCGGCCGACGAAGAGCGCCATGTGGTACGCGACGACGCTCATGTCGCAGTCCGGGGTGGCGTGCACGCCGAGCAGCGACCCGTCGCTGACGGTCATGACGAAGAGGCTGCCCTCCTCCATCGCGACCATGGTCTGCTTGACCGGGCCGCCGTCCATCAGCTTGGCGGCGCCGACGGTGAGCGAGCCGAGTCCGGAGACGATCGTGGCGAGGTCGGCGCTCGAACCCCTGGGGCCCTTGGGGGCCTCGGCGGGGCGCTCGGCGTTCTGCCCGGGATCGGAGGACAGCAGCAGGAGTCCGTCGGAGGAGACCACCGCGACGGAGAGGATTCCGGGCACCTCCTCCACCAGGTTCGTGAGCAGCCAGTGCAGGTTCCTGGCCTCACGGCTCAGGCCGTACCGCGCGGCTCCTGGTGTGCCGCCCGAAGCGGTGGGCGCGGCGGATGCGGCGGGTGCGGCGGGTGCGGCGGGTGCGGCGGAAGAACTGGGCGTGCGCATGGGCGCAGTCAACTGCTTGCCTCCTCGACTGAGTCCCCCATTACGTCTGCGGCTTTTGCGTTCTTTTCGTTACCTTGCGTCGGTTCGTCGTGCCGCGTTCGGTCGGACGCGGCCGGCGTCTCGGTCGGCTCTTCCCCCGCGATCTCGGCCTCCACGTCCCTGCGGCCGCTCTTCGCGCCCTGGTGGAAGCCGCCGAGGCGGCGGCGGAGCGCCGCCGCGTCCACGGAGCCGCCGCGCGGCTTCGGCACGGCGGTGGCCGGGGGCGCGGTGATCTTGGGCGTGCGCTTGGGCAGGCCCTTGTCGGTGACGCGCTCCCACTTGGGCGGCCGGGGGGCCGCTCGGGGCTCGGGTTCGGCCTCGGGTGCGTGTTCGGGGGCGGGCCCGGGCCGCGGGTCCGCCTCCGGGGCGCGGGGCGGCACGAGCTCCATGGTCGTCTCGGGCGAGGACTCGGGGGCGGGCGCCCGGCGGGGCCCGGGCGCGGGCGCGGCTTCGGGCTCCGCCGCCTCGGAGGCGGTCTCCGGCCCGTCGGCATCGGGCCCGTCGGCATCGGGCCCGTCCGCTGCGGGCCCGTCCGCTGCGGGCCCGTCCGCTGCGGGCCCGTCCGCTGCGGGCCCGTCCGCTGCGGGCCCGTCCGCTGCGGGCCCCTCCGTGTCGGGCCCGTCCGCGTCGGCGCGCGGCTCCGACTCCGGCTCGGGCTCGGGCTCCGGCTTCGGCTCCGGCGCGGCGGTCGAAGGTGTCGGGAGTGCCGTCTCCAGGGTCCGCTCGGCCGCCGCGATCAGCGGGTCGGCGCCGTCCTCCGCGACGGCCGCGAGCCGGCCGGGGATGACGTTGGAGTTGGCCTCCGCCTCCGACCCCGGCAGATGGACGACGCTCTCCCCGGCCGCGCCGGGACCGGCCGCCGGGCCGGAAGCGCCCGCCAGGTCCGGCGGAGCGGCGAGGATCGACTTCGGCAGCACCACGACCGCCGCCGTGCCGCCCTGCTTCTGCTCCCGCAGCCGCACCCGGACCCCGTGCCGCGCGGCGAGCCGCGCCACGACGTAGAGGCCGAGCCCGAGGCCGTCGCCGCTCTCCTGGTCGTGGGCGTCGTCCGGGTCGAAGTCCGTCAGGCGGGCGTTCAGCTCGCGCAGGCGGTCCTCGGTGACGCCGATGCCCTCGTCCTGCACGGAGAGCATGACCTCGCCGTTCTCCAGGAGCCAGCCGGAGACCTCGACGGCCGCGTCCGGCGGCGAGAACGAGGTCGCGTTCTCCAGGAGTTCGGCGGTGAGGTGGCTGATGTCGTCCGCCGCGAAGCCCGCGATGTGGGCGTGCGGCGGCAGCGTGGCGATGCGGACGCGTTCGTACCGCTCGATCTCGGAGACGGCGGCGCGCACCACGTCGACCAGCGGGACCGCGCCGGGGTGCTGGTGGCCGTGCTCGGCGCCCGCGAGGACCAGCAGGTTCTCGCTGTGGCGGCGCATGACCGTGGCGAAGTGGTCGAGCTTGAAGAGCGTCGCGAGGCGCTCCGGGTCCTGCTCGCGGTCCTCCAGGTCCTCGATGACGGCGAGCTGGCGCTCGACCAGGCCCAGGGTGCGCAGGGCCAGGTTCACGAACGTGCCGTGGATGGACCGGCGCACGCGCTCCAGGTGCGCGGAGGCCTCGGCGAGTTCGGCGCGCAGCGCCTCGCGCTCGTCGGCCATGGCCCGGCGCTTGCCGATGAGGTGCTTGCGGTCCGCTTCGAGCGTGGTCAGCCGCTCGGTGAGCGCGGCCGCGTGGCCGTGCAGGGCGTTGACGGAGCGTACGACCTGGGCGAACTCGTCGTCGCGGCCGGTGAAACGAATCGGCTCCTGTGGCGCCGGCTCGGTGGCGAGGCGGGCCGAGCCGAGGCGCAGGACGGCGAGCGGCCTGGTCAGCGAGCGGGCCATGGCCATGGAGACGCCGACGGCGGCGAGCAGGCACACGCCGATGAGCGCGACCCGGATCTCCAGGGCGGTGACGTCGTCGTCGCGGAGGGCCGCGAGGTCCTTGGTGCGCTCGACGCCGAGGGCGGACTCGGTGCCGCGCATCAGCTCGATGCGGGCGGAGAGGGCCGCGTCGAGCTTCTTGGGGTCGTAGCGCAGCTCGGCGTCGGACAGCTCGGGCCGGTCGGTGAGGCGCTTGAGGTACTTCTCCGCGGCGTCGACGTCGGAGCCCGTGACGGTGGACTCGTACGTGGAGCGCGCGGGGTCGTCGGCGGTGTCCGAGAAGTCGGCGAGGGCCGCCTGTTCCCGGGTGTGGGAACGCTGGGCGGCGGCGGTGAGCTCGTCGCGCTCCTCGGCGGCCTCCGGCGACTCCTCGGTGGCGGTGCCCGGCAGTCCCGTGACGGGGTCGACGGGGGGCGTCGTGGAGTCCGGGCGCGGCACGGCGAGGGCGGCCAGGAGCAGGCCCCGGGTGGCGGCGGCCTGCTCGACGGCGTGGTCGAGGTCGACGAGGGCGAGAGCGCCCCTGTTGGCCTCGGGAGGCAGCCGCTCGGCCAGGTCGCGGGTGAGGCCGTGCAGTTCGATGATGACCTTCGTGTACGCCTCGTGGGCGTCGAGGGCGCTGCTCTTGCCGGTGAGCGCGGCCCTGCGGACGGCGGCGACGTCGGCGAGGTCGTCGCGGAGCCCCGCGGGGGCGTCGGCTCCCCGCAGCTCGTCGATCTGCCGGTCCACGCGGGCGCTGCGGCTCTCGGAGAGGCCCTTGCCCTCGGGGCGGCCCGCGGCGATGAAGGACGTGACCTCGTCGCGCTCGTCGGCGAGGGAGTGGCCGAGGGAGACCGCCTGCTGCGTCCGCTCGGCGAGGGTCACCAGGCCCTGCGTGTCGTTCAGCCGGTCGGAGGCGGCGATGACGGCGGGCGCGCCCGCTCCCGCGATCGCGGCGGCCACGACCGCCACCGCGACGACCAGCCGGTTGCGCACCCGGGCGGTGGGCCGCCTGGTGACGTCGGCCGCCGCGGACGTGCCCCCGGCGGGCGCCTTGGGCGCGGGCTCGGCGGCGGGAGGCCGCGACACCTCGTCAGCCTCCGTCACGGGGTCCGTGGCGGTGCGCTCCGGCGCATGCCCGGTCGGGTCGGTCGCGTCCGGCGTGGTCCCTTCCGGGGCCGTCTGCCTGCCTTTGCGCCGAGGCCGCATCTTCTGCACCGGTGCTCGCATTCCTGTTCTCGGCTGACCTGGGCCCGGGTGACGGTGTGTCGACACGAGCGCGCCCCAGGTACGGCTCCAGACCATTCCAGTGCCCTTGGGTGGCGGACGCGCATCGTCTGCCTGGCCACCCGAAGGAGTGAACATCGGCGAGGAGTTGGCGGGCAAGTCCTCGCGGGGCCGCCACGGGGCCCTCGCGGGGCGCCGGTTGGACGTCGCCGGGCGGCTTTGGCAGTATTCGCCGCCACACCTCGGCGGAGTTGATCATTCCGGCCCAATTCCGGCGTGTGACCTGCTGGTACGGGCCCATACGCGCGCCCGCCCCGCCACCGGACGGCGTGGTGAAGACCTCGTGCAGACTGGCCGGATGCGCATCGAACTCGCCACCGAGCCCGGAGCCCCCGCACGCCCCAACGAGGACTACGCGTCGGTAGCGCTTCCCGCGTCCGGGCAGGGCGGATCGCTCGTCCTCCTGGACGGCGTGACGCCGCCCGAGGGGCCGGTGGGCTGTGCGCATTCCGTTCCCTGGTTCACCGCGCGGCTGGGTGGCGCGCTGGGTGAACTGTCCGTTTCGCGACGAGATCTGACGCTCCCTGAGGTGGTGGCCGGAGCCATCACGCGTACCGCCGAAGCGCATGGTTCAACCTGTGACCTTTCTCACCCACGGACCCCTCAGGCCACGGTGGTGCTCGTGCGGTGGGACGCCGAGCGCGTCGAGCATCTGGTCCTCTCCGACTCGGCGCTCCTGCTCGCCGGCGCCGACGGCGCGGTGACCGCCGTCCTCGACCGCCGCCTCGCCGAACTGCCGCCCGCGGTCCGGGCGCTGCGCGACGAGGTGCGTGCCCTGCCGCGCGGCTCGGCCGAGCGCGAGGCGGCGGGCCGCGTGTACGGGGCGGCCGTCGAGGCCCTGCGCAACGCCGACGGCGGCTTCCACACCGCCGCGGCCGACCCCTCGGCGGCCCTGCGCGCGGTCACCGGCGAGACGCCGCGGGCGGAGGTCGCGGCGGTGGCCGCGCTGACCGACGGGGCCTCGCGGTGGGTGGAGACGTTCCGTGCGGGCGACTGGGCCGACTGCCTGGCGCTCGTCCGCAAGGAGGGCCCGCGGCGCCTGGTCGAGCGGGTCAGGGAGCTGGAGCGCGCCGACCCCGACCGCCTCGCCTTCCCGCGCGGCAAGCGCCACGACGACGCCGCGGTCGTCTACGCGGAACTCTGAGCGCGCGGGCCGCCGCCCGCCCCGCCCGGCCGGGGTGATGACACCGGCCCTCAGCCCTCGGCGCTGCTGTTGAGCTGGCCGAGCAGCCGGGCGAGCTCGGCGACCTCGGCGCGGTCCCAGTCCTGGAGGCGGCGCACGTACTGGGCGCGGCGGGCGGCGCGCACCGTGCGGAAGCGGGTGCGGCCGTCGGGGGTGAGCCGGATCAGCCAGGCGCGGCCGTCCGCCGGGTCGGGCTCGCGGGAGACGAGGCCCAGCTCCTCCAGGGCCCTGAGCTGGCGGCTCATGGTGGCCTTGCCGACGCCGATGAACGCGGCCAGGTCGGTGGCCCGCTGCGGTCCTCCGTCGTCGAGACAGACCAGCAGGCCGTACGCGGCGGGCTCCAGGTCGGGGTGGACCTGGCGCGCCATCTCGCCGGACGAGGCCCGTGCCCGGCGCATCAGGAGCGTCAACTCCCGCTCCAGGGAGAGGAACTCGCGGTCCGCCCCCGGTTCGGCGGACGCGCGGTCCCCGCCCGTCACGTCCTCTTCTGCAGCACCCATGTCCCGCTTTCCCGATTCTGAAAGTTTCCGCCGGAAGGCTTCCCCGCCGCGGCCGTGGCGGCAGCGGCCTGACCAGTATTTCGCAAGGTCGGAACCGTGCGGCTCCGGTGCCGCCGTCACAGGAGTGGACCAACGGCAGCGGCTTGACCCTCTTCCCTGGCGACGGTCTACGTGCGTAGCTTTCAAGTGACATGTTCACACCAGGCGAGAGCCCGTGGCATGTCGGCAGGTCCCCACCGAGCACCACCGAGGCCATCGGAGGCACGCACATGCCCGTGCACAGACCCGGATCGGCCCGCCGCTCGCGCTTGTCGCCGGCGGGGGTACTCCTCGCAGCACTCTCCGCACTCTCCCTCCTCCTGACGCTCCCCACGGCGGCCCGGGCGGACGACGTCCCGCCGCGCGGCTCCGCCCGCCTCGGCCAGGGCGTCATCGAGCACGACGGCCAGGGCGGCCGTCCCTCGGGCGGCGACGCCACCCAGACCGAGGGCGTCGACGTGAGCAGCCACCAGGGCAACGTCGCCTGGCAGACCCTGTGGAACAGCGGCGTGAAGTGGGCCTACGTCAAGGCCACCGAGAGCACCTCGTACGAGAACCCCTACTTCGCCCAGCAGTACAACGGCTCGTACAACGTGGGCATGATCCGCGGCGCCTACCACTTCGCCACGCCCGACACCTCCAGCGGCGCCGCCCAGGCCAACTACTTCGCGAGCAACGGCGGGGGCTGGTCGCGGGACGGGAGGACGCTGCCGGGCGCCCTCGACATCGAGTGGAACCCGTACGGGGCGGCCTGCTTCGGCAAGTCGCAGTCCGCCATGGTGAGCTGGATACGCGACTTCCTCACCACGTACAAGGCGCGCACCGGGCGCGACGCGGTGATCTACACCGCGACGAGCTGGTGGAAGCAGTGCACCGGCAACTACAGCGGCTTCGGCGCGAGCAACCCGCTGTGGATCGCCCGCTACAACACCAGCCCGGGTGAGCTGCCGGCCGGCTGGGGCTTCCACACCATGTGGCAGTACACCTCGTCGGGGCCGACGGTCGGCGACCACAACAAGTTCAACGGCGCCCTCGACCGGGTCAGGGCGCTCGCCAACGGCTGAGCACGCGGCGGTGGCCGGTCCCCGGGGGTCCGGGGGCCGGCCACCACCGCGCCAGTGCCTCAGGCCGCCACGGCGACCTTGACCTCGGCCTCCGTGAGCGCCAGTTCGAGCACCTGGCGCACATCGGTGACCGCGTGCACGTCGAGCTTTTCGAGGATCTCGGCGGGCACGTCGTCCAGGTCCGCCTCGTTCCGCTTCGGGATGATCACCGTGGTGATCCCGGCGCGCTGCGCGGCGAGCAGCTTCTGCTTGACGCCGCCGATCGGCAGCACCCGGCCGGTCAGCGAGAGCTCACCGGTCATCGCCACGTCCGGACGGACCTGGCGGCCGCTGAGCAGCGAGGCGAGGGCCGTCGTCATCGTGATGCCCGCGCTCGGCCCGTCCTTGGGGACCGCGCCCGCCGGGAAGTGGATGTGCACGCCCCGGTCCTTCAGGTCGCCCACGGGCAGCTCCAGCTCGGCACCGTGCGAGCGCAGGAAGCTCAGCGCGATCCGCGCCGACTCCTTCATCACGTCACCGAGCTGCCCCGTGAGGGTGAGCCCCGACGCGCCGGTCTCCGGGTCGGCGAGCGAGGCCTCCACGTAGAGGACGTCGCCGCCCGCGCCGGTGACGGCGAGCCCGGTCGCCACGCCCGGCACGGCGGTGCGGCGCTCGGCCGGGTCCTGGGCGGACTCGGGCACGTGGTGCGGGCGCCCGATCAGGCCGCGCAGGTCGGCGTCCGTGACGGTGAAGGGCAGCTCCCGCTCCCCCAGTTCGTGCTGGGCCGCGACCTTGCGGAGCAGCCGTGCCACGGAGCGCTCCAGGTTGCGCACGCCCGCCTCGCGCGTGTACTCGCCGGCGAGCTTGCGCAACGCGCTCTCGTCGAGGACCACCTCGTCCTTGTCGAGGCCCGCCCGCTCCAGCTGGCGCGGGAGCAGGTGGTCGCGGGCGATGACGACCTTCTCGTCCTCGGTGTAGCCGTCGAGCCTGACCAGCTCCATGCGGTCGAGCAGCGCCTCGGGGATGGCTTCGAGGACGTTGGCCGTGGCGAGGAAGACGACGTCGCTCAGGTCCAGCTCGACCTCCAGGTAGTGGTCCCTGAAGGTGTGGTTCTGGGCCGGGTCGAGCACTTCGAGGAGGGCGGCGGCCGGGTCGCCCCGGAAGTCCGAGCCCACCTTGTCGATCTCGTCGAGGAGCACGACCGGGTTCATGGAACCGGCCTCCTTGACGGCCCGCACGATGCGTCCGGGCAGCGCCCCCACGTACGTACGGCGGTGGCCGCGGATCTCCGCCTCGTCGCGTACGCCGCCGAGCGCGACCCGCACGAACTTGCGGCCCATGGCGTGTGCGACGGACTCGCCGAGCGAGGTCTTGCCGACGCCGGGCGGGCCCACGAGGGCAAGCACGGCACCGCCGCGGCGGCCCCCGACGACCCCGAGGCCGCGGTCGGAGCGGCGCTTGCGCACCGCGAGGTACTCGGTGATGCGCTCCTTCACGTCCTGGAGCCCGGCGTGCTCGGCGTCGAGGACCTCCCGGGCGCCCCTGATGTCGTACTGGTCCTCGGTGCGCTCGTTCCACGGCAGTTCGAGGACGGTGTCGAGCCACGTCCTGATCCAGGAGCCCTCGGGTGACTGGTCGCTCGCGCGCTCCAGCTTGTCGACCTCCTTGAGGGCGGCCTCGCGGACCTTCTCCGGCAGGTCGGCGGCCTCGACGCGGGCGCGGTAGTCGTCGGACTCCTCGGCCGCGTCCTTGCCGTCGCCGTTGAGCTCGCGCAGCTCCTTGCGTACGGCGTCCAGCTGGCGCCGCAGCAGGAACTCGCGCTGCTGCTTGTCCACGCCCTCCTGGACGTCCTTGGCGATGGACTCGGCGACGTCCTGTTCGGCGAGGTGCTCGCGCAGCTGCTCGGTGGCGAGCCTGAGACGGGCGACCGCGTCCTCGGTCTCCAGGAGCCTGATCTTCTGCTGGGTGGTGAGGAACGGCGAGTAGCCGGAGTTGTCGGCGAGGGCGGAGACGTCGTCGATCTGCGTGACGCGGTCGACGACCTGCCAGGCGCCGCGCTTCTTCAGCCAGCTCGTGGCCAGCGCCTTGTGCTCCTTGACCAGCTCGGTGACGGCGCCGGGCAGCGGCTCCGGCACGGAGTCGTCGACCTTCTGGCCCTCGACCCACAGGGCGGCGCCGGGGCCGGTCGTCCCGGCGCCGATGCGCACGCGGCTCCGGCCGCGGATCAGCGCGCCCGGGTCGCCGTCGGAGAGCCGCCCGACCTGCTCGACGGTGCCGAGCACGCCGGTGGCGGCGTACGTCCCGTCGATGCGCGGAACAAGCAGCACCTTCGGCTTGCTGTCGCCCTCGGAGCGCGCGGCGGCCTGCGCGGCCTCCACAGCGGCGCGCACGTCGGCGTCGGACAGGTCGAACGGGACCACCATGCCGGGCAGGACCACCTCGTCGTCGAGCGGCAGCACAGGCAGAGTGAGCGGTGTGTACGAGGTGGACTCAGTAGCCATGATCTCCCCTTCGGCATTCAAGTTGAGCTGTACCGACTCAATGCTTATGAGCGCCCCGATGTTCCCCAAGCGGTGTTCGCTCTGAGCGATCAGCCGAATCCGGCCGGGCCGCACCACCACACCTCTGTACGAATCGGCCTTCCGCCGGGACGGTGGACCCCCGGCCCGCACGCCCGACCCGTACGGAGGAGCCCCGCGTGGACACACCCGAGACCCAGGACGTCACCGGCCGGCTCGTCGAGCACGCGCTCGGCCACCTCTTCTCCGCGGCCCTGCGCACCGCCGCGCGCTGCCGGGTGGCCGACCTCCTCGCGGCCGGCCCGCGCACCGCGCGCGAACTGGCCGGGCCGACCGGCACCGACGCCGGGCACCTGCGGCGCGTCCTGCGCTACCTCGCCACGCGCGGCGTCTTCCACGAGGACCGGGCGGGCGCCTTCCACCTGACGCCGGTCAGTCAGGCGCTGCGCACGGACGTGCCGGACTCGCAGCACGCGGCGGTCCTGATGCTGACCGACCCGACGTTCCAGCGGACCTCGGCTGCCCTTGAGGACACGGTGCGCAAGGCGGGCCCGTCCTTCGAGCGGCTCCTCGGCGAGCCGTTCTTCGCCCACCTGGCCGGGGACCCGGAGCTGCGGGAGGTCTTCGACTCGGGGATGGCGTCGCTCTCGGCGCGTATCGACGCGGTGGTCGCGGGGACGTACCCGTTCCCCGCACAGGGGCGCGTGGTCGACGTCGGCGGCGGGCGCGGCGGCCTGCTCCTCGCGGTCCTGCGCGGGCACCCCGGCCTCACCGGGGTGCTCCTCGACCAGACACCCGCGATCAGCACGCACGTCCTGAGCGGCGAGGAAGCGGTGCGTGGCCGGTGGAGCGCCGAGTCGGGCGACTTCTTCACCGAGGTGCCCGGGGGCGGCGACGTCTACGTCCTCAAGCACGTCCTGCACGACTGGCCCGACGACGGCTGCCTGCGCGTCCTGCGCAACTGCCGGGCGGCGATGGCTCCCGGCGCCCGCGTCGTCATCGTCGAGTCCGTGCTCCCCGAGGGCGACGCCCCGCACCCCGGCAAGGCCATGGACCTCGCCATGGCCGCAGTGATCAACGGTCAGGAGCGCACGCGGGAGGAGTTCGCCGCGCTGCTCTCGGCGGCGGAGCTGAGGCTGACGCGGGTGCTGCCGACGGCGGCGTACCCCTCGGTCGTCGAGGCGGTGGCGGCGTGACGTGAGCGGCGGGCGCGCCGCAGCAGGGGCCAGGTGGCGACACCGACGGCGAGGGCGAGCAGGTGGCCCCAGTTGGTCATCGGGTCCGCGAAGGCGATCAGGTCGTCCACCAGGACCCAGCCGAAGCCGGCGAGGGCGGTCCGTCCCGCCCAGCGCGGCAGCAGCCCCGCGAGCGCCCCGACGCTGGCGGCCACGCCGAAGCTGATCCCGTAGTCCAGGCGGTGCAGCGAGCTGTCGGGCAGGTGCCCCGCGAGGACCGAGAGCCCCACCGGGACCTCCGTGGCGAGCGTGGCGACGACGTGGCCGAGCAGGAAGACGCCGGCCGTGCGCAGGCCGCCGATGCGGCGTTCGAGCGCGGTCAGGACCAGCAGGAAGCCGATCGCGTACGGAGAGGTGATCCCGCCCGCGATCCACAGGGCGCTGGCGACCAGGACGAGGGTGGGGTCGTGCACCAGGTGGGCGACGTCGGTGCTGGAACCGCGGAGCAGCGAGGAGACGAGCTGCGGGTCCGCGTACCGGGCGACGAGCGAGGTGACGGCGAGGACGAGCGCGTACCCGAAGGTGAAGGGCGTGCTCCGGGGGCCGGGCAGCAGCTTCCCGACGCGGAGCGCGCGCCGGGCGCGGAGGCGCGCGACACCGCCCCCGGACAACGCCCACGCCCGCGCCCACACCTTCACGCCCGGCCTCACGGCCCGCCGCCCCCGCCCGCACAAACTCCCGACCCCGGGACCCTGCTCACGCGGACCTCCGGCCCCGGGCCCCTGCTCACGCGGACCTCCGGCCCGGTGGCTCTGCTCGCACGGGCTCGCGGTCTCGTGATCCCGCTCGCTCGGACCCCCGGCCCGGTCACCCGGTTCACACGCGCTCGCGGCCCCGTCGCCCTGCTCGCGCGGACCTCCGGTCCCGAAGCCCCGCTCGGGCGGGTCTCCAGCCCCGTAGTCCCGCTCGCGCGGGCTCCCCGCCCCGGGGCCCTGCTCACGCGGGCCTCCGGTCCCGGAGCCCTGCTGGGTCGGGATCGCGTTCAGAGCGGTTCGCTCCGGCTTTCCGCGTGCGGGGGCGGCGTCCGGGGGATCGACGCTCTGGTTCACGGGTCAGGGGCTCCTTCCGGCGGTCCCGTCCCACCCTTGGCTCTTTTTCGCGCGGCTGTCTATGACCGACGCCACGTGCGACGCGATTCACAGCAACCCCAGAGGCGACTTCCGCGTTGTCCTCGTGCCCACGGGGAGCCTTCCCTACGCTGAGCGCCATGCTGACCGACACCACCGCCCCCGTCGTCCTCGACCGGCGCGAGGGCCCGTACGGCGAGGTCGTGCTGCGGCGCCACGGTGAGCTGCTGCAGATCATCGCCAACGGCTGTTTCCTGATGGACACCTCCGACGGCCGCTCCGAGCGGCTGCTCGTCGACGCGGCGCGCGACGCCCTCGACGACAGGCCCGCGCCCAGCGTCCTGATCGGCGGGCTCGGCGTCGGGTTCTCCCTGGTCCACGCCGCGGCCGACCCCCGCTGGGGCCGCGTCACCGTCGTCGAGCGCGAGGCGGCCATCATCGACTGGCACCGCGAGGGACCGCTCGCCGCGATCTCCCGCGCGGCGCTCGCGGACTCGCGTACGCGAATTCTTCACACGGACCTCGTGACCTACGTCTCCGAGGGCGCGGAGCCCGGCGGCGGGCCCGCCGAGACGTACGACGCGCTCTGCCTCGACATCGACAACGGCCCCGACTGGACGGTCACGGAGGGCAACAACTCCCTTTACTCCCCTGCCGGTCTGGCCGCCTGCAAAGCCCGGCTCACCCCCGGCGGAGTGCTCGCCGTATGGTCCGCGAGACCCTCGTCCACTTTCGACGAAGCTCTACGGAATGCCGGGTTCCGTCAGGTAACCACCCAAGAGATCCCCGTTGCCCGAGGCGTCCCCGACGTGGTGCATCTCGGCGTCAGGGCTGCGTAGCCGAGGCCCCTCCGCGCCCCGTACGCTGCTGACCGAACACAAGCGATCAGTGTCAAGGGGCGGGCGATGGAGCAGACACACACCTCCCAGAACGGCGCGACGGCGGCGACGCCGGGCGCCCAGCGCCGGGTGCTGGTGGTCGAGGACGACCCGACGATCGTCGACGCCATCGCGGCCCGGCTGCGCGCCGAGGGTTTCGTGGTGCAAACGGCGGTGGACGGCCCCTCGGCCGTCGACACCGCCCAGGCATGGCAGCCTGACCTGCTGATCCTCGACATCATGCTGCCCGGCTTCGACGGCCTGGAGGTGTGCCGCCGGGTCCAGGCCCAGCGCCCCGTCCCGGTCCTCATGCTCACCGCGCGCGACGACGAGACGGACATGCTGGTCGGGCTGGGCGTGGGCGCGGACGACTACATGACCAAGCCGTTCTCCATGCGGGAGCTCGCGGCCCGCGTGCACGTCCTGCTGCGCAGGGTCGAGCGGGCCGCGCTCGCCGCCACCACGCCCCGCAGCGGCATCCTGCGCCTGGGCGAGCTGGAGATCGACCACGCCCAGCGGCGTGTGCGGGTGCGCAGCGAGGACGTCCACCTGACGCCCACGGAGTTCGACCTGCTCGTCTGCCTGGCCAACACCCCCCGCGCGGTCCTCTCCCGCGAGCAGCTCCTCGCCGAGGTCTGGGACTGGGCCGACGCGTCCGGCACACGTACGGTCGACAGCCACATCAAGGCGCTGCGCCGCAAGATCGGGGCCGAGCGCATCCGGACCGTGCACGGCGTGGGCTACGCCCTTGAGACCCCCACGCCGTGAGGCCGGCCTCGCCGTGAGCGGGCCCTTCGGAGAGATGCGGCCGTTCTCCATCAAGACCAAGCTGGGCGCCCTCGTGGTCGTCTCGGTGTTCATCACCACGGGCCTGCTCCTCGTGGCCATGAAGACCGAGACCGAGCTGCGCTTCATCACCGTCTTCTCGGTGATCGCCACGCTGCTGATCACGCAGTTCGTCGCGCACAGCCTCACCGCGCCGCTGGACGAGATGAACGCCGTGGCGCGCGCCGTCAGCCACGGCGACTACACGCGCCGGGTGCGCGGCGCCGACCGGCGCGACGAGCTGGGCGACGTGGCCACCACGATCAACGCCATGGCGGACGACCTGGAGGCCCAGGACACCCAGCGCAAGGAGCTGGTGGCCAACGTCAGCCACGAGCTGCGCACGCCCATCGCGGGCCTGCGCGCGGTCCTGGAGAACGTCGTCGACGGCGTCTCCGCCGCCGACCCCGAGACGATGCGCACCGCCCTGAAGCAGACCGAGCGCCTGGGGCGGCTCGTCGAGACCCTGCTGGACCTCTCCCGTCTCGACAACGGCGTCGTCCCGCTGAAGGCCCGCCGCTTCGAGGTGTGGCCGTACCTGTCCGGCGTGCTCAAGGAGGCCAACATGGTCGCCTCCGCGCGCGCGGGCATCGCCTCGGGGTCCGGCAGCCATACGCGGACGGACGTCCACCTGCACCTGGACGTCTCACCCCCGGAACTGACGGCCCACGCGGACGCGGAGCGCCTGCACCAGGTCGTGGCGAACCTCATCGACAACGCGGTCAAGCACAGCCCGCCGCACGGCCGCGTGACGGTCCGCGCCCGGCGCGGCCCCTACCCCGAGTCCCTGGATCTCGAAGTCCTCGACGAGGGCCCCGGCATCCCCGAGGCGGAGCGGCACCGCGTCTTCGAGCGCTTCAACCGCGGCAGCCACGGGGGCGTCCCCCCGCAGAACGCCGGCAACGACGGCGGCACAGGTCTCGGCCTCGCCATCGCGCGCTGGGCGGTGGACCTGCACGGCGGGCACATCGGGGTGGCCGAATCTCCGCGCGGCTGCCGCATCCAGGTCACTCTTCCGGGCCTGCCCGACAGCTGAAGTTGACGTAGGGTTCGAAGCGGAAGCGATTCGTCGGGTCCCTTCGGGGTACCCGGGAAGCCGCCGCCGCGCGTAGACGACCTCCGGGCGTACCCGCGCGGCCATCTCGCGTTGCGGAACCTCGCTTGTTTCCCGCCATTCGCGACGCCGAAACCATCTTTCCGGTGTGACTTACGCGACGGATGACCGGCCCGGCCTGCACCTCGCGCCGATGGAGGCGTAGCCTTTATTTCCGCTGTCCATCACCTTGTGAAGCGGAAGAGGGCGGTTACCGCCGTGTCGCCAGAGTCCCCCAGTAACTCGAGCATCTCGACCGACCAAGACGGGCAGGGCAAGGACCCTGCCGCCGCCTTCGGTCCCAACGAGTGGCTCGTCGACGAGATCTATCAGCAGTACCTCCAGGACCCGAATTCGGTCGACCGAGCCTGGTGGGACTTCTTTGCCGACTACAAGCCAGGGGTGGGCGCCTCCGGGACCGCCGCCCCGGCGACGCCGGCGGGTGACGCGGCCGCGGGGGCCGCGGCCCCCAGTGCTCCCGCCGCCCCTGCCGCGCCCGCCGCGCAGCAGGCTCCCGCCGCGCAGCAGGCCCAGGCCGCGCCCGCGCCCGCCCCCGCGGCGAAGCCCGCCGCGGCGGCTCCGGCACCCGCGGCCAAGCCGGCCGCCGCCAAGCCCGCCGCCAAGGCGCAGCCCGCGAAGGAGGCCCCCGCCAAGGAGGCCCCCGCCGGTCCCGAGTACGTGACGCTGCGCGGCCCGAGCGCCGCCGTCGCGAAGAACATGAACGCCTCGATCGAGGTCCCGACGGCCACGTCGGTCCGCGCGGTCCCGGTGAAGCTGCTCTTCGACAACCGCATCGTCATCAACAACCACCTCAAGCGCGCCCGCGGCGGGAAGATCTCCTTCACGCACCTCATCGGGTACGCGATGGTGCAGGCCATCAAGGCCATGCCGTCGATGAACCACTCCTTCGTGGAGAAGGACGGCAAGCCCACCCTGGTCAAGCCGGAGCACATCAACTTCGGCCTCGCCATCGACCTGGTGAAGCCCAACGGCGACCGCCAGCTCGTCGTCGCGGGCATCAAGAAGGCCGAGACGCTGAACTTCTTCGAGTTCTGGCAGGCCTACGAGGACATCGTCCGCCGCGCCCGCGACGGCAAGCTCGGCATGGACGACTTCACCGGTGTCACGGTCTCCCTGACCAACCCCGGCGGCCTCGGCACCGTCCACTCCGTGCCGCGTCTGATGCCCGGCCAGTCGGTCATCATGGGCGTCGGCTCCATGGACTACCCCGCGGAGTTCCAGGGCACCTCCCAGGACACCCTGAACAAGCTCGGCATCTCGAAGGTCATGACGCTCACGTCGACCTACGACCACCGGGTCATCCAGGGCGCCGCCTCCGGTGAGTTCCTGCGGATCGTCGCGAACCTCCTCCTCGGCGAGCAGGACTTCTACGACGAGATCTTCAAGGCGCTGCGCATCCCCTACGAGCCGGTTCGCTGGCTCAAGGACATCGACGCCTCGCACGACGACGACGTCACGAAGGCCGCCCGCGTCTTCGAGCTGATCCACTCCTACCGCGTCCGCGGCCACGTCATGGCCGACACCGACCCGCTGGAGTACAAGCAGCGCAAGCACCCCGACCTGGACATCACCGAGCACGGCCTCACCCTGTGGGACCTGGAGCGGGAGTTCGCGGTCGGCGGCTTCGCCGGCAAGTCCATGATGAAGCTGCGCGACGTCCTCGGCGTGCTGCGCGACTCGTACTGCCGCACCACCGGCGTCGAGTTCATGCACATCCAGGACCCCAAGCAGCGCAAGTGGCTCCAGGACCGCATCGAGCGCCAGCACGCCACGAAGCCGGAGCGCGAGGAGCAGCTGCGCATCCTGCGCCGGCTGAACGCCGCCGAGGCCTTCGAGACGTTCCTCCAGACGAAGTACGTCGGCCAGAAGCGCTTCTCCCTGGAGGGCGGCGAGTCCGTCATCCCGCTGCTCGACGCGGTCATCGACTCCGCCGCCGAGTCGCGCCTGGACGAGGTCGTCATCGGCATGGCCCACCGCGGCCGCCTGAACGTCCTCGCCAACATCGTCGGCAAGTCGTACGCGCAGATCTTCCGCGAGTTCGAGGGCAACCTCGACCCGAAGTCGATGCACGGCTCCGGCGACGTGAAGTACCACCTGGGCGCCGAGGGCACCTTCACCGGCCTGGACGGCGA
This sequence comes from Streptomyces sp. NPDC050703, assembly GCF_040654435.1. Classification (NCBI taxonomy): domain Bacteria; kingdom Bacillati; phylum Actinomycetota; class Actinomycetes; order Kitasatosporales; family Streptomycetaceae; genus Streptomyces; species Streptomyces sp. NPDC050703. The sequence continues at coordinate 29,998 of NZ_JBFAHX010000038.1, forward strand.
GCAGATCAAGGTCTCGCTGGCCGCCAACCCCTCGCACCTGGAGGCCGTCGACCCGGTCCTCGAAGGCATCGTCCGCGCCAAGCAGGACATCATCAACAAGGGCGGCACGGACTTCACGGTCCTGCCGGTGGCCCTCCACGGCGACGCGGCCTTCGCGGGCCAGGGCGTGGTGGCCGAGACCCTGAACATGTCGCAGCTGCGCGGTTACCGCACGGGCGGCACGGTCCACATCGTCATCAACAACCAGGTCGGCTTCACCGCCGCCCCGGAGTCGTCCCGCTCGTCGATGTACTCGACGGACGTGGCGCGGATGATCGAGGCGCCGATCTTCCACGTGAACGGCGACGACCCGGAGGCCGTGGTCCGCGTGGCCCGCCTGGCCTTCGAGTTCCGTCAGGCGTTCAACAAGGACGTCGTGATCGACCTCATCTGCTACCGCCGCCGCGGTCACAACGAGTCGGACAACCCGGCGTTCACCCAGCCGCTGATGTACGACCTGATCGACAAGAAGCGCTCGGTGCGCAAGCTCTACACCGAGTCCCTCATCGGTCGCGGCGACATCACCCTGGAAGAGGCCGAGCAGGCCCTGCAGGACTACCAGGGCCAGCTGGAGAAGGTCTTCACCGAGGTCCGCGAGGCCACCTCGCAGCCCTCGCCGGTGGAGGTCCCCGGTCCCGAGGCCGAGTTCCCCGTCACGGTGAACACCGCGATCTCCCAGGAGGTCGTCAAGCGCATCGCCGAGTCCCAGGTCAACATCCCCGACCGCGTCACCGTGCACCCGCGCCTGCTGCCGCAGCTCCAGCGCCGTGCGGCCATGGTCGAGGACGGCACGATCGACTGGGGCATGGGCGAGACCCTCGCCATCGGCTCGCTGCTCATGGAGGGCACCCCGGTGCGCCTCGCGGGGCAGGACTCGCGCCGCGGCACGTTCGGCCAGCGCCACGCGGTCCTCATCGACCGCGAGACCGGCGACGACTACACCCCGCTGCTCTACCTCTCCGAGGACCAGGCGCGCTTCAACGCCTACGACTCGCTCCTCTCGGAGTACGCGGCGATGGGCTTCGAGTACGGCTACTCCCTGGCCCGTCCCGAGTCCCTCGTGATGTGGGAGGCCCAGTTCGGTGACTTCGTCAACGGCGCGCAGACCGTCGTCGACGAGTTCATCTCCTCCGCCGAGCAGAAGTGGGGCCAGACGTCCGGCGTCACGCTCCTGCTCCCGCACGGCTACGAGGGCCAGGGCCCGGACCACTCCTCGGCCCGTCCCGAGCGGTTCCTCCAGCTCTGCGCGCAGAACAACATGACGGTCGCGATGCCGACCCTGCCGTCGAACTACTTCCACCTCCTGCGGTGGCAGGTGCACAACCCGCACCACAAGCCGCTGGTGGTCTTCACCCCGAAGTGGATGCTGCGCCTCAAGGCCGCGGCCTCCAAGACGGAGGAGTTCACGTCGGGCGGCTTCCGCCCGGTCATCGGCGACGCCACCGTGGACCCGAACGCGGTCCGCAAGGTCGTCTTCTGCGCCGGCAAGCTCTACTACGAGCTGGAGGCCGAGCGGCAGAAGCGCGGTGTCACGGACACGGCGATCATCCGCATCGAGCGCCTGTACCCGCTGCCGGGTGCGGAGCTCCAGGAGGAGATCTCCAAGTTCCCGAACGCCGAGAAGTACCTGTGGGCGCAGGAGGAGCCGGCGAACCAGGGCGCGTGGCCCTTCATCGCCCTCAACCTCATCGACCACCTGGACCTGGCGGTCGGCGCGGACATTCCGCACGGCGAGCGCCTGCGCCGCATCTCGCGGCCGCACGGCTCGTCCCCCGCGGTCGGCTCGAAGAAGCGTCACGAGCAGGAGCAGGAGCAGCTCCTGAGCGAGGTCTTCGAGGCCTAGGCCCCGACGGTCCGTACCAGTGGGCCCGGCCCCCGGGTGCTCGTCACCCGGGGGCCGGGCCCTTCGGCGTGCCGGGGGCGGCGGATAATCTGGAGAGGCACATCCACCACACCCCCGACGGAGATCGCCTTGTACTTCACCGACCGTGGCATCGAGGAGCTGGAGAAGCGGCGCGGCGAGGAGGAGGTCACCTTCGAGTGGCTGGCCGAGCAGCTCCGCACCTTCGTCGACCTCAACCCCGACTTCGAGGTCCCGGTCGAGCGCCTGGCGACGTGGCTCGCGCGTCTCGACGACGAGGACGAGGACGAGTAGGCCCAGCAGTCCCGCGGTCCCGCGGTCCATCGCCCCATCGACCCGGCGGTCCAGCGGCTCGGCGGGCCGCTGGGCCTCCGGCTCCGGCTCTGGCTCCGGCTCCGTCGGCCGCGCGTGTCCGCGTCCCTAGTCCGGCGCGCGTGTCCTGTCGTCGGCGCGCACCCTGTCGTACACGAGGCCGAGCGCGCCCTGTGCCAGCAGGACTCCGGCGGCCGTGGCCCAGCCTCCGCTGCGCCGCCGCACCGCCCATGCGGCGAGCGGGAACGCCGCCGCCACCTGCGCCGCGGCGAGCTTCCGCGCCCTGGGGCCGCGCATCCAGGGGCCGAGCGGTCCGCTCTCGACGACGTCGAACTCCGCGCGCACCGCGTCCCGCCATCCGGTCCACTCGACGGGGTGCGCGTCCTGGCGGGTCCGCACCGCCTCGCGCAGCCGGTCGGCCGGGGCCCCGGGATCGAGGCCCTGCGGCAGTTCGAGGCCCGTGCGGGTGAGGACGGCGAGCAGCCCGCGCATCCTGGCGCGCGCGTCGGCTCCGACGTCGGGCCTGGTCAGAGCTTCGAGTGACTGCATGTCCAGGACGGGGTCGAGGCCGAGCCGCGCGGCGAACGTCCGCATCGCCTCGTCCTCGCCGACCGGCGTGCCGCTGGTCAGCCATTCGTAGCCGACGGTGCGCCGGAAACCGGCGGCGAGGGTGTATCCGGAGCGGTCGGTGTCCCACCACAGGGCGAGCACGGGCCAGTTCGATCCCACGGCGAGTGCCGTGGCCCAGCCGGTGAGCACCCGGTCGACCGGTTCCTCGCCGTCCCGCCACGGCCGGCCCTCGGGGATCAGCACGCTCCAGCCGGGGCCCGCGGGCGCGAGCAGCATCCGCTCGCGGAGCAACCGGGCGGCGGGCCCGGCCACGTCGGGTGCGGCCCGGCAGAGCAGCAGCGCACCGGCGGTGCCGGTGCGCGCGGAGGCTTCGGACGACATGTTCCTACGCTAGGACATATCTGGCTGTTCGTCTCATATCCGGCTAGACCCGTCCGGCGTCACTCCTCGCGTGTCTTGACTTCCGCGAGCCGCGATATATCGTGAATGACAGAAGACGCGATATGGCGCGTCGAGGTCGACCGTCGTCGAGGAGGTCAGCTCCATGCCTGAGTGGTCCGTCGCCGAGCCCCGGAGGCTCACGTTCGACGCCCCCGTGACCAGCCTCCGCGTGCGCGTCATCAACGGCACGGTGAACGTGGTGGGCACGGGCGAGGACTCCGCCCGTCTGGAGGTGTCCGACATCGAGGGCCCTCCCCTGAGGGTGAGCCAGCGGGACGGCGTGGTCACCGTCGCCTATGACGACCTCCAGTGGAAGGGCTTCCTCAAGCACTTCGACTTCCAGGGGTGGCGCCGCAGCGCGGCGGTCACCCTGGCCGTGCCGGCCGGGGCACGCGTCGAGGTGGGCGCGGTCGGCGCGGCCACCATGGTCTCCGGCATCGAGGGGCGCACGGAGGTCAGAGGCGTCACCGGCGGCACGACCCTGGTGGGCCTCTCCGGCCCGGTCCACGCCGAGACGGTCTCGGGGAGCATCGAGACCCAGGGCCTCACCGGCGACCTGCGGTGCGTCTCCGTCTCGGGTGATCTGACCGTGGTCGAGGCCGCGGGGTCCTCCGTCCGGGCCGATTCGGTGAGCGGCTCGATGATCGTGGATCTCGCCCCGGCGGGGTGCGCCCCCGAGGTGGCCCTGACGAACGTCACGGGTGAGATCGCGGTCCGCCTGCCGCACCCCGCGGACGCGGAGGTGGAGGTGGACACCACCTCGGGCGCGGTGTCGAACGCCTTCGAGGATCTGCGGGTGAGCGGCCAGTGGGGCGCCAAGCGGGTCACGGGCCGCCTCGGGGCGGGCAGCGGCCGGCTCAAGGCGACCACGGTCTCCGGCTCGGTCGCGCTCCTGCGCAGGCCGCCCATGGAGGAAGACCTCCACGGGGCCGCCCACCCCGCCGACGGCCCGCCCGACGGCCCGTTCGACGCCCCCACCGACGGTCCGACCGACAAGAAGGTGCTCTGAGATGCCTCCGGTATTCGCCCACGGCCGCCTGCGCCTGTACCTGCTCAAGCTGCTCGACGAGGCCCCGCGCCATGGTTACGAGGTGATCCGCCTCCTGGAGGAGCGCTTCCACGGGCTGTACGCGCCCTCGGCCGGCACCGTCTACCCCCGCCTGGCGAAGCTGGAGGCCGAGGGCCTGGTCAGACACACCACCGAGGGCGGCAGGAAGGTGTACGCCATCACGGACGCGGGCCGCGCCGAGCTGGCCGCGCGCAGCGGTGAGCTGGCCGACCTGGAGCTGGAGATCCGCGAGTCGGTCGCCGAGCTGGCCGCGGAGATCCGGGACGGCGTCCAGGGCGTGGCGGGCGATCTGCGCCGCGAGATGCGGGCAGCCGCCAAGGAGGCGCGCAGTGCGAGCGGGGCGGGGGCCGGCGGCTTCCCCGACGCGTCCGACTTCCTCGACGCCGCCTGGGGCGACAAGGAGGGCTGGCGCCAGGCCAAGGAGGAGTTCAAGCGCGCCAAGCAGGAGTGGAAGGAGCAGGCGCGGCGGGCCAAGGACGAGAGCCGCCGGGCCCGGGACGAGGCCCAGCGGGCGCGCCGCGAGGCCAAGGAGGCGCAGGACCGGGCGAGGACCCTGGCCCAGGAGGAGGTCCAGCGCATCGCGCGGCGCATCCGGGAGCAGGTCGAGGGCCACTACCCCCGCGAGCAGTGGCCGACGGGCGTCGAGGAGGGGCTGACGAAGCTGGCCAAGGAGTTCGGCCAGTTCGGCATGGACCTGGGCAAGGAGTTCGGCGTATGGCCGGGGTCCCGCACGTCCGGCTGCGGCTCCGAGCCGAAGGACGCCGACGGGACACGGGGCCAGGCCGGGCCGGAGGACACCGGGAGCGCCGCACCGGCCGGGGCAGGACCCAAGGCCGAGGCGACGTTCAGCACGGCCGCCGACGACGTCCCGGCCGGCTATGTCCCCGACTGGGCCGAGGAGGACCCGACCGGTGACCCCGCCCGCGACCTGGACCGGCTCCTGGACCGCTTCCGGGACGACATCCGTGACGCCGCCCGGGACCACGGCGTGACGAGCGACCAGTTCCGCGACGCCCGCCGCCACCTGAGCACCGCGGCGGCCCACATCGGAGCGACCCTGCGCACCCCGAGGCCCTGACGGGGCGTGACCTGCCGGGGGGCGAAACGGGGTAGGCACCCGAAGCTGATCGGGCGCCGAAGCCGGGGTGGGCGGAGGCTGAAGCTCCCTGAGGCGCGGACGCCGAAGCCAGGGCAGACGCAAAGCCCCCCGGGGGGCGAACGACGCCAACGCCAGGCGGGCGGGCGCCGAAGCCCAGGGGTGGGCGGACGTCAAAGCTCCCGCCCCGGGGGGCAAAGCCCCGCCCCCCCCAGCCCGGGCCTGGCCTCAGCCGTCCCGCCTAACCCTCGCCGCCCCCGGCGAACAGCACCCGCTCCAGGTCCCCGTAGGTGACCCCGTGGGCCGCCAGGGTCTCGGAGGTCACCCCGGGGCGGAGCGTGAGGGCGAGGAGGAGGTGGTGGGCGCCGATGGAGCGGTCGCGGCGGGCCGTGGCCACGCGGAGGGACTTCGTCAGGACCTCCTTGGCGTCGCGCGTGAACGGCAGATGACCGGTCCAGGCGCGCAGCCCCCTGCCCCGCCGGGCACCCCCGGCCCCGCTCCCGCCCCGGCCCCCGCCGGCCAGCACTCCGGCCCCGTGCGCTTCCTCGACCCGGGAGACGATCTCGTCGACGTCGATGCCGAGCCCGGCCAGTGCCTCGGTGTCGGCCTGGGAGAGCCCGCCCCTGCGCCGCGCCTCGGCGAGGTCCGCTTCGATCGGCTCCCGCCGGTCCACGGCCCCCAGTGCCCGCAGCGCGAAGGCGGCCCGGCTGCCGGTCTCCTCGGCCGACTGCGCCAGCAGGGCGAGGAGCATGTGGCCGTCGTCGACCGCCGCCGCCCCGGCCCGCTCCGCCTGTTCCACCGCGCCGAGCACCACGGCCCGCGCGTCTTCGGTGAACCGCTCGAACATCACTGCCTCCCGTACTTCTTGTGGACGGCCTGCCTGCTCACTCCGAGCTCCGCGGCGATCTCCTGCCACGACCAGCCCTGCCCGCGCGCACTGCGCACCTGCACGGCCTCCAACTGCTCCACCAGCTTCCGCAGCGCGGTCACGGCCCGCAGTCCTACCCGGGGGTCGCGATCGCCCGCGCGCTCGGCGAGATCCGTTGCTCTGCTCATGGATGTCAACCTACGTTGACGCCAGGCATCCGTCAACCACAGTTGACAACAAGGGGTGGAAAGGAACGGCGGGAGGACAGGAAGGACCTCCGAGGGGGGCGGCGCGGGGCGGCTCTCAGACCTCCAGGACGATCTTGCCGAAGAGGTCACCGGAGGCGAGGCGCTCGAAGCCCTCGCGGGCCCGGTCGAGGGGCAGCACCTCGTCGATCACGGGCCGCACCCCCGTGGCCGCGCAGAACGCGAGAAGGTCCTCCAGCTCGCCCTTGGTGCCCATCGTCGAGCCGACGACCTTCAGCTCCAGGAAGAAGATCCGGGTGAGTTCCGCGTGCGAGGGCCGGTCACCGCTCGTGGCCCCGGAGATGACCAGCGTGCCGCCGGGCTTCAGCGACCTGACCGAGTGGGACCACGTCGCCGCGCCGACCGTCTCGATCACCGCGTCCACCCGCTCCGGCAGCCGCGCGCCCGACTCGACCGCCTCCACCGCGCCCAGCTCAAGGGCCCGCTTCCGCTTGGCCTCGTCGCGGCTCGTGGCGAAGACCCGCAGGCCGGCCGCCTTGCCGAGCACGATCGCGGCCGTGGCGACACCGCCGCCCGCGCCCTGCACGAGGACCGAGTCGCCGGGCCGCACGCCGGCGTTGGTGAAGAGCATGCGGTACGCGGTGAGCCACGCGGTCGGCAGGCAGGCCGCCTCCGCGAAGGAGAGCTCCTTGGGCTTGGGCAGCACGTTCCAGGTGGGGACGGCGACCCGCTCGGCGAACGTCCCCTGATACTTCTCCGTCAGGATGGAGCGGCTCTCGCGCGGGCCGACCCCGTGCCCGGACTGGCCGACGACGGAGTGCAGGACGACCTCGTTGCCGTCCTCGTCGATCCCCGCGGCGTCACAGCCGAGGATCATCGGCAGCTTCTCCTCGCCGAGGCCGACCCCGCGCAGCGACCAGAGGTCGTGGTGGTTGAGGGAGGCGGCTCGGACGTTCACGGTCGACCAGCCGGGGCGGGCTTCGGGGGCCGGACGCTCCCCCAACTCCAGGCCGGAGAGCGGCTGGTCACGGTCGATTCGGGCGGCATAGGCAGCGAACATGCCGCCGACCCTAGGCCGCAGCCGGGCCGCGGCGGAACCTCGTACGACTGTGACACGCGCCGCGCCCCCCGCCGCGAGGAACACGGCAGGGGGCGCGGGCGGCGCGACGAGTGCGCTCAGCGGCGGGCGACGCCCTCCGCGCGGGCGGCGGCGGCGACGGCCGCCGTCACGGCCGGGGCGACCCGCTCGTCGAACGGCGACGGGATCACGTACTCCGCGGCCAGCTCGTCACCCACGACGGCCGCGAGGGCGTCGGCGGCGGCGATCTTCATGCCCTCAGTGATCCGCGAGGCGCGGACCTGGAGGGCACCGGCGAAGATGCCGGGGAAGGCGAGCACGTTGTTGATCTGGTTGGGGTAGTCCGACCGGCCGGTCGCCACCACGGCCGCGTACTTGTGCGCAACGTCGGGGTGGACCTCCGGGTTCGGGTTGGCCATGGCGAAGACGAAGGCGTCGGGGGCCATGGAGGCGACGGCCGCCTCGGGGACGGTGCCCCCCGAGACGCCGATGAACACGTCGGCCCCGGCGAGCGCGGACTCCAGGGAGCCGCTCAGCCCGGCCTTGTTCGTCAGCTCGGCCAGCTCCCGCTTGACCGGGGTGAGGTCCTCCCGGTCCCGGCTCACGACGCCCTTGCGGTCCGCGACCGCCACGTCGCCGAGCCCCGCCGCCAGGAGGAACTTGGCGATGGCGACACCGGCCGCGCCCGCGCCGGAGATCACGGCGCGCAGGTCGCCGAGCGTGCGCCCGGTCAGCTTCGCCGCGTTGCGCAGCGCGGCCAGCGTCACCACGGCCGTGCCGTGCTGGTCGTCGTGGAAGACCGGGATGTCGAGCCGCTCCTGGAGCTTGCGCTCGATCTCGAAGCACCGGGGCGCCGAGATGTCCTCCAGGTTCACGCCGCCGAAGGACGGGGCGAGCCGCACCACGGTCTCGACGATCTCGTCGGCGTCGGTCGTCGCGAGCGCGATCGGCACCGCGTCCACGCCGCCGAACTGCTTGAAGAGGATGGCCTTGCCCTCCATGACGGGGAGGGAGGCCTCGGCCCCGATGTCCCCGAGGCCGAGCACGGCGGTCCCGTCGGTCACGACGGCGACCACGTTCGACTTCCACGTGTAGTCGTGGACGAGTTCCGGCCGCTCGGCGATGGCGCTGCACACTTTCGCGACGCCGGGCGTGTACGCGAGGGACAGGTCGTCCTTGTCGCGGACCGGCACCGTGGCCTGCACGGCCATCTTGCCGCCGCGGTGCAGCGCAAACGCCGGATCGAAGGGTTCCGCAGCACCCGCGGGGCCCTCGTGATCCGTACTGCTGTCGCTGCGAGGATTGACGATCTCCGCTGCCACTTGTCTGACCCCTTAAGTCTTAATCATTCGTTGAGGGTGTCCGCTCCCGGTTGGGAAGCGGGCGGGCACCGCGTCCGTTCTCCGCCTGTCGGCGGAGGGAGGTACGGACACGCGGGCGCGCCGCACACGCGCCCTGAGCCCCGGATGAGGGGTGTAACCACTCTTTCTACCCGACAGCGGCGGGCAGGGGCGAGTGACATTGGTTGCAGCCCGGCGAAGAGGGCCGCAGGAGCCGGAAGCCGCCATCGTAGGCGCCCCAATTGACCGGAATCTCGCCCGCACCGGGTCCACATGGTGAGATTCACTGATTATCGGCCGGTTGGCCTGATTCGCTCCGTGGACTTTTCATCCCCACTGCACCGGCCTGTTGGGATTCGGACTCTTCCCGTTATCCGATTTTGACATCGCGGGCACCCGGAATCGGACGGCCCGAATGGCAAGATGCCGTCATCACACGAGGTCGCGACACCCGAAGGTGTGTGCCCGACTCATCGGCAACCCCCTCATCCGCCGCAACTCCCTCATCCGCCGGAGGACCCACCATGACCGCAAGCACCCTTTGTCGTAAGGCCGCAGCGAAGTCCGCGAAGTCCCGGATCGCCGCGGTCTGCGCGATCGCGGTCGCCGGCACGCTGCTGCTGTCCGGCTGCGGCGACCAGACCAAGGACAAGGGCAGCGAGTCGGTGAGCAACGCGCCGCTCGCCGACAAGCTGCCCAAGGACATCCGCGACAAGGGCGTCATCAAGGTCGGGTCCGACATCGCCTACCCGCCGGTCGAGTTCAAGGACAAGTCGGGCAACACCGTCGGCATCGACCCCGACCTGGGTGAGGCACTCGGCAAGCAGCTCGGTGTGGAGTTCGAGTTCGAGAACGGCACGTTCGACACGCTCCTCGGCGGTCTGCGCTCCAAGCGCTACCAGATCGCCATGTCCGCCATGACGGACACCAAGAACCGCCAGGAAGGCATCGACGAGGAGACCGGCAAGAAGGTGGGCAGCGGCGTCGACTTCGTCGACTACTTCACCGCCGGCGTCTCGATATACACGAAGAAGGGCGACGACCAGGGGATCAAGACCTGGTCGGACCTCTGCGGCAAGAAGATCGTGGTCCAGCGCGGCACCGTCTCGCACGACCTGGCCAAGGCCGAGTCGAAGAAGTGCGAGGGCGGCAAGAAGATCGCGATCGAGCAGTTCGACAACGACCAGCAGGCCCAGGCCCGGCTGCGCTCCGGCGGCGCCGACGCCGGTTCTTCGGACTTCCCCGTGGCGGCGTACGCGGTGAAGACCTCGGGCGGCGGCAAGGACTTCGAGCTGGTCGGCGAGCAGGTCGAGGCGGCCCCGTACGGCATCGCCGTGTCCAAGAACAACCCCGAGCTGCGCGACGCGATCAAGGCCGCGCTCGACGCGATCATCAAGAACGGCGAGTACGGAAAGATCATCGCGAAGTGGGGCGTCAAGGACGGCGCGGTCGACGAGGCCACCATCAACGGCGGCAAGTGACCGACGTTCCTCCTAGTCGCTGAAAGGCCACTGACGTGCCCACCGACATCTCCAAGAAGGGCCCCGCGGACGACGTCCCGAAGGCGCGGCCCGCGGAGGCCATCAAGGCCATCCCGGTCCGCCACTTCGGCCGCTACGTCGCCGCGGTCCTCGCGATCGGCGTCCTCGCCACGATCGTCTACGCCTTCTCGCAGGGCGACATCAACTGGGGCGCGATCCCCGACAACTTCTTCGACGACCGCATCCTCAGGGGCGTCCGCGAGACGCTGATCCTGACGTTCCTCTCGATGCTCATCGGCGTCGTCGGCGGCGTCATCCTCTCCGTGATGCGCCTGTCGAAGAACCCGGTGACCTCGTCGATCGCCTGGTTCTACATCTGGTTCTTCCGCGGTACGCCGGTCCTCGTCCAGCTCTTCGTCTGGTTCAACCTCGGCTTCGTCTTCGACTACGTGAACCTCGGCCCCGTCTACAAGGACGAGTGGTCGGACTTCATGACGCCGTTCCTGACGGCGCTGCTCGGCCTCGGCCTCAACGAGGCGGCGTACATGGCGGAGATCTGCCGTGCCGGTCTGCTCTCGGTCGACGACGGCCAGACCGAGGCGGCGCACGCGCTCGGCATGAGCCACAACAAGACGCTGCGCCGCGTGGTCCTCCCGCAGGCGATGCGCGTGGTCGTGCCGCCGACGGGCAACGAGTTCATCAACATGCTGAAGACGACGTCGCTGGTCGCCGCCGTCCAGTACTACGAACTCCTCAAGTACGCGCAGGACATCGGCACCTCGTCGGGCGCGACCGTGGAGGCGCTGCTGCTCGCCGCCTGCTGGTACCTGATCATGACGTCGGTCCTCAGCGTCGGGCAGTTCTACCTGGAGCGGTACTACGCGCGCGGTTCGTCGCGCTCGCTCCCGGCCACCCCCTTCCAGAAGATCAAGGCCAACATGCTGTCCCTGCGCTCGCCGGGGGTGAGGTGAACCCATGACCGCCATGGTGAAGGCCGAGAACGTCCACAAGTCGTTCGGCAACGTAGAAGTGCTCAAGGGCATCGACCTGGAGGTCGAGACCGGTGAGGTCTTCTGCCTCATCGGCCCCTCGGGCTCCGGCAAGTCGACGTTCCTGCGCTGCATCAACCACCTGGAGAAGATCAACGCCGGTCGTCTCTACGTCGACGGCGACCTGGTCGGCTACCGGCAGAAGGGGGACAAGCTGTACGAGCTCAAGGACAGCGAAGTCGCCCTCAAGCGCCGCGACATCGGCATGGTCTTCCAGCGCTTCAACCTCTTCCCGCACATGACGGCCCTGGAGAACGTCATGGAGGCGCCGGTCCAGGTCAAGGGCGTCGCCAAGACCGAGGCCAGGGAGCGAGCCGGGCAGCTCCTCGACCGCGTGGGCCTCGCCGACAAGGCGGGGAACTACCCCTCGCAGCTCTCCGGCGGCCAGCAGCAGCGCGTGGCCATCGCCCGCGCGCTCGCGATGGACCCGAAGCTGATGCTGTTCGACGAGCCGACGTCGGCGCTCGACCCCGAGCTGGTCGGCGACGTCCTCGACGTGATGCGCGACCTCGCGGAGTCCGGCATGACGATGGTCGTCGTCACGCACGAGATGGGCTTCGCGCGCGAGGTCGGCGACAGCCTCGTCTTCATGGACGAGGGCGTGGTGGTCGAGTCGGGCCACCCGCGCGACGTCCTGACGAACCCGCGGCAGGAGCGGACGCAGTCGTTCCTGTCGAAGGTTCTCTGACGCGCTGATCACCTGCGCCCGTCAGGGGCGCGCGGAGCGGCGCGTACGCCCACGGCGCACCCGATGCCCGTGGGCGTACGCGATGCCCGTGGGCGTACGCGATGCCCGTGGGCGTACGCGAAAGGGGCGGTACGGAGGTGATCCGTACCGCCCCTTCCCGCGCGAGGGCTACTTCAGGCCCAGGACCACCGCGTCGGAGGGCGAGGCCCAGACCGGGCGCGCCTCGGCGAAGCCGGCTTCGCGCAGCGTCCGCGCGTGCCACTCGACCGAGGGCATGTCGCCGTCGGCGTGCTCCCCGTAGATCTCGAACCGCTTGGCGGTGGGCCCGGCGAGGACCGGGTCCTGGGCGGCGAGCTGCCACCACTCCTTCCAGTCCAGGACGCCCTCGGCCTTGGCCCGGTCCATCTGCCGGTGCCGGTAGGCGCTCTCGGCGGCGTTCAGCCGCGGGGTCGCGGGGTCGGGCATGTGGTCGGCGTTCATGAAGACACCGCCGTCCCGTACGAGCCCGGCGACCTGCCCGTACAGCGCGGCGAGCGGTTCGCTGTAGAGCCAGTGCAGGGCGGTCGCGGTGAGCACGGCGTCGTAGCTGTCGTGCGGGAGGGCGGCGGCCCAGTCGGGGTCCTTGAGGTCCGCGGTGACGAAGGTGACGCGGTCGTCCCCGGCGAACGTGCCCTCGGCGATGGTGAGCAACGCGGGGTCGAGGTCGACGCCTACGCTGGTGGCCTCGGGGAACCTCTTGAGCAGCCGGTCCGTGATACTTCCCGTACCGCACGCGAGATCGAGGACGCGCGGCGCGGTTCCGACCACGGCCTCGACCATGTCGAGCATGATCGTGAAGCGCTCCTCGCGGTCGGGCAGGTACCACTGCTGCTGCCGGTCCCAGCTCTCCTGCCAGGCGCGCCAGTCGGTGCCGGGCCCGGTACCCGTTCCCGTCTCCGAACCAGTCCCCGTACCCGTTTCCGTCATCGAAACCCCTCCAGTCCGTAATACCCTGGTACCGCAAACGGCTATTACCTGCCGACGAGTCGACCATAGCCCGCCCTCGTAAGGACTACAAGTGGAACTGGCCTATTACTCGGACTACGCCGTACGCCTGGTCAACAGCGAGGAGCCGGGCCGCAACAAGGACACGCTCACCTCGGTCGAGGTGATCAGGGACCTGTTCGGGCCGAGCACGCAGATGGCACGCCGCGCCACCGACGCGGACGTCACACGCTTCCGGTCGGTCCGGGCGCGGCTGCGCGCGGTGTTCGAGGCGGCGGACGGCGGCGACGAGACGCTCGCGGTCGACCTGCTGAACTCACTGCTCCTGGAGTTCCCCGTCAGCCCGCAGATCTCCGGGCACGACCACAGGGACGACGACGGGCGCCCGCTGTGGCACATGCACCTGGCGGACCACCCCTCGAACGCCACGGCCGGGTACGCGGCCATCGCGGCGATGGGCCTCGCCTTCCACCTCACGGAGCACGGCGTGGAGCGACTGGGCCTGTGCGAGGCGGCGCCGTGCCGCAACGCCTATCTCGACACGTCCACCAACCGCTCCCGGCGCTACTGCTCGGACCGCTGCGCGACCCGCGCCAACGTCGCCGCCTACCGCGCCCGCAAGCGCCTGGAGACGGAGCGCTCGGGCAGCACGGGGCGCACCGCCGAGACCGTCCAGCGCGCCAGCGCCAGCGGCGAGCGGCGCCCCGGCGTGGGCGGACGGTAGCGGAACCACACCTTCCCGAGGACGAGTTCCTCCGGGACCACTCCGTAGTCGGTGCTGTCGCCGCCCGCGAACGTGTTGTCGCCGAGCACCCACCAGCCGCCGTCGCGGCGCTCGGTGGCCCGCTTGACGACCAGCAGGTCCTGCTGGAACGGATGGCGCAGGATCACCACGTCACCCGGGCGGACGCGTGCGCCCCACCGCACGAGCAGCCGGTCCCCGTGGAGCAGTGTGGGCACCATCGAGGGGCCCGTCACCTCGGCCGCGCCCCACGGCAAGGCGGCCCTTCCACGTTCGCTCTCCTGCGACAGCTCCGGCATCGCCGGCACCTCCCCGGTCCCATCGTCCACCAGTCCCAGTCTGACCCTGGACTTTCGTCCTAAGCCCATGGGGGCACTCGCGAAATCCGGCCTCTCACGGAGTAATGTCCCACCTGAGAAGACGATCACGAGGAGGACCGCTCCATGCTTTCCCGCCTGTTTGCCCCCACGGTAAAGGTCAGCGCGCACTGCGACCTGCCCTGCGGCGTGTACGACCCCGCCCAGGCCAGGATCGAGGCCGAGTCGGTCAAGGCCGTGCAGGAGAAGATGGCCGCCAACGACGACGCGCACTACCAGGCGCGCGCCACGGTCATCAAGGAGCAGCGTGCCGAGCTCGCCAAGCACCACGTGTCGGTGCTCTGGAGCGACTACTTCAAGCCCCCGCACTTCGAGAAGTACCCGGAGCTGCACCAGCTGGTCAACGACACCCTGAAGGCCCTCTCGGCCGCCAAGGCGTCGACGGACCCGGCGACGGGCCAGAAGGCGCTGGACTACATCGCCCAGATCGACAAGATCTTCTGGGAGACCAAGAAGGCCTGATCGCCGAGGCGTGCCGACCCGCACCTTTCCCGCGGGTCGGCATCGCCCGGCTGTCCGCACCCGGTCCGCGGGCCGCCGAGCACGGCGTCCGTGACGGACCGGGTGCGGTCTGCTTTCACGGCCCCCTCTTCCGATTTCGCGGCCCCCTCTTCCGACGGCCGGGCCCTTCGCCGCCGCCGGCGCGCCGCCTCAGCCACGCCGCCTCGGCCACGCCGCCTCCGCGGGCGTCAGGTTCGGGTCCCGCGGTTTCGCCCGGACGGCCTCCGCATCCGCCACGGCCCTCCGGCCCTCCGGCCCGCACGTCTGCCCCAAGACGGAGACGATGATCGTACGAGCGGCCGACGCGCGAAGGGCGGGCCGCCGGGATGCTGGACGCATGACGTCCCCGCACCACTCCCCCTCCACACCGCCGGACCCCTGGGCGCCCCCGCCCGCCGTACCGCATCCGGCGTACCCGCCGTATCCGTACGAGTCCGAACCCCCGTACGTGTCACCGCCGCTGCCCTACCACCGCCTCGCCCTGGCCACCGGCAGGCACCGCTGGTGGCGGCCGCTCGCCGGGACCGGCCTGGTGCTGGGCGGGGCCGTCGTCGCCGCGCTCCTCGTGCTGCTCGGCGCGGAGATCGTGGGCGCGGCCCTCGACAAGCCCGTGGACGAGGACGGGCTCCGCGTCTGGGGCGGCATCGGGGAGACGGGCCAGGGCCTGCTCTCCCTGGCCCTGCTGCTCCCCGTGGTGTTCCTCGCCGCCCGCTGGACCCAGCGGCGTCCGGGCGGGACGGTCTCCTCGGTGGTCGGGCGGCTGCGCCGGGACTGGCTGGTGCGCTGTCTGCTCCTCGCGCTGCCGCTGGTCACCGCGTCACTCGGGGTCATGCTGCTGCTCCCCGGGGCGTCGGCCGACGGCACGGACGACATGGTCTGGGCGGGGCTCCCCGACTTCCTGCTGGGCCTGGCGATGGTCTGCGTGCTGGTGCCGTTCCAGGCGGCGGCCGAGGAGTACGTGTTCCGGGGCTGGCTCACCCAGGCGGTCGGCGCCTGGTGCCGTTCGCCGTGGGTGGCGATCCTGCCGCAGGCACCGCTGTTCGCGGCGGCCCATGGCTGGGGCACACCGTGGGGCTTCGTGGACCTGGTGGTGTTCGCGCTGGTCACGGGCGTTCTGACGGCACGTACGGGCGGACTGGAGGCGGCCGTCGGACTGCACGTCGTCAGCAACCTCCTCGCCATGGGCATCTCGGCCGCCTTCGCCGGAGCGCTCGCCTCCGACGAGACGGCCGCCGACATGGACATGGTGTCGGTCTGCGTGGACGTCGTGATGATCGGAGGGTACGCGGCGCTCGTGCTGTGGTGGGCCGGGCGCCGGAGGGTCCAAGCGGTCGGGGCGGGGAGGGCCGCCGAGGACGACATCCGCTGAGACTCGCGGGTGCCCGGCGCCCGGACTTAATCGGTTGCCGCGAGCGGGGGCGTCCTGCTGCACTGGCGGAGCCGGCGGGAAGCCGGCGCGGCCCCCGCGTGCCGCGCCGAGGGCCGGCAGGGCCACCAGAGACCACGGCCACCAGAGACCACCAGGCATCACATCACCAGGCATCACCATCGCCATCACCAAGGAGAAGAAATGCGGCGTTCGCGCATGTCCCACCCGGAAGGAATCACCCCCTCTTCTAAGGACATGACGCTACGTGCCATCGCATGCACCTGCTCCGAACACGAACCCGAACACGAACGCGAGGCCCGGGGCCGAGGCTGACCCGAAGCCGGCCGCCGAGGCCGGCACGAGGTACCTGAACCTCGGCATCCTCGCCCACATCGACGCGGGCAAGACCAGTCTCACCGAGCGGCTCCTGCACCGCGCGGGCGTGATCGACGAGGTCGGCCGCGTCGACGACGGCAGCACCCTCACCGACTCGCTCGCCCTGGAGCGCCGGCGCGGCATCACGATCAAGTCCGCGGTCGTCTCCTTCGTCGTCGGCGCCCCCGAGGGCACGGGCGGCGACGTCGCGGTCAACCTGATCGACACCCCGGGCCACCCGGACTTCATCGCCGAGGTGGAGCGGGTCCTGAGCGTGCTCGACGGCGCCGTGCTCGTGGTCTCCGCCGTGGAGGGCGTCCAGGCGCGCACCCGCGTCCTGCTGCGCACCCTGCGGCGGCTGCGCATCCCCGCAGTGATCTTCGTGAACAAGGCCGACCGCGCCGGCGCCCGCCACGGTGGCGTCCTGGAGCACATCGCCCGGCGGCTCACCCCCGACATCGCCCCGATGGGCACGGTCGAGGCGCTCGGCACCCGCGAGGCGCGCTTCATCCCGTTCCCCGGGGCGGCCCCCGGCCTCGCCGAACTGCTCGCCGGACACGACGACGACCTACTCACGGCGTACGTGGAGGACCCGGACTCCCTCACGTACGGGCGGCTGCGCCGTGAACTGGCCCGGCAGACCCGGTGCTCCCTGGTGCACCCCGTCTACTTCGGCTCCGCCATGACGGGCGCCGGCGTCGGCGAACTGGCGTCCGGCATCGCCGAGTTCCTGCCCTCCGACGCGGGGGACGCCGAAGCCCCGCTCTCCGGCAGCGTGTTCAAGGTGGAGCGCGGCACGGCCGGGGAGAAGATCGCGTACGTACGCGTGTTCGCGGGCACGGTCCGCACGCGTGACCGCGTCGCCATCGCGGCGGGCGACGGTACGGACCTCAGGGAGGGCAAGGTCACCGCCGTCAGCGTCTTCGCCCACGGCGCCGACGAGCCCGGCACGCGGGTCGTCGCGGGCCGCATCGGCAAGCTGTGGGGCCTCCATGACGTGCGGATCGGTGACGTGCTCGGCGTACCGCGTACGGGGGCGGGGACCGGCGGCCGGTTCTTCGCGCCGCCGACCCTGGAGACGGTCGTCGCCCCGGCCGCGGCCGGTGACCGGGGCGCCCTGCACCTGGCCCTGACGCAGCTCGCCGAGCAGGACCCGCTGATCGACCTGCGGCAGGACGACGTACGGCAGGAGGTGTCCGTCTCGCTCTACGGCGAGGTGCAGAAGGAGGTCATCCAGGCGACCCTCGCCGCGGACTTCGGCCTCGACGTCACCTTCCGCGAGACGACGACGATCTGTGTGGAGCGGGTCGCCGGCACGGGTGAGGCGGTCGAGTTCATCGACAAGGACCCGAACCCGTTCCTCGCCACGGTCGGGCTGCGGGTCGAGCCCGCGCCGGTCGGGGCCGGTGTGGCGTTCCGGCTCGGCGTCGAGCTGGGTTCGATGCCGTACGCGTTCTTCCGCGCGGTCGAGGAGACCGTCGGCGAGACGCTTGGCCAGGGGCTCCACGGCTGGCGGGTGCCCGACTGCACGGTCACGATGACGCACGCGGGGTACTGGCCGCGGCAGAGCCACGCGCACGGCACGTTCGACAAGAGCATGTCGAGCACCGCGGGGGACTTCCGGCACCTGACGCCGCTGGTCCTGATGGACGCACTGCGCCGGGCGGGCACGGTGGTGCACGAGCCGATGCACCGCTTCGGGCTCGACCTGCCCGCCGACACCCTCGGGGCGGTGCTCCCGGTGCTCGCACGGCTGCGGGCCGTACCGCACACCCCGGCGGCGAACGGGGACTCCTACCGCCTGGAAGGAGACATCCCCGCGGACCAGGTGCACGCCCTGGAGCTCCAGCTGCCCGGACTCACGCGCGGCGAGGGCGAGCTGGAGTCCGCCTTCGACCACTACGAACCGGTGCGCGGCACCGCCCCGACGCGCGCGCGGACGGACGACGACCCGCTGCACCGCAAGGAGTACCTCCTCCGAGTGGTGCGCAGGACGAACGGCGGCGGTGACCGTGGCTGCTGATACCCGCCCCGCCGTCCGACCGGCCCCGCGCGCTCAGGCCAGCAGCGCCTCCGCGTCGAGGCGCCGCAGCCGCTCGGGGTCGGCGATGATGTTGATCTCGGTGATCCTGCCGTCGACGACCGTGAAGGCGCCGACCGAGAACACCTTGCCGCCGGGCGCCGCGATGAGGCCGGGCAGGCCGTTGACCAGCACCACGGTCTGGACGTCGGCGAGGCTCGCGAACATCGCCGCCTGCCCCGCCACCGTCTCCGCGCCCCGCATCAGCTTCGACAGGCCGGCGGCGAGGTCGCCGCTGTCCGCGCGCAGGACGACATCGGGGTCGAGCAGTTCGAGCAGCGCCTCGAAGTCGCCCGCCCTGGTGGCCGCCATCCAGGCGTCGACGACCTCGCGCTGCTTGGCCACGTCGGTCTCCGCGGCCGGTGTGGAGCCCCGCACGCGGCGCCGGGCCCGGCTCGCGAGCTGCCGGGTCGCGGCGGCCGAGCGCTCGACCACGGGCGCGATGTCCTCGAACGGCACGGCGAACATGTCGTGCAGCACGAACGCCAGCCGCTCGGCGGGCGCGAGGGTGTCGAGCACGACGAGGAGGGCGAGGCCGACGGAGTCGGCGAGCAGCACCTCCTGCTCGGGGTCGACGGTGTCCAGGCGGCTCAGGACGGGGTCGGGCACATGCGTCTCCAGGGAGACGTCGAGGGAGTCCTCGCGGCGGGACTGCCGGGAGCGCAGCAGGTCCAGGCAGATCCGGCCGACCACGGTGGTGAGCCAGCCGCCCAGGTTGCGCACCTCGGCGGCGTCGGACCGGCTCAGCCTGAGCCACGCCTCCTGGACCGCGTCCTCCGACTCACCGAGCGAGCCGAGCATCCGGTACGCGACCGCGTTGAGCCGCGGTCTGTGCTCCTCGAACGCGGTGGCGAGGGCCGCATGGCGCACCGGCAGCGCCGCTTCTTCCGAACGCCTCTGATCCATCTGCCACATTCTCCCGTCGCGTTCCGTCATGGGAGTGACGGAACGTCCCCACCCCTACGTGACATACGAGAAGCGACCCCGAGGAGTTCCCGATGGAAATCGACGCCGAACTCGCACGGCGGCTCGTCGCCGAGCAGTTCCCGCGGTGGGCCGGCCTGCCCGTGACACCGGTGCCGCAGCCGGGCATGGACAACGCCACATTCCGGCTCGGCGAGGACCTCACCCTCCGGCTGCCGCGCCACGAGCGGTGGACCGGCCAGGTCGAGCGCGAGCAGCGGTGGCTGCCGCGGCTCGCCCCGCACCTGCCGCTCACCGTGCCCACGCCGGTCGCGCGGGGTGGCCCCGGGCCGGGCTACCCCTTCCCATGGTCGGTCCACCGCTGGCTCGACGGCGAGGCCGCGACCACGGACGGCCTGGCCGACCCGGTGGCCGCCGCCGGGCAACTCGCCGAATTCATCCACGCGTTGCGGCGGATCGACGCCATCGGTGGGCCCGCGCCCGACCTGAGCAACGCCTTCCGCGGCGAGCGCGTGGGCACCGAGTGCGACGCGCTCGCCGCCGACTCCCTCGTCCGGGCCAAGATCGCGAAGCTGGAGGGCGTCGTCGACACGGCGGCGGTGACGGCCGTGTGGGAGGCGGCGCTCGCGGCACCCGCCTGGCACCGCGACCCCGTCTGGCTCCACGGTGACCTCGCCACCGGCAACCTCCTCGCCGTCGACGGGCGGCTCTCCGCGGTCATCGACTTCGGGACACTGGCCGTGGGCGATCCCGCCTGCGACCTCATCCCGATGTGGATGTTCCTGCCCGCGAAGGCACGGGAGACGTTCCGGGCGGCGGTCGCCCTGGACGACGCCACGTGGGCACGGGCCCGCGGCGTGGCGCTCGCCGGGTCACTGCCGGTCCCGGACGACCCGTTCTTCGCGGTCCCGGAGCGCGTGACGGCGGCCCTGCGGCACCTGGACGCCGTCCTCGAAGACCACGCGGAGCACGGCCGGAACTAGGGCGTGGCCAACGCCGCCGCCAGATCGGAGGGTTCGCGGTACAGGACGCCCCGCATGCCGAGGGCCACCGCCGCGTCCACGTTCTCGCGGCGGTCGTCCACGAACAGGCAGCGGTCGGCGGGCACACCGGCCCGCCGCACCGCCTCCCGGTAGATGCGCGGGTCCGGCTTGGTGACGCCGAGGTCCGCGCTGCTGAGCACGGCGTCGAAGAGCCCGTCGTCGCCGGTGAGGCCGAGCAGCGCGAGGTCCTCGGCGAGCCAGGGCGTCGCGTTCGTCACGAGCAGCACCGGCAGCCCGGCCGCGCGCACCTCGCGGAGCAGCCCGACCACCACGTCGTCCGCGCGGAACTTGGTCTCGGCCAGCACATTCCCCAGCTCGCGCCCGCGCTCCAGCGGCACCCGGCCGGCGAGCCCGCGGGCGATCGACTCGACCCAGCGCTCCTTGGTGATCTCCCCGCGCATCAGCGGCAGATCGTTCTCGGGCGCGAAGGCCACCTCGGCGGTACTGCCCGGCGGGAGTCCCGCCGCGGCCTCCCGCTGTTCGAGGTCCGCCATGTCGTAGAAGCGGATCACACCGTCGAGGTCACTCAGTACGGCGTCGAACGCCCGGCCGGAGGTCGTCATCCGACGTGTCTATCACCACGGGCGTTCTCGGCGGCGGGCGCCCGGGGCCTGACGCCGGGAGCCGGGAGCCCGCCGCCCGGCGCCAGTGCTGCCCGGGGGCCTCGCCGGGCCCAGCCCCGGCCTCAGTCCAGCTCCTCACGGACGATGGCCCGCACCCGGTCCAGGTGCGCCCGCACGGCCTCGTACCGGCCCTTGTGCGCGCGGAGTTCCGCCCGCTGCTTCTCGGCGCTGACCGCCCACCGCACGCCCGCCGTGTTCAGGGCGCGGTTGCACTCGACGTCGGCGACGGCCGTGGCCAGCTCCTTCTCCGTACGAGCGGTGTTGCCGTCCTGCCGGCCCCTGAACCACGCCTTGTCGCCGGCGGCCGCCGCCGGGCTCTCGTACGACGTGAAGCCCTTGCCCGCCATGCAGCGCGACCAGTCGCGGAACGCCCGGCGCACCCGCTGGTCCGCGGCCACGGCCTTGTCCAGCTTCTCGACGCGTTCGGGGACGAAGGAGCGCTGCCGAGCCGCCTTCTCGTCCTGCAGGAGCCGGCGCGCCGCCAGCGCCTCGCAGCCGCCCTCGGGGACCTCACGGCCCCCCACCACTTCGGCGCGCCCGCCCCGTCCGCCGGTGCCGTCCAGCACCCTGCGCTCCGCGTCCGTCGGCACCCGGCCCTGGTTCCCGGGGCCGTCCCTCTGCTCCTCCAGGAGGGCCGGATCGAGGCCGTAGCCCCAGCGGCGGGCGTGAGCGAGGTCGAGCGTGCCGTAGGGCGACACGGAGATCGCCACCAGGTTGAACGACGCGGCCATCTTCGTGCCCCACCCGGGGTGCAGCGGGAAGTCCTCGAAGCCGTGGGAGCGCATGCACCGCTGGGTGACGCGCGCCAGCGCCTCCTCGATGCGCTGCTGTTCACGGCCGCTGAACTCGTAGCGGTCCAGCGGCAGCGCGGGAAGGTCCTTCTCGTCCCTGACCCTGGGTACGCCGTCCTCGCGCGCGTACCCCGGTGCCTCGTCGTGCGCCGACGGGCCGGTGCCGCACACGGCCAGGACCAGCCCGGCCGACACCGCCAGGAGTGCCGGCACGAGCCCGGCCCACCGCCTCTTCACGTGCCCTCCCCAGTGGTCCGCGCCGTCGACCGTCGGGACCCTACCGCGCACGGCGCCCCGGGGTCAGGACAGGCACCGGCCGACCGGTGGGACGCCCTCAGGCCACGGGGCCCGGGGGGACGTCGGGACCGCGCAGGGGGTCGGGGTCACGCAGGGGGTCGGCGCCGCGCAACGGGTCGGGTCCGCGCAGGGGATCGGGCTTCGCCTCGGGGGCCGGGCCGCCGCCCGCCACGGGGGGCCGCTTGCGGTGCCGCGGCCTGCGGTGTCTGCCCGCCGCCCGGTTGCCGGGGTGGTCCGCGTCCTCGTCGGCCACACAGGCCTCACACTGCGCGTTGCGGCACGGCCCGGGACCCCATACGGGGACGAACACCCCGAGCACCTTGCGCCGCCGGATCGCCGTACCGACCGGACCTCCGCAGGCCCCGCACACGGGCTCGTCCCGCGGGCCGTGGCCGGGGCCCGATCGCGGCCCTTCGCTGCCCATACAGGCAGTTTATTCCGGCGGGCCGCCTCTGGGCAGCCTCGCGGCGAAGCCCGCTCGCCGGCATTCCGGCCCGAGGCGCTGCGCCCCCCCCTACGCCGAGGCGTCCACGCCCCGCGGTTCCCGCCACATCGGCCACATCCGCGGCCCGCCGGGCAGGTCGAGCGGCGTCCCCGTGCAGTCGAACCCGAGGCGTTCGTACAGGTCACGGCTGCGGGCGTTGCTCGCCTCCAGATAGGCGTGCTCGCCCTGTCTGTCGCACCGGTCGAGGACGGCGGTGACCAGGGCCGTGCCGAGCCCCTCGCCCTGCCGGTCCGGCCGTACGGCGATCATGTGGAGGTACTGGTGGGCCCGGTCGGTCGGGTGCGACGCGTCGGTCAGCCTGCCTATCAGCTCGACCCGCTCGTTCTCCGGGTCGACGGCCTGCCGCAGCAGCGCGGGCCCGTCCTCCGCACCCTGCCCTCCGCCGTCGGGACCGCCCGCGGGGACGGACCACCACAGGGCCGCGGCGGCGCCGTCCGCGGTGACGTCGACGTACCCCTCGGCGATGGCCATGTCGAAGAAGGCGCCCATCATCGCGCCATGCGTCCGTCTGCGGTGCTCCTCGTCGGGAAAGACCCAACCGCTCACCGGGTCGTCCATGAACGCCTCGTCCAGCAACCGCACCACATCGGCCCGGTCGTCCTCCCCGGCCCTACGGATCTCCACACCCACAGCCCGCCCCTCCCCGATCGACCACACGGAACGGCACACCGCACCGGACACCGAACCGCGTCCCGCGGAGCGCCGGTCGCAGCCTAGGTGATCACCCCCGCACCGCGTGAGGCCCCGCGAACGGCGTGAGGGCCCCGTGGCCACCGTCCGACCGGCAGCCACGAGGCCCCTTGCCCACGCCTCACCGTGTGCGTCTTCGCCCCCCCCTGTTTCCCCCCGGCCCCCACCCCCCGTTCCCCAGTCCCGCCTCTCCCCTTGCCCCGGTCTCAATGCGTACGGCGCGTCACGAACTCCGCGAGGGCGAGGAGGCCGCCCGCCGACTCCGGGTCAGGGACCGCTCCGGCGAGCTGCCCCAGGGCTCCGGACATCCGGTCGGCCGCGTGCGCCAGCGCCCAGTCGCGGCCGCCCGCGCGCTCCACCGCGTCCGCCGTCCGCGCCGGCTCGTCCTCGCCCGGCGGGCCGCCGTACAGCTCGGCGAGTTCCCCCGCGGCCCGCGTGCCCGACGTGAGCGCGGCCACCACCGGCAGGGACTTCTTGCGGGCGGTGAGATCGGCGCCCGCCGGTTTTCCCGTACACCCCGGGTCACCCCAGATGCCGATGACGTCGTCGATGAGCTGGAAGGCGAGCCCCGCCTGGCGGCCGAAGCCGTCGAGCGCGTCCGCCGCCTCCCGGCCCGCCCCCGCGTACAGCGCGCCGATCGCGCACGCGCAGCCGAGCAGCGCACCGGTCTTTGCCTCGGCCACGGCCAGGCACTCGTCCAGCGTGACCTGGTCCGGGGCGCGGCCCTCCAGGGAGCAGTCCATGAACTGCCCCTCGCAGAGCTCCTCCACGCACCGGGCCAGCCGGACGGCGGCCTCCGCGGCCCCCGGGTGGGGGTCGGCGGCGAGTACGCGCTGCGCCAGGGATTGCAGGGCGTCACCGGTGAGGATCGCGGCGGCGTCGCCGAACACGGTCCAGGCGGTGGGCCGGTGCCTGCGCGTGGTGTCGCGGTCCATCACGTCGTCGTGCAGCAGTGTGAAGTTGTGGGTCAGCTCCACGGCCGCGGCGGCCCGGACGGCCGTCTCCCGCTCGCCGCCGAGCGCCCGCGCCGCCGTCAGCACGAGGGCGGGCCTGATGGCCTTGCCGCCGTTCCCCGGGGCCGGTGTGCCGTCGGCGTGCTCCCACCCGAGGTGGTAGCGCGCGACCCTGCGCATGGCTCCGGGCAGCGAGTCGACCGCCGCGCACAGCTCCGGGTCGACGAGGGCCCGTGCGGTGGCCAGGATCTCCACTGCCTCCTGGCCCTCACCCGCCCCCCGCGCCGGCACCGTCATGCCTGCCGTGTCCGTCGTCGTGTCCGTCATGGACTCACCCCGATAAGGATGCGGACGGTGGCGGTTCCTCGGCCTGTGGGCGCGTACGGAGGGGGTGTACCCCGGGACGGCGCCACGGACACGGCCCATGCCTCACCTCCAGCGGCCGATCTCGACGTTCTCCAGGACGCCGAGCGCGTCGGGGACGAGCACGGCCGCGGAGTAGTAGGTCGACACCAGGTACGAGATGATCGCCTGCTCGCTGATGCCCATGAACCGCACCGACAGGCTCGGCTCGATCTCGTCCGGGATGCCGCTCTGCCGCAGCCCGATGACGCCCTGCTCCTCCTCGCCCGTACGCATGCAGATGATGGACGTCGTGCCGGCGTCGGTGACCGGGATCTTGTTGCACGGAAAGACCGGCACGCCGCGCCAGGTCGGAATCCTGCTCCCCGCCACGTCGATGGTCTCGGGGACGAGTCCTCGCTGGTTCAGCTCGCGGCCGAACGCGGCGATCGCGCGCGGATGGGCGAGGAAGAGCTTGGACCCGCGCCTGCGGCTGAGCAGCTCGTCCAGGTCGTCGGGGCCCGGCACGCCGTCGTGCGGCTGGATCCGCTGGTCGTACTCGCAGTTGTTCAGGAGACCGAACTCTCGGTTGTTGATCAGCTCGTGCTCCTGGCGCTCCTTGAGCGCCTCGACGGTGAGCCGCAGCTGCTGCTCCGTCTGGTTCATCGGCTGGTTGTAGAGGTCGGCCACGCGCGTGTGGACGCGCAGGACCGTCTGGGCGACGCTCAGTTCGTACTCGCGCGGTGCCGATTCGTAGTCCACGAAGGTGCCCGGCAGCACGGCCTCGCCGACGTGACCGGCCGACAGGTCGATGGGCGCCTCGCCGTACTTGTTGGTCCGCTGGGCCGGGATGGACCGCAGCCGCTGGAGGTGGCCGCGCAGGGTCTCGCTGCGCTCGGCGACCTGTTCGAGGTCCTGGCGCGGCAGGACGAGCACCGTGCAGGCGGTCACCGCCCGTGCGGTGTACTCCCAGATGGCCTCGGGGTCGAGGAGCGCCTGCTCCCCGAAGTAGGAGCCGTCGGCGAGCGTCCCGAGCACCGTGTCGTCGCCGTAGGGGCCGGTGCCGACCTTCTCCACCCGTCCGTGCGCGAGCAGGAAGACCTCGCCCGAGGGGCTGCCGAAGGAGGTCAGGACCTCGCCCGCGGCGAACTCCCGCTGCCGGCAGCGGGAGGCCAGCTCGCCGAGCACCTCCTGGTCGTCGAAGTCCCGCAGCAGCGGCAGCTCGCCCAGCTCGGCGGGGATGACCTGGACCTGGTCGCCCGTCTTGACGAAGGTCACCCTGCCGTCACCGACCGAATAGCTCAGCCTGCGGTTCACCCGGTACGTGCCGCCCTGCACCTGCACCCACGGCAGCATCCGAAGGAGCCAGCGGGAGCTGATCTCCTGCATCTGCGGTGCCGACTTGGTGGTGGTGGCCAGGTTCCGTGCGGCCGACGTGCCGAGGCTCTGCTGCGGCTTCTCCGACTCAGCGCGGATCTCTTCGCCTACCGACATTGGCTGTGCCCTCCCGAGTACCTGCGGTGATCTCGCGGGACACCCTTCCAGCACGGAGCGTGGTGCCGCCATTACACAAAAGAGCGGGAATGGATCTCGCTCCCGCGGGGCATGGGTGGCGTTTTCACCCGTCCGGCCCAACGGGGCGGCGCGCGGGAACCCCGGCGCCGAGGCACCCGTTGGATCATGTGCGGGGCGTTCACGCCGTGCGCGCCTTTCACACCTTTCGCATCGACCGGCAGGAGACAGCAATGGCGGGCTTCCTCGACCGCGCCAAGGAACAGGCGCAGCGCGGCCTCACGCAGGGCAGGCAGAAGATCGACGAGGTGCAGGAGAAGCGGGCGGGCGACGCGCTCCTGAGGAAGCTGGGCGCGGCGTATTACGCCGAGCGGCACGGCTCGGGCTCCCCGGAGGCCACCGCGCAGGCGCTGCGGGCCGTGGAGGCGCACGTCGCGGCGAACGGCGACGCGTTCCTGCACGGCACCTGACCGGATCGGCTCGCACGGTGCCCGAACACGCCCCGGATTGCTTCCGAACGGCTGGTCCGGGCACCGGACTTCCGGTACAAGCAGGGCGTACGAGGCGGTTCGCGACAGGCGGCCGTCGCGCTCCGCAAAGGAGGCGGTCATGGCCCCACCCATGTCCGCGGGACGCTTTCTGGACGCGCTGCGAGACGAGGGCGTCACCGTCGTCGAGGTAGGCGACTGGGAGCACCACAACCGCAACCACAAGGGCCCCTGGGGGCCCGTGCACGGGGTCATGATCCACCACACCGTGACCAAGGGCAGCGAGCGCACGGTGGAGATCTGCCGGGACGGGTACGCCTCGCTGCCGGGTCCGCTCTGCCACGGCGTGATCACCAAGGACGGCCGCGTCCACCTCGTCGGGTACGGCCGCGCCAACCACGCGGGGCTCGGTGACGACGACGTCCTGCGCGCGGTCATCGCCGAGAAGCGCCTCCCCCCGGACAACGAGGCGAACACCGACGGCAACCGCCACTTCTACGGCTTCGAGTGCGAGAACCTCGGTGACGGCGAGGACCCCTGGACCGAAGAGCAGTTCGACGCCATAGAGAGGATCTCGGCGGCGATCTGCCGCCACCACGGCTGGACGGAGCGCTCGGTGATCGGCCACCTGGAGTGGCAGCCGGGCAAGGTGGACCCGCGCGGCTTCACGATGGACGCGATGCGGTCCCGCGTCGAGGAACGCCTCAAGTAACCCACCAGCGGGGGCCCGGCATTGGCACAGGCCCCCTCCCGTCTCCCCCGCCCCGGCCGCACGGTGCCTCGCGGGGGACAATGGCGGGGTGCATCCCACCCCGCCCACCGGTCTGTCCCCGCGGCTGCCGTCGCCGTTGCAGTACGTCAGGGACGACCGCTTCGAGCGCCACGGCGTGCGGCTGCTGCTCAAGCGCGACGATCTGATCCACCCGGAGCTGCCGGGCAACAAGTACCGCAAGCTGGCGCTGAACCTGTCGGCCGCCGCCGACGCCGGGCACGGCACGCTGCTCACCTTCGGCGGCGCCTACTCCAACCACCTGCGGGCCACGGCCGCCGCGGGCCGCCTCCTCGGCTTCGCCACCATCGGCGTCGTACGCGGCGACGAGCTCGCCGGGCGCCCCCTGAACCCGTCCCTGGCCCGCTGCGCCGCCGACGGCATGCGGCTGCACTTCGTCGACAGACCGACGTACCGCGCGAAGAGCGAACCCGCGACGCTGGACGCCCTCCTGCGCGCGACGGACGCGCGGGACGCCTACGTGATCCCCGAGGGCGGCAGCAACGCCCTGGCCGTCCGGGGCTGCGCGGCGCTGGGCGAGGAGCTGCGCGAGCACACCGACGTGGCCGCCGTGGCCTGCGGGACCGGCGGCACCCTCGCGGGGCTCGCCGCGGGGCTCGGCCCGCACCGCAGGGCCCTCGGGATACCGGTGCTCAAGGGCGGCTTCCTCGGCCCGGGGATACGGGCGCTCCAGCGGTCGGCGCTCGGCGCACCGACCGCCAACTGGAGCCTGGACGAGCGCTTCCACTGCGGCGGCTACGCCCGTACGCCCCCCGCCCTGTGGCCTTCGCCGAGGACTTCGAGCGGCGCCACGGCCGGGAGACGGGCCTCTCCGTGGAGAGGCTCTATGTCGCCAAGCTCCTGCACGCGCTGACCGTCCTCTGCGCGGAGGGCGCCTTCCCGCCCGGCACCCGCCTCACCGCGGTCGTCACCGGCGCCGGTGACGCGGCGGCCCAGCCGTCGGCCCCACCTCAGTCGTCGACCTCGCGGTAGACGGCCGCCTCCTCCAGGTCCAGCTTGCGCAGCAGCGTCCGCATCATCTCGTCGTCGATGCGCCGCTCGTCCCGCATCCGCACGAAGACCTCGCGCTCCGCGGCGATCGCCTCGCGCGCGAGGCGGCGGTAGGTGTCGTCCGCCGACTCGCCGGTCACGGGGTTGGGCTGGCCGAGCCGCTCCCACACGGAGTTGCGGCGCCGCTCCAGAACGGTGCTCAGACGGTCCTGGAGGGGCTGCGGGAGGCAGTTGCGCTCGTCCTCCATCAGGGACGCCACCCGGGCCTCCGCGGCCTGTGAGGCGGCGTTCTGCGCCTGCGCCTCGGCGAGGGTCTGCGCCCGCCCGTCCCTGCCCGGCAGTTTCAGGACACGGATCAGCCACGGCAGCGAGAGTCCCTGCACGACGAGCGTGCCGATGACCGTGGTGAAGGTCAGGAACAGGACAAGGTTGCGCGCGGGGAAGGGCTCCCCGTCCTCCATGGCGACCGGGATGGAGAAGGCGATGGCCAGCGAGACCACGCCGCGCATCCCGGCCCAGCTCACGATCAGCGGCCTGCGCCAGTCCAGGTCGTCCTCGCGCTCCCTGATCCGCTTCGAGACGGCCCGCGGCAGGTATGTCGCCGGGTAGGACCACACGAAGCGCACCACCACGACGAACAGGAAGACCCCGGCGGCGTACCAGGCGGCCTGGCCGACGCTGTACTCGCCGAGCCCCTTGAGCACGACGGGCAGCTGCAGCCCGATGAGCGCGAAGACCGCCGACTCCAGGATGAACGCGACGACCCGCCACACCGCGGCCTCCTGCAGCCGCGTCTCGAAGTCGACCTGCCAGGAGCGGTGTCCGAGGTAGAGGGCGACGACGACCACGGCGAGCACTCCGGAGGCGCCCACCTGCTCCGCGGCCGCGTACGCGACGAAGGGGATCAGCAGCGACAGCGTGTTCTGCAGCATCGCCTCCTTGAGGTGCGTGCGCAGCCAGTGGATCGGCACCATCAGGATCAGTCCGACGCCGACGCCGCCGACCGCCGCCACCAGGAACTCCCTGACGCCGCCCGACCAGCTCGCGCCCTCGCCGACCGCCGCCGCGAGAGCGACCTTGTAGGCGGTGATCGCCGTGGCGTCGTTCACCAGGGACTCGCCCTGGAGGATCGTGGTGATCCTGGACGGCAGGCCGACCTTGCGCGCGATCGCGGTCGCCGCGACGGCGTCCGGCGGCGCGATCACGGCGCCGAGCACCAGCGCGGCCGTCAGCGGCAGGTCGGGGATGAGCAGGTACGCCAGCCAGCCGACGGCGAGCGTGGCGAAGAGCACGTAGCCGACGGAGAGCAGCGCGACGGGTCTGATGTTGGCGCGCAGGTCCAGGTAGGAGCTCTCCAGTGCGGCCGTGTGCAGCAGGGGCGGCAGGATCAGCGGCAGGACGATGTGCGGATCGAGGTGGTAGTCGGGTACGCCGGGCACGTACGCGGCGACGAGTCCCGCGCCCACCAGGAGCAGCGGAGCGGGTACGGGGGTCCTGCGCGCGGCCCCCGCCACCACGGCGCTCGCCGCGACCAATGCCACCAGGGGCAGTACATCCATCGGCAGACCCCTCCGCCTTCCGCTTTCCCGACGTAACCTGGCAATCATGAACGAGTGTCCGCATGTCGCAGCGCTGCCCCGCCCCGAGGTGTCACCGCTGAGCGACACGTGCCTGGAGTGCCGCGCGGCCGGCAGCCACCCCGTGCAGCTGCGGCTCTGCCTGGAGTGCGGACACGTGGGCTGCTGCGACTCCTCGCCGTTCCGGCACGCGACGGCGCACTTCGAGGAGACCTCACACGCAGTGATGAGGACCTTCGAGCCGGGCGAGAGCTGGCGATGGTGCTTCGTGGACGGTTCGATCGTCTGACGCCTGGGTACGTCAACCCGGCACCCGTTCTTTCCAATTGGGCCCGCCGAACCCCTAGCCACTGTGCGTACTCATATGCTTACTATGAGTGACAGCATCGGGACGGGGCCCCCGGGACACGGAGCTGGGGATCGCGGTAGCGTCACCGCATAACTACGTGGCGCGTTACCCGTGTGACGCAGGCCGGACCGCCGCCGACGGCGGGCCGGAGCCCCGAAAGTGCTTGTACCACCTTGGAGGTGAGGGTGTCCCAGATCGCAGGCGAGCCCGGAAATCAGGACTTCGTGGAAGTCCGCCTTCCGGCTGCGGGTGCCTACCTGTCGGTGCTGCGGACGGCGACGGCCGGCCTCGCGGCGCGTTTGGACTTCACTCTCGACGAGATCGAGGACCTCCGCATCGCGGTCGACGAGGCCTGCGCGATCCTCTTGCAACAGGCCGTGCCCGGCTCGGTGCTCAGCTGCGTCTTCCGGCTCGTCGACGACTCGTTGGAGGTGACGGTCTCGGCGCCGACGACCGACGGCCGGGCCCCGGAGCGCGACACCTTCGCCTGGACCGTGCTGTCGGCCCTCGCGGGCCAGGTGGACTCCGCCGTCGCCGAGGACAACACCGTCTCGATCAGCCTCTACAAGAAGCGCGGCGCGGGACCCGGGCCGGCGTGAACGGAGACGGGCCGGTGCGGGACGAAGAGCGCGGCACACAGAGTCTGCCCGTCGACGGCGGGGAGGGGACGCGCCGTATGACCACCGGAATCCCCGAGCAGCAGGCGAAACCGCACCCTGAGGACCCGGAGCAATCGGGTCCGCTGACGGTGGCCGATGTGTCGGAGCAGGCAGAGCCGACCGCCAAGGACGGGCTCCAGCAGCTCTCCGGCCGGGGCGGCGGGCGACGGGCGGGAAACATGAGCGAGCACGAGCACAGCCGGCACGATCCACGGGACCGGAGCAGCGCACGCGCGATGTTCGTCGAGCTGCGCGCCCTGGACAGCGGCAGTCGGGAGTACGCGGAGCTGCGCAACCAGCTCGTCCGCATGCACCTGCCGCTCGTCGAGCACCTGGCCCGCCGCTTCCGCAACCGCGGCGAGCCGCTCGACGACCTCACCCAGGTCGCCACGATCGGCCTGATCAAGTCCGTCGACCGGTTCGACCCGGAGCGCGGCGTGGAGTTCTCCACGTACGCGACGCCGACGGTCGTCGGTGAGATCAAGCGGCACTTCCGCGACAAGGGGTGGGCGGTCCGCGTCCCGCGGCGCCTGCAGGAGCTGCGTCTCTCGCTGACGACGGCGACGGCCGAGCTGTCCCAGATGCACGGCCGCTCCCCCACGGTGCACGAGCTGGCGGAGAAGCTGGCGATCTCGGAGGAGGAGGTCCTCGAAGGCCTGGAGTCGGCGAACGCCTACTCCACGCTGTCCCTGGACGTCCCCGACACGGACGACGAGTCGCCGGCCGTGGCGGACACCCTGGGCGCCGAGGACGAGGCCCTTGAGGGCGTCGAGTACCGCGAATCGCTCAAGCCGCTGCTCGAAGACCTGCCGCCGCGCGAGAAGCGCATCCTGCTGCTGCGCTTCTTCGGGAACATGACGCAGTCGCAGATCGCGCAGGAGGTCGGCATCTCCCAGATGCACGTCTCGCGCCTGCTGGCCCGCACCCTGGCCCAGCTCCGCGAGAAGCTGCTCGTGGAGGAGTAGGCCGCTCCGGGGACGCCGGTGCTACTTCTGGTCCTGCACGCCGCCGTGGCCCCGGATGCCGAGGGCCTCGGTCGTCGCCGGATGGACCAGGAGCACCAGTGAGGCGATCGCCACGACCGCGAGGGCGATGCCCGCGGGGATCGCGGCGCTGTCGGCCTGGAGCAGCTGCCAGGCCACGGGCAGCGCCATGATCTGCGTGATGATCGCGGGCCCGCGGCTCCACCGGCGCTGCCTGAGCAGCCCGCGCGCGGCGAGCAGCGGCAGCAGCGCGAGGACGATCAGCGTGATGCCGCCGGTCTCGGCCTGGCGGGGGTCGTCGGGCGATCCGGCGAGGCCCATCACGAGCATGTACACACCCCCGGCGACCAGCGCCAGGCCCTCCAGCGCGGACAGGGCCGCGGCGGCGGTGAGCCGTCCGGGACGCGGACCCGGCGCGGCCGGCTCCGGGGCTTCGGGGGTGGTTTTCCGCTCAGTACTCACTCCAGCAGGGTAGCCCCGCGCCTCCGTGCCCCGGCACCTCGGTCTGGGT
This sequence comes from Streptomyces sp. NPDC050703, assembly GCF_040654435.1. Classification (NCBI taxonomy): domain Bacteria; kingdom Bacillati; phylum Actinomycetota; class Actinomycetes; order Kitasatosporales; family Streptomycetaceae; genus Streptomyces; species Streptomyces sp. NPDC050703. Next base: position 62,551 of record NZ_JBFAHX010000038.1, read on the forward strand.
CGTCCGGTGAGAGCTGGGTACCCTGCTCAGCATGCGTGCACTTCTCGTGGTCAACCCGGCGGCAACCACCACCAGTGCGCGTACGCGTGACGTCCTGGTCCACGCACTGGCGAGCGAGATGAAGCTCGACGCGGTGACCACGGAGTACCGGGGGCACGCGAGAGACCTCGGCCGGCAGGCCGCGGAGAGCAAGGACATCGAGCTGGTCGTCGCCCTCGGCGGCGACGGCACCGTCAACGAAGTCGTCAACGGACTGCTCCACCACGGCCCCGATCCGGACCACCTCCCCCGCCTCGCCGTCGTCCCCGGCGGCTCCACCAACGTCTTCGCGCGCGCCCTCGGGCTGCCGAACGACGCGGTGGAGGCCACCGGCGCCCTCCTCGACGCCCTGCGCGAGGGCAGTGAGCGCACGGTGGGCCTGGGCATCGCGGGCGGCACGCCGGGCACGGAGGACGAGTCGGTGCCCTCGCGCTGGTTCACGTTCTGCGCGGGGCTCGGCTTCGACGGCGGCGTGGTCGGCAGAGTCGAACAGCAGCGCGAGCTGGGCAGACGCTCCACCCACGCGCTCTACGTCCGCCAGGTGCTGCGGCAGTTCATCGACGAGCCCCACCGCAGACGCGGCATGATCACGCTGGAGCGGCCGGGCGAGGACCCGGTGACGGACCTGGTGCTGTCGATAGTCTGCAACACCTCGCCCTACTCCTACCTGGGCAATCGCCCCCTGTACGCGTCCCCGCGGGCGTCCTTCGACACCGCGCTCGACGTGCTGGGACTGAAGAAGCTCTCGACGGCCGCGGTGGCCCGTTACGGAACGCAGCTACTGACGTCCACACCGGAACGGGGACCACACGGTAAGCACGCGGTCACGCTCCACGACCTCACGGACTTCACCTTGCATTCAAAGGTTCCACTGCCCCTCCAGATGGACGGTGACCACTTGGGACTGCGTACGAGCGTGACGTTCACAGGCGTTCGCCGTGCACTGCGTGTGATTGTGTGAGTAGAAGGGCCTAAAGTCCTTTCAGTCGAACGTTTAGGCCAGGATCCACCCCATGGAAGTACGGCTGTGACCCAGTCGACACTGAGGAATCCAAAAAAACTTTCCGGAAGGGGTTGTATCCGCCGCCGAGGTTTGCGAATCTCTACATGGCGATCGGGACGGCCCGCAACATCGGCCCCGCAGAGAGCCAGAACCCCTCCTCCACCACAGGTCCACACCAGGCAACTGGGCGTCGGCCCTTCCCGCGTCGAGGGATTCGTGAAAGCGTTCACATTCACAAGCAACCTGAATGTCATACCAAGGAGAGGTAGCAGCCATGGACTGGCGTCACAACGCCGTTTGCCGCGAAGAAGACCCCGAGCTCTTCTTCCCCATCGGCAACACCGGTCCTGCGCTGCTGCAGATCGAGGAAGCCAAGGCCGTCTGCCGCCGCTGCCCCGTCATGGAGCAGTGCCTGCAGTGGGCGCTTGAGTCCGGCCAGGACTCCGGCGTCTGGGGTGGCCTCAGCGAGGACGAGCGCCGCGCGATGAAGCGCCGCGCCGCTCGCAACCGTGCACGCCAGGCCAGCGCCTGACGCCCACACCCCCGACGAGCCTGAGCTTGGCGGCGCGTACACCGCGTACGCATCTCCCGCCCCCGAGCCGCAGCCGCGCAGTACCCCCGATGCGCATCGCAACGTGAGCAGTGAGCCCCGGACCACTTCGGTCCGGGGCTCACTGCTGTGTGCTGTCCGGTGCGCGGCCGGCATGCACCGCCGCCGTCGCCCGGCCGCCGCTACTTGTGGCCGTGGATCGGGATGTCGAGGAGCACCCGCGTGCCGCGCTCGGAGGCGCGGACCATGTCGAAGGTGCCGCCCAGCTCCCCCTCGACGAGGGTGCGGACGATCTGCAGGCCCAGGTTGCCGGAGCGGTGCGGGTCGAAGTCGTCCGGCAGGCCGACGCCGTCGTCCTGGACGGTGATCAGCAGCCGCGCCTCCTTGGTGGTGCCGCCGCGCACCGCCGAGACCTCGACCGTGCCGGTGTCCCCCTCGCGGAACCCGTGCTCCAGGGCGTTCTGCAGGATCTCCGTGAGCACCATCGACAGCGGTGTCGCCACCTCCGCGTCGAGGATGCCGAAGCGTCCGGTGCGCCGGCCCGCGACCTTGCCGGGCGAGATCTCGGCGACCATCGCGAGGACCCGGTCGGCGATCTCGTCGAACTCCACCCGCTCGTCGAGGTTCTGGGAGAGCGTCTCGTGGACGATGGCGATGGAGCCGACGCGGCGCACCGCCTCCTCCAGCGCCTCCCTGCCCTTGGCCGAGTCGATGCGGCGGGCCTGCAGCCGCAGCAGCGCGGCGACCGTCTGGAGGTTGTTCTTCACCCGGTGGTGGATCTCCCGGATGGTCGCGTCCTTGGTGATCAACTCCCGCTCACGGCGGCGCAGTTCCGTGACGTCGCGCAGGAGTACGAGGGAACCGATGCGCGGCCCCTTCGGCTTGAGCGGGATCGCGCGGAGCTGGATCACGCCGTCCCCGCCCTCGATCTCGAACTCGCGCGGCGCCCAGCCGCTGGCGACCTTGGCCAGGGCCTCGTCCACCGGTCCGCGCGACGGCGCGAGTTCGGCGGTGGCCCTGCCCAGGTGATGACCGACCAGATCGGCGGCGAGGCCGAGGCGGTGGTAGGCGGACAGGGCGTTCGGCGACGCGTACTGGACGATGCCGTCGGCGTCGAGCCGCAGCAGACCGTCCCCCACGCGCGGGGACGCGTCCATGTCCACCTGCTGCCCCGGGAACGGGAACGACCCCGCGGCGATCATCTGCGCCAGGTCGGAGGCCGACTGGAGGTAGGTCAGTTCGAGGCGCGACGGCGTGCGGACCGTCAGCAGGTTGGTGTTGCGGGCGATCACTCCCAGTACCCGCCCCTCCCGCCGTACGGGAATGGACTCCACCCGCACCGGGACCTCCTCGCGCCACTCGGGGTCGCCCTCGCGGACGATGCGGCCCTCGTCGAGGGCGGCGTCGAGGAGGGGCCGCCGGCCGCGCGGCACGAGGTGGCCGACCATGTCGTCCTGGTAGGAGGTGGGGCCCGTGTTGGGCCGCATCTGCGCCACCGAGACATAGCGGGTGCCATCACGGGTGGGGACCCACAGCACGAGGTCGGCGAAGGAGAGGTCGGAGAGCAGCTGCCACTCCGAGACCAGCAGATGCAGCCACTCGAGGTCGGAGTCACCGAGGGCGGTGTGCTGGCGTACGAGGTCGTTCATGGAGGGCACGAGTGCGAGCGTACCTTTCACGTACGGCGGCTCCCGACGAGCCGCGGCGCCAGGGTGGGACCCTCGACCCACCCACGGCACCGCAGCCCTTCAGGTGCATCGGCCCCCAGAATGTGCGGTACCGGGCGGCCGATCGGGAGGACTCGGCGCAGTCAGGGCAGAGAGCGCCGGTTCCTCGGTCCGCTCTCCTGTGCGGGGAGAGCGGAGGCTTTACTCCCGCATTGTGGACTAGACCATTCTCCGATGTCTACGCGCGGGCACATCTTTGTTCCTGCCGCTTCCCCCGGGGGCGCCTCCCCCAGGGGTCAGGCCCCATTCTCAGCCCCATTCTCCGGCAGTCCGGCCGCCGGCCACACCGACATCGCCAGATCCGCCACCGCTTCCAGCTCCTGTCTGGTCGCGCCGTCCCTGGCCTGCTGGGACATCCCCTGGAAGACCGCGCGCACATAGCGGGCGAGGGCGGCGGGGTCGGCGGTCTCCGGCAGCTCGCCCGCCGCGACGGCCGCGCCGACGCGGGACCGGATGTCCGCGACGGCGGCGTTCCGCCGCTCGCGCAGGGACTTCTCCACCTCCGGGGTCGTGCAGTTCGTGGCGGCGGTGACGACCAGGCAGCCGCGCGGGTGGGCGGGGTCGGTGAAGGCGGCCGCGGCCTCGCGCAGCAGGCGCGCCACTCCGCCGCGCACGGTGGGCTCCTCGGCGAGGGCACGCTCGGCGAAGGCGCCGTGGGAGACGTCGTAGCGCGCGACGACCTCGTCGAAGAGCGTGCGCTTGTCACCGAACGCGGCGTAGAGGCTGGGGGCGCCGATGCCCATGGCGCGCGTCAGGTCGGAGACGGACGTACCTTCGTACCCGTGCTCCCAGAAGGCCTGGACCGCCTGCTCAAGCGCTGCCTCGCGGTCGAAGGAACGGGGGCGCCCGCGCCGTTTCGTCGCCATGGAGCGAATTGTATAGCGGCCATTAGCGAATCGGGGAGACGCGGGCCCGCGAAAGACCTGCCGGCAGGGCACAGCTCTGCTAGATTGGTCTATACCACCAATCGTAGAGCCCTCTCCAGATCGGCAGGCCCAGCGTGGAAGTTGTCATCGTCCCGGACGCCACGGCAGGCGGCGAGCTCATCGCGGAGGCCATGGCCGCCCTGGTGCGCCGCAAGCCTGACGCCCTGCTCGGTGTCGCCACCGGGTCCACCCCCCTGCCCATCTACGAGGCGCTGGCCGCCAAGGTCGCCGCCGGTGAGGTGGACGCGTCGCGGGCCCGGATCTGCCAGCTCGACGAGTACGTGGGGCTGCCCGCGGGCCACCCGGAGTCGTACCGCTCCGTGGTGCTGCGCGAGGTCGTCGAGCCGCTCGGGCTGAGCGAGGAGTCGTTCATGGGCCCGAACGGCAGTGCCCAGGACGTGCAGTCGGCGTGCGTGCGGTACGACAAGGCGCTGGCCGAGGCCGGTGGCGTCGACCTCCAGCTCCTCGGGATCGGCACCGACGGGCACATCGGGTTCAACGAGCCGTGCTCGTCGCTCGCCTCGCGCACGCGGATCAAGACGCTGACCGAGCAGACGCGGGTGGACAACGCGCGCTTCTTCGACGGGGACATCGAGCAGGTCCCGCACCACGTGATCACCCAGGGCATCGGGACGATCCTGGAGGCGCGGCACCTGGTGCTGCTCGCCACGGGCGAGGGCAAGGCGGACGCGGTGGCCGCGACGGTCGAGGGTCCCGTCGCCTCGGTCGTCCCGGCGTCGGCGCTGCAGCTGCACCCGCACGCCACGGTCGTCGTGGACGAGGCGGCGGCGTCGAAGCTGAAGCTCGCGGACTACTTCCGGCACACCTACGCCAACAAGCCGGACTGGCAGGGGCTGTAGCGGGACCGGCCCGGGTCGCACCAGGGCCCGTACGTATGAGGAGGGGCGCCCCCGGCCGGGGGCGCCCCGGGTCTTTTGTACTGGGGGGGTGGGCGGGTGAGCGCGGGGGGGTGTTGTGCGCTGGCGACAGGCCGCAGACCCGGGGCGG
>NZ_JBFAHX010000039.1:0-65632 GCF_040654435.1 Streptomyces sp. NPDC050703
CTCAGTCCAAAGGATTCCCTGGCCCTGATCGACTCAGTGGCGCAGGATTACGGGCATGGAGAACAGCACCCTTGAGTATGCGTACGACCTGAGCGTTCGCGTGCGTCGCGTCCCGCGTGTGCCGCGGTCGCCTCGCCGGAGCCGCCTCAGCGCGGGAGGCGCGGGCCGTCGGGGCGCGGGCCGCGCGGCGGCTCGTCGTCCCTGACGACCTCGCCGGGCACGACCTTGCCGTCGGGGCGGTGCATCCGGGCCTGCTGGAAGGCGTCCCCGAAGCCGCCGGGCGTCGCCTCGCGGACCTTGCGCTCGAAGGTGCGCTCCGCATACCGCCCCAGCGCCTTCTGGACCGGCGGCACGAGCAGGATCAGCCCCAGGGCGTCCGAGATCAGTCCCGGCAGGATGATCAGCAGGCCGCCCAGCATCGTCAGGGCGCCGCCACCGCCCCGACGCTCCTCGGTGGGGGTGATGCCGCTCTGCTGCTGTTGCACGGCCTCCTGGAGCTTGCGGAACGCCCTGCGCCCCGCCCGCTTGATCACCGCGGAGCCGAGCAGCAGGCCGCCCACCAGGAGCAGGAAGACCACGAACCCGCTCGTGGCGCCCGCCACGACCGTGAGCAGCCAGATCTCCAGGACCAGCCAGGCGGCGACGCCGAGCGGCAGATACCTCAGCGGTCCTGAGCGGCGGCGGGGCCCGGCGGGGCGGAGGGGAGGCGGTGCGCCATTCGTCATGCCCCCAGTGTGCCTGGCCCCGCCTCAGGCCGGGATAAGGGGGATGATCACGAAGCGGCCGCGGGTCATGACACGGGTCCTCAGGGCTGCTTGCGGCCGATGGCCCGGCCCACGCGCTCGCCGACGCCCCAGGCCGTGACCCGCCACAGCGCCTCGACCACGATGTTCTGGCTCATCTTGCTGTCGCCCAGCTCCCGCTCGACGAAGGTGATGGGCACCTCGACGACGTGGTAGCCCGCCTTGACGGCGCGGCGCGCCAGGTCGACCTGGAAGCAGTAGCCCTGCGACTCGACCTCGCCGAGGCCGAGCCCTTCGAGGGTCTCGCGGCGGAAGGCGCGGTAGCCGCCCGTCACGTCGCGGATCGGCACGTCGAGCAGGAGGCGCGAGTACGTGCTGCCGCCCCGCGAGATGAACTCGCGGTGCTTGGGCCAGTTGACCACCCGGCCGCCCGGCACCCAGCGCGAGCCGAGCACGAGGTCGGCGCCCTTGAGCGCGGTCAGGAGCCGCGGCAGTTCCTCGGGCTGGTGGGAGCCGTCCGCGTCCATCTCGATGAGGACGCCGTAGTCGTTCTCCAGGCCCCAGCGGAAGCCCGCCAGATAGGCGGCGCCGAGCCCTTCCTTGCCCTTGCGGTGCAGCACGTGCACCTGGTCGTCGCCGGCCGCGAGCTCATCGGCGATCTTGCCCGTGCCGTCGGGGCTGTTGTCGTCGGCCACCAGGACGTGCGCGTCCGGGACCGCGGCCCGCACCCGGCCGACGATGGACTTGATGTTCTCCGCCTCGTCGTAGGTCGGAATGATCACCAAGGCCGTGCCGAGCGAGCCGAACTGCCTCCCCTGGTCCCCCGCTTCGGAGACCCGACCGCCGTCGTTCACTACTGCCCCTTCGTTCGTACGCAGAGGACCACCATAGTGGCCGCGGCCTGCGCCGCAGCGTCGGCACGGGGTCGGGGCTCACGTGCCGTGCGGATCAGGGCCCGGCGCCCTTCGGGCCGGCCTGGGACCCGCTGGCTGCGGATCGACCGAGAGCCGTTGTCTACTGAGCGTCCGGGCCCCACCCGAGTTCCACCTGCCGGCCGGCTGATGCGTTCCCTCTTCTCCGCGTCGCGGGCGCTGGACCTGGCTCCCGGTGGTGGTGTGCCGGTGCGGCACACCGCCCGTGACCCAGCGGCGTTCGACGACCGCGTGGAGGTTCGCCGGTCGGACGTCCTGTGGTGGACCCGGCCGAACCTACCGGCCCGCGACGGCTCCCTGTCAATAGCCCCGTGAACTGCGGTGTCCTCCGGGGCCGCCGGGTCAGCGCCCGGGATTCCCCGGCAGTACGGAGCCGCGCGGGGCCGTGAGCGGTGCCGCGCACCGCCGTGACATCACTCTTGTGGCCGCACGTAGACCTGCCGTCCGGCCACCACCGTGCGCAGGCAGACGGGGAGTTCGGCCCCCGGCGAGAGGTCGGGCAGACCGGGCGTGCCCGAGCGCGGGTCGGTCGACCAGCGGGCGACCCGGTCGTCCGGGGCCTGCACCACCAGATCGGAGGTGCGCCACACGGCGTAGTCCGCGGGCGCGCCGGGCACCAGGACGCCGGCGTCGTCGCGGCCGACCGCCCGCCAGCCGCCCCGCGTGTGGGCGGTGAACGCGGCCCGCGCCGAGACGCGGTGCTCGGGCGTGCGGTGGAAGGCGGCGGCGCGGACCGTGCCCCAGGGGTCGAGCGGCGTGACCGGGCTGTCGGAGCCGAAGGCCAGGGGCACGCCCGCGCGCAGCAGGGCCGCGAACGGGTTGAGGGTGCGCGCGCGCTCGGCCCCGAGGCGCTGGGCGTACATGCCGTACTCGCCGCCCCACAGGGCGTCGAAGGCCGGCTGCACGGACGCGGTGAGGCCGAACTCGGCGAAGGCGGCCACGGTGTCCGGCGTGAGCATCTCGGCGTGCTCCACGCGGTGCCTGGCGGCCCGTACGCGGGCCGGGCCGACCTTCTCGGCGGCCCGGCGCATGCCGTCGGCCACGGAGCTCACCGCGGCGTCCCCGATGGCGTGGAAGCCCGCCTGGAGGCCCGCCTCGGTGCACGCCACGACGTGGGCCGCAACGGCGGCGGCGTCCAGGTGGGCCGTGCCGGTGTGGTCGCCGTCGGCGTAGGGCTGGTGCAGGCAGGCGGTGTGCGAGCCCAGGGCGCCGTCCACGAAGAGATCGCCCGCGGCGCCGGCCGCGCCCAGCTCACGCGCGCGTGCCACGCCTTCGGGGCCGTGTTCGGCCCAGTAGCCGATCACGCGCGGCCCGGCCTCGTCGGCGGCGAGCCGCAGCAGCCCGGTGAAGTCGTCCTCGTCGGAGATCTCGGGCCCCGCGCACTCGTGGACGGAGCCGATGCCGAGGGAGGCGGCGTGCCGCAGGGCGACCCGCTGGGCCTCCTCGCGCTGGGCGGGGGTGACGGCGGCGAGGGCCGCGGCCCGCACGCCGTGGTGGGCGTCGTCGGTCAGCGGGGCGTCCCGGTGGAAGCCGGTCCGCGCGGTGACGCCGGGCACCAGGTCGAGCAGGGCGGTGGTGGCGACCGCCGAGTGGACGTCGATGCGGGAGAGGTAGAGCGGCCGGCCGCCGGTGGCCTCGTCGAGCTCCTCGCGCGTGGGCGGGCGGCCGCCGGGCCAGCGGGCGGCGTCCCAGCCGTGGCCGAGCAGCACCTCGTCGTGCGGCCTCGCGGCGGTGTGTTCGCGTACGAGAACGAGCGCCTCGTCCAGGGAGCGGGCCCCGGAGAGGTCGAGTCCCGTCAGCGCGAGGCCGGTGGCCGTCGTGTGCACGTGGGCGTCCGTGAACGCCGGGGTGACCAGGGCGCCTTCGAGGTCGACCACCTCGTCGACGCCGGCGGCGAAGGCGTCGGCCGCTCCCTCGGAGCCGACCCAGGCGACATGTCCGCGTTCGACGACCATCGCGGTGGCGAACGGGTCGGCGGGGCTGTGGACCTCGCCGCCGCGCAGCAGCACGGTGCGGTGTCCCTGGGGGGCGTCGGGGTCCCGCGGGTCGGTCCCGGGGGCGGTGCTCTCACTCATGGGTCCAGTCTCGCCCCTGCGTGCGGGCGCCCGACGCCGGGGTGGCCCGCCGGGCGTGCCGGGGTCAGAGCTGCGGCGGGCGGGCCTCGTAGGGCGTGGAGAGCACGACGGTGGTGCGTGTGGAGACGCCGGCGAGCGCGCGCAACCTGCTGAGCAGGTGCTCCAGCTCCAGCGGGGTGGCGACCCGCACCTTGAGGATGTAGTTCTCGTCGCCCGCGACGCTGTGGCAGGCCTCGATCTCCGGGACGCCCGCGAGGCGTTCGGCGATGTCGTCGGGGGCGCTGGGGTCGAACGGCTTGACCGAGATGAAGGCGGTCAGGGGCAGCCCGACGGCCTCGGGGTCGACGACCGCGGCATAGCCGCGGATCACGCCCCGCTGCTCCAGGCGGCGTACCCGCTGGTGCACGGCCGACGTGGACAGGCCCGTGGCCTTGCCCAGGTCGGTGTAGCTCATCCGCCCGTCCTTGACGAGCAGCTGCACGATCTGTCGGTCCAGCTCCTCCATGCCGTGAACCTACAGGGCGCGTGATCCCCCGGGATACCCGAGCGGCACGCGGGGTGTGCGGGACGCGCGTTCGCCCGTGTTCCTCCGGTGGCCACCGGAACGCCTCCCGCCAGGCAACTCCCCCCGGCATGTGACGAAGGACACATCCCTTCGGCCGTGTCCCGGGAGATGTCACGATTACCCCTACGACGGGACGGGAAGTGCTTGCTGTGGTCGAGGCCGCGGTGCCTTGTCGGCCCACCCAAGGGGGAGAGTCCCATGCAGAATCTGAAGCGTCCCGCCCGTGCCGCACGCGCGAAGCAGCAGCCGGTCGCAGAGCCCGAGCCGGAGGGCGTCGAACCGGCTGACGCCCTTCTCGACGCGTACGACACCTTCGAGATGTACCGCGTGACCTGCCCCGACTGCGGGCAGCCGATCGCGCTCCTGGCCGACGAGGACGTCCTGCCGGAGCACGCGCTGTGCCCCACTCCGTGGAACCCGTTCGGGCTCACGGTCTGCGCGGGCACCGGACGCGCGGCGACCGACGCGAAGCCCGCCGACGAGACGATGGAGGCCCAGGAGCAGGACACGGCCCTGCTGTTGACGCTCCCTCAGGGGCTCGACTGGCGGACGCAGCCGTTCTCGCACGTGGGCGGTCCCGGTTCGCGCCCCTTCCGCGTACCGCGGCAGGACCGGCCCGCGGCCTGAGCGGCCGCCGGGCCCGGCCCGGCACCCTCGCGACCGACCCGCGCCACGGCCGCCGGGCCGCCGTGGCGCGGTCGGACACGCCGCCCCACCCGCGCACCCTCTGAACTGACGCCCGAATCCGGGAAGCGGTGACTTCGGGGGCGCGGCGGGCGTTGGCCCGGCATGACCTCTACGGACAGCGGTCCGACGCACGTCCCCACCGGCCACCGACGACGCACCCTGGTGATGGTGCCCGCCTCCGCAGAATCGGTTACCCGGGGGGCCGGGCGTGCCCCGCGGACTCCGCAGCCCCCGCAGGCCGAACTGCCGCAGCAGCACTGGCAGCAGCCCCGCCCGTCACGGCAGCCCCAGCCGCAGCAGACGTACCAGGCGATGTACCCGCAGGCGCACCACACCGCCTACCAGCCGCCCCCGGCCGTCCAGCAGCCGCCGCAGCCGCACCTCCAGGACCCGCCGATCTACCGCGCCCTGATCCGGATCTGGGCCGACCGCGACCGGACCCTGCCGGGGCGCCACGACCCGGAGTGGTGCATGCTCACGGCGCCGCCGGTGCCGCACGGTCCGTTCAGCGGGAGTCGGGACCCGCGAGGTGACGCGCGATGACCATGCGCTGGATCTGATTGGTGCCCTCCACGATCTGGAGCACCTTGGCCTCGCGCATGAAGCGCTCGACGGGGAAGTCGGCGGTGTAGCCGTACCCGCCGAGGACCTGCACGGCGTCGGTCGTCACCTTCATCGCGGCGTCCGTGCAGAGCAGCTTCGCCATCGCCGCCTGCTTGGAGAACGGCCGGCCCGCGTCCCGCAGCCGCGCCGCGGACAGGTAGAGCGCGCGGCCCGCCTCGATCTGCGTCGCCATGTCCGCGAGCATGAAGCGAAGGCCCTGGAAGTCCGCGATGGGCCGGCCGAACTGCCGCCGCTCCGTGGCGTACGAGAGCGCCTCGTCGAGTGCCGCCTGGGCCACGCCGATCGCACAGGCCGCGATGCCGAGCCGCCCCGATTCCAGCGCGGAGAGCGCGATCGCGAAGCCGTGGCCCTCCTCGCCGATGCGGCGGGAGTCGGGCACGCGGACGCCGTCGAAGTGGATCTGGGCGGTGGGCGAGCCCTTCATGCCCATCTTCTTCTCGGGCGGCGCCGCGGAGAGGCCCTCGGCGTCGCCCGGCACCAGGAACGCCGTGACGCCGCGGGCGCCCTCGCCGCCGGTGCGGGCGAGGACGGTGTAGAAGTCGGCGACGCCGCCGTGCGTGATCCACGCCTTGGTGCCGGTGAGCACCCAGTCGTCGCCCTCGCGCACCGCCTTGGTGCGCAGCGAGGCGGCGTCGGAGCCGGACGAGGGCTCGGAGAGGCAGTACGCGCCGAGCAGGCCGCCGCCGAGCATGTCGGGCAGGTGCGCGGCTCGCTGCTCCTTGGTCCCGTACCTGGCCAGGGCGTGGCAGGACAGGGAGTGGACGCTGACACCGAGGCCGACCGTCAGCCGGGCCGCGGCGAGCTCTTCGAGCACCTGGAGGTAGACCTCGTAGGGCTGGTCGCCGCCGCCGAACTCGGAGGAGTAGGGGAGGCCGAGCAGACCCGACGCGGAGAGCAGCGTGAAGAGTTCGCGCGGGAAGTGCCCGGTGTCCTCCTCGTCGGCCGCCCTCGGTGCGATCTCGCGCTGGACTATGTCCCGGACGAGCGAGAGCAGATCCCTGGCCTCGTCCGTGGGCAGCTGACGTTCCACCGGCTGCAAGGCGTGGTCGGGCATGTCGCTCTCCTCCCTGTGGGGCTACGACGGGCGCCCGCGCAGGGTGAGGCGGCGCCGCCGGGTAACGATGCCGAGCCAGGGTCTCCTTCCGGGTCACGGAAGCGGCTGACCAGCGGCTGTGGCGCGTTGAGTATGCCCGATCGGCGGCAGCCAGTCACTAGTTAACGACCGCTTACTCGAAAGATGATGCGAGATTGCCGCCGGGGCCGCCGAGGCGTCCGCATTGGTACGCACCATTGACCGCACTGGTCTAGTCCTCCTACTGTTCCCCCGAACGTTTCACCGCGTTCATGCCAAGCGTGGGAACCATGCCGAGCGGGCCCTCCCGCGCCTGGCGCAGCGCAGGTCCACAGCACCACAGCCCCTTCCCCTTCGCAGGGTCCTCCCTCCCCCCACGAGGAGACACGATGCTCAGACCGCACACTTCCCGCACCGGCTTCCGGGCCCTCGTCGCCACCGCCTGTTCCGTCGTCCTCGGCGCGGGCCTGCTCGCCGGGGCGGGCACCGCGTCCGCCGGGCAGAGCGCCGCCCCGGAGCAGAAGGCCGCCGCGGGCTCCAAGGTCGTCGGCTACTTCACCGAGTGGGGCGTCTACGACCGGAACTACCACGTCAAGAACATCGAGACGTCCGGCTCCGCGAACAAGCTGACGCACATCAACTACTCCTTCGGCAACGTCCAGGGCGGCAAGTGCGCGATGGGCGACGCCTACGCGGCCACGGACAAGGCCTACACCGCCGACCAGTCGGTGGACGGCGTCGCCGACACCTGGGACCAGCCCCTGCGCGGCAACTTCAACCAGCTCCGCAAGCTGAAGAAGAAGCACCCGAACCTCAAGGTGCTGTGGTCCTTCGGCGGCTGGACCTGGTCGGGCGGGTTCACCGAGGCCGCGAAGAACCCCGAGGCGTTCGCCAAGTCCTGCTACGACCTGGTCGAGAACTCCAAGTGGGCCGATGTCTTCGACGGCATCGACATCGACTGGGAGTACCCGAACGCCTGCGGCCTGACGTGTGACACCAGCGGGCGCGACGCGTACAAGAAGCTGATGTCCGCGGTCCGTTCGAAGTTCGGCAGCGGCAACCTCGTGACCGCGGCGATCCCGGCCGACGCCTCGGCCGGCGGCAAGCTCGACGCGGCCGACTACGCGGGCGCCGCCCAGTACGTCGACTGGTACAACCCGATGACGTACGACTACTTCGGCGCCTGGGACGCGAAGGGCCCGACGGCCCCGCACTCGCCGCTCACGTCCTACAGCGGCATACCGAAGCAGGGCTACGACTCCGACGCCACCATCAAGAAGCTCAAGGGCCTCGGCATCCCCGCGAACAAGCTGCTGCTCGGCATCGGCTTCTACGGCCGCGGCTGGACGGGCGTCACGCAGAAGGCGCCCGGCGGCACGGCGACGGGCCCGGCGGCGGGCAAGTACGAGCAGGGCATCGACGACTACAAGGTGCTGAAGACCAAGTGCCCGGCCAACGGCACGGTCGGCGGGACCGCGTACGCGCACTGCGGCAACAACTGGTGGAGCTACGACACCCCGGCCACCATCGCGGGGAAGATGACCTACAAGAACCAGCAGGGACTCGGCGGCACGTTCTTCTGGGAGCTCAGCGGCGACACGGCCAACGGTGAGCTGATCAAGGCCATCAACTGACGCGGGCGACACCCGCGAGGGGGGTGGGAGCCGCGGACCGCGGCTCCCACCCCCCTCGCACGCGTGCGCCGGTCAGAGCAGACCGGCCTGGGTGACGAGCATCGCCAGGACGACGACGAGCGTCCAGCCCGCGAGGTGCTCGAACAGGTGGGGTCCGTCTTCCTTGGGGCCGCCGGTACGGGCGTGCACGCGGACAGCGGTGGCAGAGGTCGCGGTCATGTCTTCTCGCTGACGTTCGACTGGGCCGACTGGTCCGAGTACCAGCGGCTTCCCCCCACAGGACCCCTCCACCATGCCAGCCGCGCGGCCGGTTGCGGGAGAGAGCTTGGTCACCCCACAACCGGCCGGCCTCGCCGTGCGTCTGAACCGTGACACGACGCACGAACGGACAGCATCCGACCGAGAGGTTCCCGATGAGCACCTACCGGACGTCCCACCGTGGAGCACGGCTCGCCCTCGCGGCGGCGATCGCCGTGACGGCCGCCCTCACCGCTCCCGCCTCCCAGGCCGCCGGGGCCCCCGACGCCCCGGCCCGGAAGCCCACGCCGGGCGCGCCCGGCCTCGGTGACCCGCTGTTCCCGCTGGACGGGAACGGCGGCTACCGCGTGGACCGCTACTACCTGGACTTCGACTGGCAGGCGCCGAGGACGCCGTTCGAGGCGGCGACGACCATCGATGCGACCTCCACCCAGGCGCTCTCGCGCTTCAACCTGGACTTCGCGGGCAACACCCTGCACACCGTGACGGTGAACGGCGCGAAGGCGGACGCCGTACGGGACGGCGACGAGCTGACCGTGACGCCGAAATCCCCGATCGCCCACGGCGCCTCCTTCACCGTCAAGGTCACCTACACCGCCGACCCGACGCAGACCCGGCACCGCGACGACGCCATCGAGGACTACGGCTGGATACCCACCCCCGACGGCACGGTCGTCTACCCGCAGCCCAACGGCTCCCGGCTGATCTTCCCCGGCAACGACCACCCCGGTCAGCGCGCGCCGATCACCTTCCGCATCACCACGCCCGGCGACCGCACGGCCGTCGCCAACGGCAGGCTGGTCTCGCGCACCCGGGCCCCCGGCGGCAGGCTGCGCTGGACGTACGACTCCGGGCAGCCGCTCTCCACGCAGCTCGTCCAGCTCGCCGTGGGCAGGTTCGAGCTGGTCGAGAGCGAGGGACCCGGCGGTCTCCCGCTGCGGGACGTCGTGCCGGAGTCCCTCGTCGGACCGACCGCCGCCCACCGCGCGCTCACGCCCGAACACCTGAAGTGGCTGGAGGAGCGGCTCGGCCCCTATCCGTTCGACCGCTACGGCATCCTGGTCGGCGACACCGACCTCGGCGTCGCCCTGGAGACGCAGACGCTCTCGCTCGTCCCCAAGGCGGACCTGCTCGGCACCAAGGTCGACGCCGAGCGGAACATGGTGCACGAGCTGGCCCATCAGTGGTTCGGCGACAGCGTGGCCCTCAAGAGCTGGTCGGACCTCTGGGTGAGCGAAGGGCACGCCCGGTTCTACGAGCGGCTGTACTCGGAGGCCCACGGCGGAGACAGCTTCGAGGCCGCCATGAAGACGGCCTACGCGGCCCACGACCAGTGGCGCAAGGACTTCGGCGCCCCCGCCGAGCCGACCGAGCCGAACCTCTTCAAGCGCATGCGGTACGACGGCTCCGCACTCGTCCTGTACGCGCTGCGCGAGGAGGTGGGCGAGGCCACGTTCCAGAAGATCGAGCGCGCCTGGGTGAGCGGCTTCAAGGGCCGCGCGGCGAGCACGCGGCAGTTCATCGCCCTGGCGTCGAAGGTCGCGGGCGAGGACCTCGAAGGCTTCCTCCACCCGTGGCTGTACGGCTCGAAGACCCCGCCGATGCCGGGGCACCCCGACTGGGTGGTCGACCCGGTGACGTGATGCGGGGGCCGGGGTGCCGGGGGTGCCGGGGGTGCGGACGCGGACGCCCGCATCCCCGGCCGGTCAGCCCCTCACTTGACGCCGACGGCCGCCAGCGCCTTCTTCTGCGCCGCGCTCAGCTTCGTCGGGAAGTACAGGTAGCAGACGCCGCCGGTGCCGGAGACGACCTTGCCCGCGGCGTTCTTGCGCTTGGTGCGGAGCCAGATGTTCTCCCACTCCCGGCGCTTGTAGACGCGGCGCACCGCCGGGTTGCTGGGGGACGCCGGGTCGTTGGCGACGACGTCGCCGCCGGCCGTGAAGCCGATGACGGTCATCAGGTGGCCCGCCGTGCCGTACCCGGCACCCGTCAGCTCCTCCTTGAGGAAGGACTGCGACGTGATGACCGGGATGCCCGCGGCGATCAGCGTCTCCAGCTCCGTCAGCGAGGCGAGGCGGGTCACGACGCCCTGGAGGTCCCTGTACGTGGCCGCGTACGCCGCGTTGAAGGGCCAGTTGCCGCAGCCGTCGTACTGGTAGTCGAACGTCTGACGGGCCGCGTGGCAGACCTGCGGGTCGGCGTAGGAGGGGTCGACCCAGGCCAGATCGGCCGGCGTGGGCCGCCGGCCCCAGTACTCGATGATCATCTGCGAGGAGGTGGGGCTGCACCACGCCTCGCCGCCGTTGTCGTACTCGGGGTACTGGCCCGCGTGGATCTCCTGCGAGTACCGCGGGACCTTCAGCTCCTTGGCGAGCCCCGGCCTCGACGCCGGGACCGTGAAGCGGTCGGGCACCGCGGAGGCCATCGCGCCGGCCCGCCAGACCGTGGGCGTCACGCTCGCCCCCGGCCTGCGGTACAGCGTGAGGCGCAGCTGGTACGAGACGACACGGGGCCCCGCCGCGGCGTCGTCCAGCGACAGCGTGTCCGTCCAGACCGTGGACCTGCCGTCGGTCTGGTCGTCGACGGAGGTCCGCCGGATGTCCTTGTCCTTGTCGTCCCCCGAGGCCCAGCGGCCCATCACGTACCAGGGGGTCATGGTCCCGTCGTCGTACGTGCCCCGCAGCTCGGTCTGGAGCCAGGTGCCCGTGGGCGTGTCCGCGTTCCAGGAGGCGATCAGCTCCGTCGCGGGGACGGTGGAGCGGTGGACGGGCGAGGTCCACCGGGCGTACTCCCAGGTGGCCGTCCTGCCGGTGTGCGGGTCCGCGTACTCGGTGCGGCCCGCGGCCTCGGCGACGCGCAGCCCGGGCCGGGCGCCCGCGGCGACGGCCGTGCCCTCCGCGGTCCCGGTGCGCCAGTGCGCGGCCGTGGTCCAGAAGCGGTTGTCCACGTGCCGGTCGGCGCGCGGGCGGCCGTGTCCCCGCCCCGCGCCCGGCACGGCGAGCGCGGGGCCCGCGCCCGCCGTGATGGCGGCCATGGCGGCGGCCGCGGCCAGGACGGATCTGCGGGACATGGCGTCAGCTCGGTCGGGTCGGTCAGCTCGGTCCATCAAGGGGACCCCCAGTCGACGTGGTTTCCTGCGGGATGGGGAAAGGCTCGGTCAGGTGCACGGAAGTGGGCCAACTATGGCCGCTCCCCGCCGCCTCCTGCCAGCGCTTCGGGCACCGTCGCACCCACTTATATTGGCCTCAACCAATGGCATGACCTGCGGCGGCGCGCGGAACACCTCCTTCCGCGGTCGTACGCTTGCCGGGATGAACCCCGACCTGCCCGCGACGGCGCCCGAGCCGCGCGATCCGCTGACCCCGCTGCCCCGCGTCGCCGGCGCCCTGCGCCGTCTGCCGCCCTCCTGCGGCCCCGTCCGGCTGGTCGCCGTGGACGGACACGCGGGATCGGGGAAGTCCACGTTCGCGCGGCGCCTCGCCGGGGCGCTCGGCGGCGCGCCCGTCCTGCGGCTCGACGACATCGCCTGCCACGACGAGCTGTTCGCCTGGACGGACCGGCTGCGGCGGTGGGTCCTCGGGCCGCTCGCCCGCGGCGAGGCCGCGCGCTTCACGGCGTACGACTGGTCCGGGCGCCGGTTCGGCCCCGACGAGCAGACGCTGCCGCCCGCGCCCGTGGTGATCGTCGAGGGGGTCGGCGCCGGCCGCGAGGCGCTGCGGCCGCACCTCGCCGCCGTGCTGTGGATGGACGTGGCGCGGGAGACGGCGTGGCGCCGCGGGCGCCTGCGGGACGGGGCGGCCCAGCGGGATTTCTGGGACGGGTGGGAACCCGCGGAGCTCCAGCACTTCACCGAGGACCCCTCACGGCCCTTCGCCGACGTTTTGGTGCGGCAGTTTCCCGAGGGATACGAGGTGCTGCAAGGGCCGCATGGGACACCAGTAGGGACCCGACTGGTCACGGAGTGTGAAGGACCGTCGGCGGTCCGCTGAACGTTCGGAAGACGCCTTCCGGACGGCCGCGAGACTTTTCCACGAGTGCCTCAACTCTGCTTGACCCAGGGGCCTTACAGGACTTACGTTCTGAATGTGCGGTCCCGAAAGGACCGGCCGCAGACGCGAAGCCCCCGGTTGTTCCCCCGTGATCGGGGGCTTCGTTCTGCCCTCAGCCCCATATTTTCGGCCGCCACGCGCCGTCATTCGCTCACCCTCGGTCACCATCGGGGCTGCTCCCCCGCGGTCACCCACGGCCGATCTCGCGGTGCGGCACCCTACGGCCGACCGCTCCCCCGCAGGTACGATGCCCATCGGTGCGCCTTTCCGGACGGCTGCTCTGTGCACCGAGACAACTCCCGTCCACAGCACGGCGGTTCGACGAAGTGGCCGACGGGCACCGGTCCGGCGGTTCGCACACGGGGGCACGGTTTGTGGGGGACGTGATGGACTTCGACGCGGTGGGCACACCCGCCCCGGCCGACCTCGCCTGGCTGAGGGGCGTCGACGCCTACACGATGGGCGCCTATCCACAGGCGGAGGAGGAGTTCCGCTCCGCGGTCCGGATGGATCCCGGCATGGCCGACGGCTGGCTCGGGCTGCACGCGTTACGCATCGACACGACGACGGCACTGCTGCGGATGTTCCAGTACCGCGAGCGGTTCGGCGAGCAGCGCAGGCGGCACGCGCGGACCCTCAACTCCTGGTACTGGCTCGGCTGGTGGGTCCAGCCCGTCCTGGAGAGCTCCCGCGACCTGCTCCTCGCGCACGCCTCGCACTGGCTCGACGGCCGCCACGTCCCCGAGCTCGACCGGGCGCTCGCGGGGCTGCCGCCGGTCGACGCCGACCCGCAGGTCCGCTTCCTGCACGCCTGCCGCGCCTACCTCGTCAAGGACTGGGACCAGCTCGTACGGCACACCGACCCGCTGGTCGACGACCCGATGCTGGGCATCGAGGCCGGTCTCTTCGGCGGCATGGCCCGGGTGCGCCTGGAGATGTACGGGCAGGCGGAGCCGCTGCTCTCCGCCGCCCTGATGCGCTGCCGCAGCGAACAGCCGCAGCGCAAGGAGCTGCGGTACTGGCTGGCCAGGGCGCACGAGGGCACGGGACGCTCGGCCGCGGCGCTCCCCCTGTACCGCGCGGTGCACCGGGTCGACGCCTCCTTCATGGACACCTCGGCGCGGCTCGCCGCCATCGCCGAGGGCGACGGCTACGACGAGGCGGCCGACCTCGCCGCCGCGATCAGCCTCGCGGGCGCGGGGCAGGACGCCCTCGAAGGGCCGGACGGCATCGACACGTTCTTCGGCGGCGAGGGCCGCGACGTGAAGGTGACCGACTCCCTGCCTCCCCCGGCCGGCGGCGTGCCGGGCCCGCAGGGCCCGGGCGGCAGCGGCCCCGCGGGGCCCTCCGGCGCCGACGCGGTCCGCGAGAAGGCCATCGTCCCGGTCAAGCCGGACGGCGCCCCGCAGCTCCCGCCGGGCTCCACCGACCCCGCCCTCCTGGAGGCCGCCCTCGCCGAACTGGAGGGCATGGTCGGCCTCGAACCCGTGAAGCGGCAGGTCAAGGCGCTCTCCGCACAGCTCAACATGGCGCGGCTGCGGGCCGCGCAGGGACTGCCTGTGCAGCCGCCGAAACGACACTTCGTCTTCTCCGGGCCCTCGGGCACCGGCAAGACCACCGTGGCCCGCATCCTCGGCCGCGTCTTCTACGCGCTCGGGCTGCTCGGCGGCGACCACCTGGTGGAGGCGCAACGCGCCGACCTGGTCGGCGAGTACCTGGGCCAGACCGCCGTGAAGGCCAACGAACTGATCGACTCCGCGATCGGCGGCGTCCTCTTCGTCGACGAGGCCTACTCCCTGTCCAACTCCGGGTACGGCAAGGGCGACGCCTACGGCGACGAGGCCCTGCAGGTACTGCTCAAACGGGCCGAGGACAACCGGCACCACCTCGTCGTGATCCTCGCGGGCTACCCCGAGGGCATGGACCGGCTGCTCGCCGCCAACCCCGGCCTGTCCTCGCGCTTCACGACGCGCGTCGACTTCCCCTCGTACCGCCCCCTCGAACTGACCGCCATCGGCGAAGTGCTGGCGGCCGAGAACGGCGACGTGTGGGACGAGGAGGCGCTCGAAGAGCTGCGCTCCATCAGCGGGCACGTCGTCGACCAGGCGTGGATCGACGAGCTGGGCAACGGGCGGTTCCTGCGCACGCTGTACGAGAAGAGCTGCGCCTACCGCGATCTGCGGCTCTCCGGCTACCCCGGCGAGCCGTCCCGCGACGACCTCGCCACGCTGCGCCTGCCGGATCTGATGCAGGCCTACGGAGAGGTCCTCTCGGGGCGGGGGCCGCAGGACGCGCCGGGGATCTGAGCCCCGGGCACGCCCTGCGGCGTCCGGCTCAGCCCACCAGGGCGCCGTCCAGGCTCTCGGGCGCTCCCGCGGCCTCCGGCTGCGGGCGCGGCACGGCCGCCACGCGGTGTGCCGGGTCGCGGACCTCGCCGACCAGGAGTTCGAGGACGTCCTCCAGGGCGACGAGGCCGAGCACCTTCCCCGAGGCGTCGGCGACCTGGGCCAGGTGCGTGGCGGCGTGGCGCATCACGGTCAGGGCGTCGTCCAGCGGCAGCTCCGCCCGCAGGGTCGTCATCGGCCGCCACACCTGCTGCGGCACGGCGCGGTCGCTCTCCTCCAGGTCGAGGACGTCCTTGACGTGGAGGTAGCCCATGAAGGCGCCGTTCTCCGCGCGGACGGGGAAGCGGGAGAAGCCGGTGCGTCCGGTCAGCTCCACGACCTGGCCCGGGGTGACCGAGGCGTCGACGGTCACCAGTGACGCCCGGTCGAGCAGCACGTCCGTCACCGGGCGCGAGCCCAGCTCCAGGGCGTCCTCAAGGCGCTCCTGCTCCTCGCGGTCGAGCAGGCCCGCCTGGCCCGAGTCCTCCACGAGGCGGTTGAGCTGCTCGCTGGTGAAGACGGCCTCCACCTCGTCCTTGGGCTCGACCCGGAAGAGCCGCAGGACGACCCGCGCGCACGCGCCGAGCGCCACCGTCACCGGGCGGCAGAGACGCGCGAAGGCGACGAGCCCCGGGCTGAACCAGAGCGCGGTCTTCTCGGGGGCCGCCATCGCGAGGTTCTTCGGGACCATCTCGCCGATGACGAGGTGGAGGAAGACGACGACGGCGAGCGCGATCACGTAGCCGAGGGGGTGGATCATGCCCTCGGGCAGGTGGGCCGCCTCGAACAGCGGCTCAAGGAGGTGCGCGACGGTGGGTTCGGCGACCGCGCCGAGCGTCAGTGAGCAGACGGTGATGCCGAACTGGGCGGCGGCCATCATCTGCGGCAGGTGTTCGAGCCCGTAGAGGACCTGGCGGGCCCGCTTGGAGTCCAGGGGCTCGATCTGGCTGCGGCGCACGGAGACGAGCGCGAACTCGGCGCCCACGAAGAAGCCGTTGGCGAGCACGAGGAGGAGGGCGAAGAGAAGCTGGAGCAGGCTCATCGGAGTGCCTCCGCGGCTACGGGGGCCGGGACGTCCGCCACCCTGACGATCCTGACCCGCTCGGCGCGGTAGTGCCCGACCTGGCGCACCGAGAGCCGCCAGCCCGGCAGCTCGGCCCGGTCGCCGGGGACCGGGATGCGGCCGAGCAGATCGGCCACGAGGCCCGCGACGGTCTCGTACGGTCCCTCGGGCACGTCGAGCCCGATGCGCCGCAGTACGTCGACCCGGCAGCCGCCGTCGGCGTCCCAGCCGGGCCTGCCGTCCTCGGGCGGGGCCGCGCACAGCTCGGGCAGGTCGTGCAGGTCGTGCTCGTCGCGGACCTCACCGACGAGTTCCTCGACGATGTCCTCCAGGGTGACCACGCCCGCCGTGCCCCCGTACTCGTCGACGACGACGGCCATGGGCTGCTCGCTGCGCAGCCGCTCAAGGAGCGGCTTCACGGGCAGCGTCTCGGGGACCAGGAGCGGCGGCTGCGCGATGCGGCCGACCGGGGTGCGGAGACGTTCGTGCGCGGGCACCGCGAGGGCGTCCTTGAGGTGCACCACGCCGACGACCTCGTCGATCCGCTCGCGGTACACGGGAAAGCGCGACAGGCCGGTGGCGCGGGTCAGGTTGACCACGTCCTCCGCCGTCGCCGACGACTGGAGCGCGCTGACCTTCACGCGCGGCGTCATCACGTGCTGCGCGGTCAGCTCCCCGAGCGAGAGGGTGCGGACGAACAGGTCGGCGGTGTCCTGTTCGAGGGCGCCGGCCTGCGCCGAGTGCCGGGCCAGGGAGACCAGTTCGCCGGGGGTGCGGGCGGAGGCAAGCTCCTCGGCGGGCTCCACGCCGAGCATCCGCACCAGGCGGTTGGCGACGGCGTTCAGAAGGGCGATCACGGGCCGCAGGAGCCGCGCGAAGGCGTGCTGCGGGCCCGCGACGAACCGGGCGACCTGGAGCGGCCTGGACACCGCCCAGTTCTTGGGGACCAGCTCGCCGATGACCATCTGCACGGCGGACGCGAGCAGCATGCCGACCACCACGGAGACACCGCTCACGGCGCCCTCGGGCACACCGATGGCGGTGAACGGGGGCGCGAGCAGCTCGGCGAGCGCCGGTTCGGCGAGCATGCCGACGACGAGCGAGGTGATCGTGATGCCGAGCTGGGTGCCGGAGAGCTGGAACGACAGCTCCTTGAGGGCCTGGACGACCGTGCGGGCCCGGCGGTCGCCGTCGGCCGCGGCCTTCTCCGCCTCGGGCCGCTCCACGGTGACGAGACCGAACTCGGCCGCCACGAAGAAGCCGTTGGCGAGAATCAGCAGGAATGCCGCCCCGAGGAGCAGCAGCGGGACTGTCATGCCGCCGCCTCCTCTGTCGTACGGGTCCCGGTGTGCCGGGAGGGGGCGGCGCAGGTACTACAGGACGATCCGTCCATCGCTGGAGGGAGTCACTCCTCGGGTAGCAGGAGCCCCTGGGGGCCGGGCGGGCCCGTCAGGGGCGGGGCGGCACACCGGGCCGCCCCGCCAACAGATTAATCAGAGTCCGGCGGGGTTGGTCAGACCCCGGGCGGAGCGTCAGTCGCCGAGCGGGGCGCGGGCCTCGGTGAGGGCGCGCAGGGCCTTGGCGTCGGCGACGGCCTGCTGCCTGGCGACGCCCGGCTGGATGCCGAGGGCGGGGAGGCTGGTGCCGTCGCTGAGGTTCAGGAACACCCAGGGGTCGCCGGGGCGCAGGGTGACCTGGACGATCTGCGCCCACTCCAGGCGCCTGCTGGTCGCGATGTTGACGACGCGTACGCCGGTCTCGTCGGCGACGACCTTGGGCCTGGCGAGCAGGACGAGCACGCCGAGGAGCAGCGCGCCGGTGAAGACGAAGCTGGTCCGCTCGCCGGGGCTGAGGTTCGGCAGCAGGAAGGCGATCACGGTGAGGACGACGAACATCACGGCGCCCGCACCGAGGAGGACCGTGCGGGTCCGCCTCGGCCTGAAGGTGACGGGAAGCTCGGGAAGCTCGGACATGCGGCGGTTCTCCTGCCGGTCAGAGGCGACAGGCGTGGATCGCCGTGGTCAGGATGGCCCGCGCCCCGAGGGCGTACAGGTCGTCCATGACGCGCTGGGCCTCCTTGGCGGGAACCATGGAGCGCACGGCGACCCAGCCTTCGTTGTGCAGAGGTGAGATGGTCGGCGACTCCAGGCCCGGGGTGAGGGCGACGGCGCGCTCCAGGTGCTCGGCGCGGCAGTCGTAGTCCATCATCACGTACGAGCGGGCGACGAGGACGCCCTGGAGGCGGCGGAGGAACTGCTCGATCTTGGGCTGCGCGGGGTCGGAGGTGTCGGCGCCGGTGCGCCGGATGACGACCGCCTCCGACGTCATGATGGGCTCGCCGAAGACTTCGAGGCCCGCGTTGCGCAGGGAGGTGCCGGTCTCGACGACGTCCGCGATGACCTGGGCGACGCCCAGCTCGATGGCGGTCTCGACGGCGCCGTCGAGGTGGACCACGGAGGCGTCGACGCCGTGCTCCGCGAGGTGCTTGGCGACGATGCCCTCGTACGAGGTCGCGACGGTCCTGCCCGCGAGGTCCTCGACGCCGGTCGCCGTGCCCGGCCTGGCGGCGAAGCGGAAGGTGGAGCGGGCGAAGCCGAGCGGCAGGATGGCCTCGGCGCCGGCGCCCGAGTCGACGAGGAGGTCCTGGCCGGTGATGCCGATGTCGAGGCGGCCGGCCGAGACGTAGATCGCGATGTCCTTGGGGCGCAGGTAGAAGAACTCGACCTCGTTCTCCGGGTCGACGAGGACGAGTTCCTTGGACTCCTTGCGCTGCTGGTATCCGGCCTCATGGAGCATCGCCGACGCAGGTCCGGACAGTGAACCCTTGTTGGGGACGGCGATGCGCAGCATGAGGTCGGATTCCTTCGCGTGGTGTGGGTGGGACGAGCCGGGGTGGCGGCTCAGAGGTGGGCGTACACGTCGTCGAGGGAGATGCCGCGGGCGACCATCATCACCTGGACGTGGTAGAGGAGCTGGGAGATCTCCTCGGCGGCGGCTTCCTTGCCCTCGTGCTCGGCGGCCATCCAGACCTCGGCGGCCTCCTCGACGACCTTCTTGCCGATGGCATGGACGCCCTTGTCCACCAGCTCGGCGGTGCGGGAGGTCGCGGGGTCGCCGTTGGCGGCCTTGTGCTGGAGCTCGGTGAAGAGCTCCTCGAAAGTCTTCTTGGACATGATGCCGTTCACTCTACGCGCCCGCGCGGCGCCGCTCAGCGCCAGGGCTCGGAGACGGTGCGCAGCGTGGTCGCGGTGGCGACGGCCGCGGTGACCGCTTCGTGCCCCTTGTCCTCGCTGGACCCCACGAGACCCGCGCGGTCGAGTGCCTGCTCCTCCGTGTCGCAGGTCAGCACGCCGAAGCCGATGGGCACCCCGGTGTCCACGGAGACCTGCGTGAGGCCCTGGGTGACGCCCTGGCACACGTACTCGAAGTGGGGGGTTCCGCCGCGGATGACGACGCCCAGCGCGACGATCGCGTCGTATCCGCGTCCGGCGAGGACCTTCGCGACGACCGGCAGCTCGTAGCTGCCGGGCACGCGCAGGACGGTCGGCTCGCTGATGCCCAGCTCCGTCAGGGCGCGCAGGGCGCCGTCGACGAGGCCGTCCATGACCTTCTCGTGCCACTGCGCGGCGATCACCGCGACCCGCAGGTCGCCGCAGTTCTTCACGCTCAGTTCGGGTGCACCCTTGCCGCTCACGCGCTTCTCCTGGTCGATTCCGTGGTGTGTGTACGTTGCTCGCCGGTCACTGGCTGCCGCAAGCGGAGACGCCGGGGGCGTCGAGCCAGGGCAGGTCGTGGCCCATGCGGTCCCGCTTGGTGCGCAGGTAGCGCAGGTTGTGCTCGCCGGCCTTGACGGGCATGGGCTCGCGCCCGGTGACCTTCAGGCCGTGCCGCAGGACCGCGTCGGTCTTGTCGGGGTTGTTGGTCATCAGCCGGACGCCGCGCACGCCGAGGTCGGCGAGGATGCGGGCGCCCGCGCCGTAGTCCCTGGCGTCGGCGGGCAGGCCGAGCTCCAGGTTGGCGTCGAGGGTGTCGCTGCCGCGCTCCTGGAGTTCGTAGGCGCGCAGCTTGGAGAGCAGGCCGATGCCGCGCCCCTCGTGGCCGCGGAGGTAGACGACGACGCCGCGGCCCTCCGCGGTGACGCGCTCCATGGACGCCTGGAGCTGCGGTCCGCAGTCGCAGCGCAGGGAGTGGAAGACGTCGCCGGTCAGGCACTCGGAGTGCAGCCGCACCAGGACGTCCTCGCCGTCGCCGATGTCGCCGTGGACGAGGGCGACGTGCTCGACGCCGTCGACGGTGGAGCGGTAGCCGTACGCGGTGAAGTCGCCGAAGGCGGTGGGCAGCCGGACCTCGGCCTCACGGCGGACGGTGGGCTCCGAGGAGCGGCGGTAGGCGATCAGGTCCTCGATGGAGATGATCGTCAGGCCGTGCTTGCGGGCGAACGGGACGAGTTCCGGCAGGCGGAGCATCCTGCCGTCCTCGCCGGCGATCTCCACGATGGCCCCGGCGGGGCGCAGGCCCGCGAGGCGGGCGAGGTCGACGGCGGCCTCGGTGTGGCCGTCGCGGGCGAGGACGCCGCCGGGCCTGGCGCGCAGCGGGAAGATGTGGCCGGGCCGCACGAAGTCGTCGGCGCCGGCCTCGCCGCCCGCGAGGAGCCGGAGCGTGGCCGCGCGGTCGGCGGCGGAGATGCCGGTGCTCACGCCGTGCGCGGCCGAGGCGTCGACGGAGACGGTGAAGGCGGTGCTCATCGACTCGGTGTTGCGCTCGACCATCTGCGGGAGCCGCAGCCGGTCGAGTTCGTCGGCCTCCATGGGCGCGCAGATCAGGCCGCGGCACTCGCTCATCATGAAGGCGACGATCTCGGGGGTCGCCATCTCGGCGGCGACGACGAGGTCGCCCTCGTTCTCGCGGTCCTCGTCGTCGACGACCACGACGGGCCGGCCCGCGGCGATGTCGCGGACGGCCTGCTCGACGGGGTCGAGGGCGAGGGCCGGGTCGTCCTCGTCGTGGGCCGTGCTGTACCGAACGGGCGCCGTGCTCATGCCGGGGCTCCTTCCATGACGGGCCGGGAGGCCGCCGCGCGGGAGCGCAGCCACCAGTCGCGCATGCCCCAGAGGACGAGGGCGAGGTAGATGACGTAGACGAGGCCGGAGAAGGCCAGGCCGCTGCTGAAGGCGAGCGGCACGCCGACGACGTCGACGAGCAGCCAGGCGAACCAGAACTCGACGAGGCCGCGGGCCTGGGCGACCATCGCGGCGAGCGTGCCGACGAAGATGTAGGCGTCGGGCCAGGGGTTCCAGGACAGGTCGGGTACGGCGCTGAAGAGGGCGCCGACCGCGAGCGTGCCGACGGCGGTGCCGCCGAGCAGGACGCCCCGCTCCCTCCAGGTGGCGAACCGGATGGCGATGGAGCCGTCCTGCGCCTGCTGCCTGCCGCGCGTCCACTGCCGCCAGCCCCACACCGCGACGCCGATGACGAGGAGCTGCTTGCCGACGCCGCCGGAGAGCTGCGCGGAGGCGTACGCGGCGACGAGGATGACGCCGGAGAGGAGCTGGGCGGGCCAGGTCCATATGGAGCGCCGCCAGCCGAGGGCGAGGGCGACGAGACCGACGGTGTTGCCGATCATGTCGGACCACATGATGTGCTGACCGAAGGCGGTGAACGCCTCGGAGTTGAGCCAGTTCACTGGGTGGCCTCCTGACCCGGGGCGTGGGCGCGGTCGCCGAGGAGGCGCTCCACGTACTTGGCGATGACGTCGACTTCGAGGTTGACCTGGTCGCCGGGCCGCTTGATGCCGAGCGTGGTCAGCGCGAGGGTGGTGGGGATGAGGCTGATGGTGAAGAAGTCGGGGCCCGCCTCGACCACGGTCAGGCTGACGCCGTCGACGGTGATGGAGCCCTTCTCCACGACGTAGCGCGCGAGTCCGGCGGGGAGGGAGATCCTGACGATCTCCCAGTTCTCGGACGGCTCGCGCCCGATGATCTCGCCGGTGCCGTCGACGTGGCCCTGCACGATGTGTCCGCCGAGGCGCGCCCCGACGGCGGTGGGGCGCTCCAGGTTGACGCGGGAGCCGACCGTGAGCGCGCCGAGACAGGAGCGGTCGAGGGTCTCCGCCATGACGTCGGCGGTGAACTCCTCGCCCTCGTGCTCCACGACCGTCAGGCAGACGCCGTTGACCGCGATGGAGTCGCCGTGCCCGGCGCCCTCGGTGACCACGGGGCCGCGCAGGCGGAACCGGGAGGCGTCGGGAAGGTTCTCGACGGCGGTGATCTCGCCCAGCTCTTCGACGATTCCGGTGAACACGTCAGTGCTCCTTCGCTACGAGGGTCGCGGTGATCCGCAGGTCGGGTCCGAGGCGGCGGGTCTCGCTCACGTCGAGCCGCAACGCTTGGGTGAGGGTGGTGATTCCGCCGCCCGTGAGGGCGGCGGGGCCCGCGCCGAGCAGGACGGGGGCGAGGTAGCCGACGACGCGGTCGACGGCGCCCGCGGCGACGAAGGCCCCGGCGAGCGTCGGGCCGCCTTCGAGGAGCACGGA
Source organism: Streptomyces sp. NPDC050703 (assembly GCF_040654435.1). Lineage (NCBI taxonomy): Bacteria > Bacillati > Actinomycetota > Actinomycetes > Kitasatosporales > Streptomycetaceae > Streptomyces > Streptomyces sp. NPDC050703. The sequence goes on from NZ_JBFAHX010000039.1 coordinate 22,619, forward strand.
CCGCACCCCGCGCGTGTGCAGCGCGTCGAGCAGGGCGGGGACGTCGAGGCCGCCGCCCTCGGCGCGCGGCAGCCGTACGGTCTCAGCGTCGACGGCCGGCGTGACGTCGTCGGCGACGGCGATCAGGGTCGGCGCCGCGTCGTCGAGGATGCGGGCGCCGGGCGTGACGGCGGTGCCGCTGGTGTCGACGACGACCCGCAGCGGCTGGACGGCGCCCTCCACCCCGCGTACGGCGAGGTGCGGGTCGTCGGCGCGCTGGGTGCCGGAGCCGACGACCACGGCGTCGCACTCGGCGCGCAGCCGGTGGACGTCGGCGCGGGCCTCCGCGGAGGTGATCCAGCGGCTCGTGCCGTCGGCGGCGGCGACGCGGCCGTCGAGGGTGGCGGCGTACTTCCAGGTGACGTGGGGGCGGCCGAGGCGCACGGAGGTCAGCCAGGCGGCGTTCACCTCGGCGGCCTCGGCCTCGCACAGGCCCTGCTCGACACGGATGCCTGCGTCACGGAGGGTCTGGGCGCCGCCGGTGGCCTCGGGGGTCGGGTCGCTGACCGCGTAGACGACGCGGGCGACGCCGGCCTCGATGAGCGCCTGCGCGCACGGGCCCGTGCGGCCGGTGTGGTTGCAGGGTTCGAGGGTGACGAGGGCGGTGCCGCCGCGGGCCCGTCCGCCGGCCGCGCGCAGGGCGTTGACCTCGGCGTGCGGGCCTCCCGCGCGCTGGTGCCAGCCCTCGCCCGCGACCTCGCCGGAGGCGTCGAGGACGACGCAGCCGACGACGGGGTTGGGGCTCGTGGCTCCGAGGCCGAGCGCTGAGAGCGCGAGCGCGCGCCGCATGGCGGCTTCTTCGGCTGCGGCGGTGGCCACCGGGTCCTCCTGCCTCTTCGGGCACGGACTCCGGGGCTGTCGAAAGACGACACGTACGGGCGAAGGCACCTGTGGCGACGCCGACGCCGATGACACCTGCTCCCGGGATCGCCCGGGCACCGGCTCCCGGAATTAACCCGAGAACCGCCCCCGGCCTCGTACGAGGCCAGGAACAAGCAACTACGGCGGCGCGCAAGGATGCCCGCCCGCCGCGCACTGCCTCCCATCCGGACTTTCACCGTCGGTCCAGGAATTTCACCTGGTCAACCGGCCGCTGGAGGCGGCCGGGTCGCGGACTGTAACCGCCGGTTCGGAATTACACCGACCCCGGAGTGCGCTGCTTCTGGTACGAGGCCAGTGTGCCACGTCTGATCGCCGCCCCGCCGGGCGGCGGCCTGTGGGCTGACTCACAGGCCGTGCGGGCGCGCGGCCCGCGCGCTCCGGCCGCGGCGCGAGCGGCTGGAGGCATGCGCCCCCACCGTACGACTTTGGTCCAGACCTATTGACGCTGTGGTCTAGTCCTCTTAATCTCTGCGTCACCTCCGAGGAGCGGGAGCCGACGGTGTGCGCACACCGGGCCCCGGCACGTTTCACGTCATCGCCCGTGTGTTCCGCCCCGTTCGTGTACCGCCCCCGCACCTGGAGGTTCCCCTTGCCGTCCCTCACCCGCGCGAGACCCACTCTGCTCGCGACCGGCGCCGCCGTCGGCGGACTGCTGCTCGGCCTGGTCTCCGGCGGCGCCTCGCACGCCGCCGACGACGCGTCCTGCCGCCCCGACGGCCTGTACAAGACCCCGGGCGTCGACGTCCCGTACTGCTCCGTCTACGACGGCGAGGGACGGGAGAAGATGGGCGCCGACCACCAGCGGCGCGTCATCGGCTACTTCACCGGCTGGCGCACGGGCAAGAACGGCGAGCCCGCCTATCTCGCCCCCGACATCCCGTGGGACAAGGTCACCCACGTCAACTACGCCTTCGCGCACGTCGGCAAGGACAACAAGGTCTCCGTCGGCGCCGACGGCGAGAAGAACGCCGCCACCGGGATGACCTGGCCGGGCGTCGCGGGCGCCGAGATGGACCCGTCGCTGCCCTACAAGGGCCACTTCAACCTGCTGAACAAGTTCAAGAAGAAGCACCCGGACGTCAAGACGCTGATCTCCGTGGGCGGCTGGGCCGAGACCGGCGGCTACTTCGGCGAGGACGGCAAGCGCGTCGGCTCCGGCGGCTTCTACTCGATGGCGACCAACGCCGACGGCTCGGTGAACCAGGCGGGCATCGACACCTTCGCGGACTCCGCCGTCGCCTTCATCAAGAAGTACGGCTTCAACGGCGTCGACATCGACTACGAGTACCCGACCTCGATGAAGGACGCGGGCCACCCCGCCGACTTCCCGATCTCCAACGCCCGGCGCGGCGGCCTGGTCAAGGGCTACGCGGCGCTGATGAAGAGCCTGCGCGAGAAGCTCGACAAGGCGGGCGCGGCCGACGGCAAGCACTACATGCTCACCGTGGCGGCCCCCTCCTCCGGCTATCTGCTGCGCGGCATGGAGACCTTCCAGGTCCAGAAGTACCTGGACTACGTCAACATCATGTCGTACGACCTGCACGGCGCCTGGAACGAGTACGTCGGCCCCAACGCCTCGCTCTTCGACGACGGCAAGGACGCCGAGCTCGCGGCGGCGAACGTCTACGGCAGCCAGCAGTACGGCGGCATCGGCTACCTGAACACCGACTGGGCCTACCACTACTTCCGCGGCTCGATGCCGGCGGGCCGCATCAACATCGGCCTGCCGTACTACACGCGCGGCCACAAGAACGTGCAGGGCGGCACCGACGGACTCTGGGGCAAGGCGGCGGCGAGCAGCTGCCCCGCCGGTTCCGGCCTGACCAAGTGCGGTGACGGCGCGGTCGGCATCGACAACCTCTGGCACGACAAGGACGACAACGGCAAGGAGTCCCCGGCGGGCTCCAACCCGATGTGGCACGCGAAGAACCTGGAGAAGGGGATCGTCGGCGACTACGTCACCAAGTACGGCTTCCCCGCGGACACCAAGCTGACCGGCACCTACGCGCGCAAGTACGACGCGAAGCTGGTCGCCCCGTGGCTGTGGAACGCCGAGAAGAAGGTCTTCCTCTCCACCGAGGACGAGACGTCGGTGGCCGAGAAGGCCGACTACGTGGTCGACCGCGGCATCGGCGGCACCATGGTCTGGGAGATGGCGGGCGACTACCGCTGGAACGCGGCCAAGGGCCAGTACGAGATCGGCGACACGCTCACCTCGCTGATGTACGACAAGTTCAAGACCGCCAAGCCCTACGGCGCGAAGGTCTCGAACAAGGAGCTGCCCACCAAGGCGGTGGACATCGGCGTCGAGTTCGGCGACTTCAAGCTCGGCGACTCCAACTACCCGATCACCCCGAAGGTGAAGATCACCAACAACACGAAGACGACGCTGCCCGGCGGCACGGAGTTCCAGTTCGACTACTCGACCTCGGCCCCCGGCAACGCCTCGGACCAGTCCGGCTTCGGCACCAAGGTGATCAGCAGCGACCACACCGGCAGCAACGTCGGCGGCCTGAAGGGCGACTTCCACCGCGTCTCGCTGAAGCTGCCGGCCTGGCAGACGCTCGCGCCCGGCGCCTCGGTGGACCTCTCCTTCAACTACTACCTGCCGACGTCCACGCCGTGGAACTGGACCGTCGAGATCGGCGGCACGAAGTACGCGCTCGCCGGTGACCTGGCGCGCGGCACCACGCTGGTCGAGCCCGGCACGGGCGGCCCCGGCCCGACCGACCCGCCGGGGCCGACGGACCCGCCCGGCACCTGCACCGCCCCGGCGTGGAGCGCGTCGGCCGAGTACGGCTCGGGCAAGACGGTCTCCCACAAGTCCCACACCTGGAAGGCCAAGTGGTGGACGAAGGGCGACGAGCCCGGCGCCGGCGGCGAGTGGGGCGTCTGGCAGGACCTCGGCGCCTGCTGAACCGCTGACCGCCGCTCACGCCCACCGGCCCGCCCCGGTGGGTGTGAGCGGCTTTCGCGCGCCCGTTCAGACCCCCGGCCCGAACAGCTCGTCCTGGGCCGCGTCCCGTGCGGCGAGCAGCGCGCCCCGCAGGACCGCCGAGCCGCCGAGGGTGCTCGCGCGCACCTCCGTGCGCAGCGGGGACATGGCCGTGACGCGGTCCTCCACCCGGGCGGCTAGCGCGGCGCCGCCCGCGCGGCCCACCTCGCCGCCGAGGACGACACACCCGGGGTCGAGGATCGCCGCCATGGCGGCGGCGCCCACGGCGACGCGGTCCGCGACGGCGTCCAGGAAGGCGCCGTCGGCGCTCTCCACCGCGTGCCGCACGAGGTCGGACGCGGACGTCCCCGCGGCCGTGAGCCCGTGCTCCGCGCCCAGGCGCAGCAGCGCCGCGGCGCAGACCAGCGAGTGGAAGCCGCCCTCGCAGCCGGTGGCCGAGGGCAGGCCGCCCGTGCCGGGCACCGGCAGGAAGCCGATCTCCCCCGTACCGCCCGACGCGCCCCTGCGCAGCGTGCCGTCGAGCACGACGGCGGCCCCCACGCCGTCCCCGAGCCAGAGCAGCACGAACGTGTCCGTGCCGTGCGCGGCGCCGTCCCGCTGTTCGGCGCGGGCCGCCAGGTTCGTCTCGTTCTCCACCAGGACGCGGGCGCCCAGCCGCTCCTGGAGGGCGCCCGCCAGCGCGCGGTGCCAGGCGGGCAGGGACGTGGTGTCGTGCAGGTCGCCCGTGGCGGGGTCGATGAGGCCCGGCGCGCCGACGCCGACCGTGTGCAGCCGCTGGACGCCGCCGCCGGCCGCGGTGTCGGCGACGAGGCCGAGGGCGCGCTCCAGGGCGGCGTCCGTGTCGCCGCCGACGGGCGCGGACGCCTCGGCGAGGACCGCGCCGAGCAGGTCCGTGACGACGACGGAGACGCTGTCCGTGCGGACGTCGAGCGCGGCGAGGTGGGCCCGGTCCGCGACGATCCCGTACAGCCGTGCGTTGGGCCCGCGCCGCTGGGCACCCGCCTCGCCCACGACGGTGATGAGCCCGGAGCCCTGGAGCCGTTCGACGAGATCGGCCACGGAGGGCCTGGAGAGTCCGGTGAGCTGCTTCAACTGGTTGGCCGTGAGGGGGCCTTCGCTCTGCAGGAGGCCCAGCGCGAGCCGGTCGTTGATGGCCCGAGCGGTACTCGGTGAGGCAGGCATGCCGGAATCCTTCCACACGGCGCTTCTATTTATCAGGCAGGGTTCCTGATAGTTTACGTCGCCGTATCGGGACAGTCCTCGGGAGGGGCGGAACGGGATGAGTGAAGTGGTCTTCGACAAGGCACGGCTGCGGCGCGCGCGGATCGCCGTGGCGGCCGTGTTCTGCGTGCACGGCGCGGTCACCGGTTCCTTCGCGACCCGGGTGCCCTGGATCCAGGAGCACGCGTCGGTCAGCGCGGGCATGCTCGGCCTCGCGCTCGCCTTCCCCGCGATCGGCGCCTCCGTGGCGATGCCGCTCGCGAGCAGCGTCAGCCACCGCTTCGGCGCGCGCACCGCGCTGCGCGGCCTGCTCGCGATGTGGACGCTGTCCCTGATCCTGCCCTCGCTCGCCCCCAACCTGCTCACGCTCTGCCTGGCGCTCTTCGTGTACGGCGCCTCGTCCGGCATGTCGGACGTGGTGATGAACGCCCTCGGCGTCGAGACCGAGACCCGTATCGGCAAGTCGATCATGTCGGGCCTGCACGGCATGTGGAGCGTCGGCGCCCTGATCGGCTCGGCGGCCGGCACGGTCGCCGCCCACCTCGGCTCCGACGCCCGGCTGCACCACGCCCTCGCCGCCGCCGCGCTCACCGCGCTCGGCCTCGCGGCCTGCCAGGGCGTGCTCGACGTCCAGGCGGAGCCCGAGGAGGAGGCGCCGCCGCGGTTCTCGCTGCCGCCGAAGTCCGCGCTGCTCATCGGCGCGGTCGGCTTCTGCGCGGTCTTCGCCGAGGGCGCGAGCCTGGACTGGTCGGCGGTCTACCTGCGGGACGTCCTCGACACGTCCGCGGGTGTCGCCGCCGCGTCGACCACCGGCTTCACGCTCACCATGGCGATCGCGCGGCTCGCGGGCGACGCCGTGGTCGACCGGTTCGGCGCGGTGCGCACGGTGCGCGCGGGCGGCGTCCTCGCGGTGCTCGGCGGGCTGCTCGTGGTCCTCGCCTCGCACCCGCTGATGGCCATGGCCGGTTTCGCGCTGCTCGGCCTCGGCATCGCGGTCGTGGTCCCGCTGGCCTTCGCCGCGGCCGGACGCAGCGGCCCCAACCCCAGCCAGGCCATCGCGGGCGTCGCCACGATCACGTACACCTCGGGACTGATCGCGCCGTCGGCGATCGGGACGCTGGCGGACGCCACGAGCCTCGTGACCTCCTTCGGCCTGGTGACGCTGCTCGCCTGCGGCCTCGTGGTCTTCGCGAACGTGCTGCGCACGGACGGCCGCAAGGCGGCGCAGGGCTCGGCGGCGGACGCGACGGTGCCCGGCCACAAGCCCTGATCCGCTCCCCCGAGGGCCGCCCGGGGACGGACCGGGGAGCGGGCCGGGGAGCGGACCGGGGAGAAGTCGCACTTGCGTCGCATTAACATGGCGTCGATCATTTCGGGCCACGCGACACGGCCCGCTCAGCGCACAGAAAGCGACACTCACCATGGATCTCGGCGTGCGCTGGAAAGTCCACGGCGACGGCCGTTCCCCCGCCCCGGGCGCCGTCGTACGGCCCGACGAGCGCCTCTCGTGGCCGCGGACCTTCGGGCTCGGCGCCCAGCACGTGGTGGCCATGTTCGGCGCCTCGTTCGTGGCACCCGTCCTGATGGGTCTCGACCCGAACCTCGCCATCATGATGTCGGGCGTCGCGACCGCCATCTTCCTGCTCGCGACGCGCGGCCGGGTCCCCAGCTACCTGGGCTGCTCGCTCTCCTTCGTCGGCGTCGCCGCCGTGATCCGGGCGCAGGGCGGCTCCAGCGCGACCGTGACCGGCGCGGTCCTCGTGGTCGGCGCCGCGCTGTTCCTGGTGGGCGTAGCCGTGCAGAAGTTCGGCGCGCGGATCATCCACGCGGCGATGCCGCCGATCGTGACCGGTGCGGTCGTCATGCTGATCGGCTTCAACCTGGCGCCGGTCACCGCCTCGACCTACTGGCCGCAGGACCAGTGGACGGCGCTCCTGGTGATGCTCTTCACCGGATTGGCCGTGGTGTGCCTGCGCGGTTTCTGGTCGCGCGTCGCGATCTTCCTCGGCCTGATCTTCGGCTATGGGATCTCCTGGGTCTTCGACCAGGTCTTCGGCAAGATCCACTCGGCGGACGCCTCGGGCAAGGTCGTCGACCACTGGCGCCTGGACCTGTCCGCCGTCGGCAAGGCCGACTGGATCGGCCTGCCCTCCTTCCACGCGCCGAGCTTCGAGTGGTCCGCGATCCTCGTGGCGCTGCCCGTCGTCATCGCCCTGGTCGCGGAGAACGCGGGGCACGTCAAGGCCGTCGGCGAGATGACCGGCGACAACCTCGACGACAAGCTGGGCACCGCGATCTCCGCCGACGGCGCCGCCTCCGTGCTCTCCACCGCCGTCGGCGGCCCGCCCAACACGACGTACTCCGAGAACATCGGCGTGATGGCGGCGACCCGCGTCTACTCCACGGCCGCGTACTGGGCCGCCGCCTGCTTCGCGCTGCTCTTCGGGCTCTGCCCCAAGTTCGGCGCCGTCGTCGCCGCCATCCCCGGCGGTGTGCTCGGCGGCATCACCGTCATCCTGTACGGAATGATCGGCCTGCTCGGCGCGCAGATCTGGATCAACGCCAAGGTCGACCTGCGCAATCCGCTGAACCTCGTCCCCGCCGCCGCGGGCATCATCATCGGCGTCGGCGGCGTCTCGCTGAAGTTCACCGACAACTTCGAGCTGAGCGGCATCGCCCTCGGCACCATCGTGGTCATCACCGGCTACCACGTGCTGCGCGCCTTCGCCCCGCCGCACCTGAAGTCGCAGGAGCCGCTGCTGGACGCGGGCACCTCCACGTACGACGAGAAGGCGGGCTCCGACGGCGCCGACGGCGCGGGCGCCAAGCGCTGAGCGGCGGATACCCGCTGGACGCGGTGCGCGGCCCCGGTTAGGGTTGCGCACCATGTCGAGCCCCGAGGCGTCAAGACTCCGGCCACCGGTCGTCCGGTGGCTTCCCGTGCTGTCGCGCTGACGCTCCGCCGCCCTCCGAGCGGCCGTCCGCGACCCCTGGCACCGCCACCACCGGATCACCGCCCCGTGCCCTGATCCCCTTGCTGCACCTCGTGGTTGCGGAGTCCCGCTGTGCCCTTTGCCATCTACCTGCTCGGCCTTGCCGTCTTCGCGCAAGGCACCTCCGAATTCATGCTGTCAGGACTGGTCTCCGGCATCGCCGGGGACCTCGGCGTCTCCATTCCGGCCGCAGGCCATCTGACCTCGGCGTTCGCCGTGGGCATGGTGGTCGGGGCGCCGCTGATGGCCGTCCTGAGCCGTCGTTTCCCGCGTCGGCGCGCCCTGCTGGCCTTCCTCGTCGCCTTCCTCGCCGCGCATGTGGCCGGCGCGCTCACGACGAGCTTCGCCGTGCTGCTCCTGACCCGCGTCGTCGGCGCGCTCGCCAACGCCGGGTTCCTCGCGGTCGCCCTCGTCACCGCCGCCGGCCTGGCCGGGCCGGACGCCAAGGGGCGCGCGACCTCCGCGCTGCTCGGCGGCGTGACCGTCGCGTGCGTCGCCGGCGTGCCCGCCGGTGCCCTGCTCGGCGAGGTCTGGGGCTGGCGGTCGGCGTTCTGGGCCGTGGCGCTGCTCTCCCTGCCCGCGCTGGTCGCCATCGCCAGGGCGGTGCCCGCGGGCGCCCCCGACACCGCGGCCCCGCACCCCGCCGGACAGGAAGACGCGGGGCCGAACCTCCTCGGTGAGCTGCGCGCGCTGCGCTCGCCGCGGCTCCGGCTGACCCTGCTGCTCGGCGCGCTGGTCAACGGCGCGACCTTCTGCACGTTCACCTACCTGGCACCGCTGGTCACCGAGGTCACCGGGCTCGGCTCCGGCTGGGTCCCCGCGGTCCTCGCGCTCTTCGGCACCGGCTCGTTCGCCGGGGTGAGCCTGGCGGGGCGCGTCGCCGACGCACGGCCCCTGCCGCTCCTCGCGGGCGGCTCGTGCGCGCTGCTCGGCGCCCTGGCCCTGCTCGCGGTGAGCGCCACGCACCCGGCGGCGGTGGCGGTCCTCGTCCTGCTGCTCGGCGCCCTGTCGTTCGGCGTCGGCGCCACGCTGATCTCGCAGGTGCTCTACGCGGCGAGCGGCGCCCCCACCCTCGCGGGCGGCTTCGCCACGGCCGCGTTCAACGTGGGCGCCGCGTTCGGCCCCTGGTGCGGCGGCCTCGCCCTCTCCGCGGGGCTCGGTCATCGCGCCCCGCTCTGGGTCAGCGCCCTGCTCGTCGGCGTCGCGCTGGCCGTCGGGGGCACGGCATACGCCCGGCGGCGGAGGGGCGGGGCCCCCGCGCCTGCCGTTCCCTCGTTTCGGGGAAGCGGACGGTGCGCCCGCACCCCGCCCCGGCCGTAGCTGGGACCCTGCCGCCATGGCGCCTTTGGAGCGGTTCGCGGAGAGCAGGACCCCGGCGCACGGGGTCGGCGGCGTGGTGGCACGGATGCGTGCGCTGGGCGACGGATGGCCGCCGCGGGACGGCGTGGCCGTCTTCAACCGGGTCTATCTGTCGGTCACCGAGGAGGTCGGCAGACGGCTCGGCACCGGCACCTTCCCCGACGCGCGCAGCGCCGCCACGCTGGGCGTCCGGTTCGCCGAGCGCTATCTCACGGCCGTCGAGCCCGGCCCCGACGGGCTCCGCGTGCCCGCCTGCTGGCGCCCGCTCCTGCAGTACCGCCGCCATCCCGGCGTGCGTCCGCTGCAGTTCGCGCTAGCCGGCATCAACGCGCACATCGGCCACGACCTGGCGCTGGCCCTGGTGGACTCCTGCCACGCGCTGGGCTGCGAACCGGCCGACCTGGAGGACGAGTTCGACGCCGTCGGCGACATCCTCGTCGCCCTTGAGGAGCGCATCCGCGAGGAGCTGATGCCGGGGCCCGACCTGCTCCAGATCGGCGATCCGCTGACGCACCTGGCCAATTCCTGGAGCCTGGAGCGGGCCAGGGACGGCGCGTGGGCGACGGCGCGCGCCCTGTGGGCGCTGCGCCATCTGCCCGGCGTCGCAGCGGAGTTCGGGGAGCGGCTCGACGGGGCGGTGGGCCTCGTGGGCCGCGTCCTGCTCACCCCGCTGCCGGACTGAACCGGTCCCCGCGGGGATCAGTCCTCCGGCAGTTCCACCGGCGCGATCTCGTCGTACAGGTCGCCCGGGCCCGGGTTGGTCGGGTCCGTGGCGCCGCCGAGCTGGTGCATCACGCCCCAGACCGCGTTCAGCGCGGTCTGGACGGCGCCCTCGGCCCAGCCGGCCGTCCAGGAGATGTCGTCGCCCGCGAGGAAGATGCCGCGCTTGTCCTCGGGGAGCCTGTCCTGCATGAAGTGGGTGAACAGGCGCCGCTGGTAGCGGTAGTGGCCCGGCAGGTTCGCCTTGAAGGCGCCCATGAAGTAGGGCTCGTTCTCCCAGGACACGGTCACCGGGTTGCCGATGATGTGCTTCCTGATGTCGACCTTCGGGTAGATCTCGCCGAGCGACTTGAGCATGACCTCCATGCGCTCGTTCGCCGTGAGCGGCAGCCACTTCAGGCTGTCGTCGCACCAGGTGTAGGAGAGGCAGATGACGGCGGGCTTGTCCGGGCCGTCGTCGAGCAGGTAGGTGCCGCGCGTCATGCGGTCGGTGAGCGTCATCGACATCACGTCACGGCCGGTCGGGTTCCCCTTGTCGTCGACGGCCTTGTCCAGCCAGAACGGCCGGTCCACCGGCACGAAGAGCTTCGAGCTCTCCATGTAGTGGGTCCGCTCCATCGCCGTCCAGTGGTCGATGGGGAACAGCGAGTCGTCGCACTCGATCTTCGAGAGCAGCAGCCAGGACTGGGCGGTGAAGATCGCCGCCTGGTAGGTGCGGATGTCGCCCGAGGCGTCCGTGACGGTGACGCGGTTGCCCGCGGTGCGGTGCAGCCGGGTCACGGCCGGCCGCGGCTCGCCCGCCTCGTGCAGCGAGCTGAGGGAGGTGCCCGCCGGCCAGTGCACGATCTTCTGCGGCTCGCGCTCCCACAGGCGCAGCGGGAGCTGCTGGCTGCCGCCGACGATGCCGCGGTGGTGGTCGTCGGCCTCGGTGTAGACGACGCGCAGGATCTCCAGGATGGAGTTGGGGAAGTCGGTGTCCCAGCCGCCGGTGCCGAAGCCGACCTGGCCGAAGATCTCGCGGTGCCGGAAGGACTTGAAGGCATCGGAGTCGCAGAGGAAGCCGTAGAAGGTCTGGTTGTCGAGCTTCTCGACGAGCTTCGACCAGATCTCGCGGATCTTCGGTACGTCGCGCTCGCGCAGCGCGCGGTTCATGTCGGAGAAGTCCGCGCCCTCCTCCAGGCAGTCGCTCCACGCCTTCGCCACGTCGCGGTAGACCTGCGGCAGGTCGGCGACGGTCTCCGCGTAGTGCGACTCGCCCTTGAGGTCGACGACCGTGGAGGGCGTCGACTCGGCGAGGGGGTTGGGGAACGGCTGGGTGGTGAGGCCCACCAGGTCGATGTAGTGCTGGAGCGCGGTCGAGGACGGCGGGAACCGCATGGCGCCCATCTCGGCGGTCAGCGACGGGTCGCAGCCCTCGAAGCCGACGGTGCGCAGCCGGCCGCCGATCTGGTCGGCCTCGTAGACGACGGGCTTGAGGCCCATCTTCATCAGCTCGTACGCGGCGACGACGCCGGAGAGCCCGCCGCCGATGACGGCGACCTCGGTGCCGTGCTCGGTCGCGGGTATCTGGCCGAGCCCCGCCGGGTGCGCGAGGAAGTCGTCGTACGCGTACGGGAAGTCCGGGCCGAACATGGTGATCGGCGGCTGGGCGTCGGTGTGCTGGATGGCGGTGGGCACCGTGGACGTCATGGGGGTACGGACTCCTTGCGCGGACTGAACGAGGTGAGGGGGGGAGGGCGCGGGCGCGGTCAGGCGAGCGAGGCGTACAGCCCGGGGCGGCGGTCGCTCAGGTACGGGTTGGCCGCGCGGGACGCGCTCAGGAAGGCGGGGTCGACGTCGCCGACGACCAGCTCGGTGGCGCGGCCCGCGCGGGCGCGCGGCACGCCGTCGGGGCCCGCCAGCGTGGAGAGCCCGACGAACTCGAACTCGCCCTCCCGGCCGACCCGGTTGACGTAGGCGACGTACATCTGGTTCTCGAAGGCCCGCACCGGTACGACGGACTCGGCGACGAACTGGAAGGGGTGCATCTGCGCGGTCGGGACGGCCAGGAGGTCGGTGCCGGCCAGCGCGTGCGCCCGGACGTTCTCGGGAAACTCGACGTCGTAGCAGATCATGAGGCCCACGCGGACGCCGCCGAGGTCGGCCTGGACGACGGACTCGTCACCCGGGGTGAAGGCGCCGCGCTCGAAGTCGCCGAAGAGGTGGGTCTTGCGGTAGTTCGCGAGCGGCGTCCCGTCGGGGCCGATGAGCCGGGCGGAGTTGTAGACGGTGCCGCCGTCGCGCTCGGGGTAGCCGTAGACGACGCCGACCCCGTGCCGTGCCGCGATCCCCGCGATCGCGGTGGCGGACGCGCCGTCGGCGGGCTCGGCCAGGCGGGCCACGTCGTCGCCGATCGCGTACCCGGTGAGGAACAGCTCCGGCGCCATGAGCAGCCCCGCGCCCGCGGCGGCGGCGCGCTCCGCGGCCCCGTCGAGTTCCGCGAGGTTCGCGTCGACGGACCCGGGCTGCCCGGAGCTCTGGAGCAGGGCGGTGCGGAGCGCAGGCATGGCGAATCCTCGTGACGTGCGGAAGGGGCTTGTGGGGTCCGTTAGACGGTACGGTCGGCGGCCATATCCGGACAAGGCGCGAGTGTTGCGGGCAGTCGCACGATCCGTTGCGCGTGAGGGCGCCGAGGCGGCGATTCGTTGCGTGGCGGCCGGGCGGGGCGTGCGCCCCCGGTACCGGTGCCGTCCGCCTCCGGGCGTACGGCGTACGGGCCGGTCCCCGCCGCGCGGCGGAAGCGGGGTGCCGCCCGTGGCCCGACGCGGCGCGCACCCGTTCCGAGAGAGCGTGGTCCCACCCGGAGACACCGGGTGAACGCCTCGCAGACGGAGGGCCCCATGAACCGCACGACCACCGACCGCACCCGTACCGGTACGCGCGTCCGCCGCCCCGTCCGCGCCCTCGCCGTGGCCACGGCGCTGCTGCTGACCGCGGGGACCGCGGGCGTCGCGGTCGCGGCCGGTGGGGACGGTGCGGACGACGCGCGTCCGGCGGCCTCCGCGAGCGCGGGGAAGCGTGCGGCCGCCGCGCTGACCGGCTCGGCGAAGATGTACCGCAAGACCACCGAGGACGTCACGTTCACGTTCGACGCGCGTCTGGCCGCCGCGGACAACAAGCGCCCGGACAAGGCGACCGGCACCTTCGAGTTCGTCCACCTGGACAGGCCGGGCGGCGACGGCGGCTGGGCGAGGGGCCGCATCGACTGCCTGGTCACGGGCGGCAAGGTGGCCACGGCGACCGGCATCATCACCGAGACGAGCCCCGACGCCCGGATGCGTTCGCTCAGGGGCGGCCGCGTCGGCTTCAGCGTCCACGACCAGGGCAGGCACGACCGCGTCGGCTACAGCTGGGGAGCGACGGGCGGCCCGGACGGCACCAAGAAGCTGTCGAAGTGCAACAGCGTCGCCCCGTTCGAGAAGGTCAGGAAGGGCACGGGCGACTTCCGCGTCCTGCCGTGGAAGGTCCCGTACCCGACGGCCTGACGGGTCAGGCGGGCGACCCGGACGAATATCTCCGCATCAGGGGCGAGAGCACGAGCACGGACTTCGTCCGCTCCACGAACGGCTCGCCCGCGATCCGTTCGAGGACCCGCTCGAAGTGCCGCATGTCGGCGGCGAAGACCTGCACGATGGCGTCCGCGTCACCGGTCACGGTGGACGCGGACGCCACCTCGGGATAGCGCTCCAGGCCGCGCTTGATGGCCTCGGGCGAGGTGTTCCTGCGGCAGTACATCTCGATGAACCCCTCGGTCTCCCAGCCGAGGGCCGCCGGGTCCACCCGTACGGTGAACCCGGTGATGGCGCCCGTCGCCCGCAGCCTGTCCACGCGCCGCTTCACGGCGGGCGCGGAGAGGCCCACCAGCTGGCCGATGTCGGCGTAGGAGCGGCGGGCGTCCTCGGCGAGGGCGTGCACGATGCGTTCGTCGAGATCGTTCAGTCGCACGGCGGGTGGATCACTTCTCTGCTGTGGCCAGTCGGGAGCGGCGCATGCCGTACCCGAAGTAGAACACGAGGCCGACGGCCATCCAGACACCGAAGACGATCCAGGTCACGGAGTCGAGGCTGAACATGTTGTAGGCGCAGAAGCCGAAGCCGAGCACCGGGAAGAGCCAGCCGAGCGGGACACGGAAGGTGCGGGGCATGTCGGGGCGCGTCCTGCGCAGCACGATGACGGCGATGTTGACCAGGCCGAACGCGAAGAGCGTGCCGATGCTGGTGGCGTCGACGAGCTTGCCGAGCGGGATGACCGAGGCGAGGGCGCCGCAGAACAGGGACACGATGACCGTGTTCACGCGGGGCGTGCCGGTCTTCTTGCTGACCTTGCCGAACGCCTTGGGGACCAGGCCGTCGCGGGACATCGCGAAGAGCACCCGGGTCTGGCCGTACAGGACGGTGAGGACGACGGAGGCGATGGAGATCACGGCGCCGGCGGCGAGCAGCGTGCCGAAGAAGGACTGGCCGCTGACGTCGTTCATGATCGCGGCGAGCGTGGCCTCGGAGCCCTCGAAGTCCTTCCAGTTCCAGGCGCCGACGGCGACGGCGGCGACCAGGACGTAGAGGGCGGTGACGATGATCAGCGAGAGCATGATCGCGCGCGGCAGGTCGCGCTGCGGGTTCTTGGCCTCCTCACCGGCGGTGGAGGCGGCGTCGAAGCCGATGTAGGAGAAGAAGAGGCTCGCTCCTGCGGCGCTGACGCCCGCCATGCCGAGCGGCATGAAGTCGGAGTAGTTGCCGGACTTGAAGCCCATGAAGCCGATGGCGCAGAAGAGCACGAGCGCGGCGATCTTCACGATGACCATGATCGTGTTGGCGCGCGCCGACTCCTTGGCGCCGCCGAGCAGGAAGACCATGGCGAGGAGCACCACGAGCAGGCCCGGCAGGTTGATGATGGCGCCGTCGACCTCGCCGGGGGCCGCGGAGAGCGCGTCCGGGATCGTCACGCCGATGGTGCCGTCGAGCAGTTCGTTGAGGTACTCGCCCCAGCCGACGGCCACGGCGGCGACGGACACCCCGTACTCCAGGACCAGGCACCAGCCGCAGACCCAGGCGATCAGTTCGCCCATCGTTGCGTACGCATACGAGTAGGAGGAGCCCGCGACCGGTATGGAGCCGGCCAGCTCGGCGTACGAGAGGGCCGAGAAGAGGGCGGTGAGTCCGGCGATCACGAAGGACAGGGTCACGGCGGGCCCGGCCTTGGGGACGCTCTCGCCGAGGACGACGAAGATGCCGGTGCCGAGGGTGGCACCGATGCTGATCATGGTCAGCTGCCACATGCCGAGGGAGCGCCTGAGCGAGCCACCCTCGCCCTGACCGCCCTCCTCGACCAGGGCCTCAACCGGCTTGCGGCGCATCAAGCGGCCGCCGAGCCCGGTGGGTGCCCGCGGGCTCGGTGGGTTCTGCGGGGGTGCGCCTTGGTCGAGCACGCGCTGGCTCCTTCATCGCTGCCGGTCAGGCGGCGAGGACCCGTGGGACCCGCACCAGAGGTGGGGAACCGCCGAGCAGGCAGTCCCCGCCACTCACGTTCAGCGCCTGACTCTAAGGTCAGCGCCTTCCCGACCGTAATGCAGCAACCTTGCGCAGCGCCAGTCGATCATTGCGCACTTCCGTCATATGCGCCTCTTCGTTGCGCAGTCCGTTTCGTCCGTTGCGTGCGGGTGCCGCGACGCATGCCCCGAAAACGTGGAGACCCCGCGCCCCTATCGGGGGCGCGGGGTCTCCACCGGCAGCGGCCGGCGGCGGCGATCAGCTCCAGCTGGCGTGCAGGGGCTTGCCCTCGGCGTAGCCCGCGGCGCTCTGGATGCCGACCGTGGCACGCTCGGCGAACTCCTCCAGGGACGCGGCGCCCGCGTAGGTGCAGGAGGAGCGGACGCCCGCGATGATCGAGTCGATCAGGTCCTCGACGCCGGGGCGGGCCGGGTCGAGGAACATGCGGGAGGTCGAGATGCCCTCCTCGAACAGCGCCTTGCGGGCCCGGTCGTACGCCGACTCCTCGCTCGTGCGGTTCTTCACCGCGCGGGCCGAGGCCATGCCGAACGACTCCTTGTACGCGCGGCCCTGGGCGTCGTGCTGGAGGTCGCCCGGGGACTCGTACGTCCCGGCGAACCAGGAGCCGATCATGACGTTCGAGGCGCCGGCGGCCAGCGCCATGGCGACGTCGCGGGGGTGGCGGACACCGCCGTCGGCCCAGACGTGCTTGCCGAACTTCCTGGCCTCGGCGGCGCATTCGAGGACGGCGGAGAACTGCGGGCGGCCGACGCCGGTCATCATGCGCGTGGTGCACATGGCGCCGGGACCGACACCCACCTTGATGATGTCGGCGCCGGCCTCGATGAGGTCACGCACGCCCTCGGCGGCGACGATGTTGCCCGCGACGACCGGCACCTGCGGGTCGAGCGCCCGCACGGCCTTGACCGCGGAGATCATCGACTCCTGGTGGCCGTGGGCGGTGTCCACCACGAGGGTGTCGACGCCCGCGTCGAGGAGCTGCTTGGCCTTGCCCGCGACGTCGCCGTTGATGCCGACAGCGGCGGCGACGCGCAGCCCGCCGTTGGCGTCCACTGCCGGGGTGTACAGGGTCGCGCGCAGGGCGCCCGTGCGGGTGAGGATGCCCGCGAGGCGGCCGTCCTTGTCCACCGCGGGGGCGTACCTGCGGTTGGCGCCGTCCAGCTTGTTGAACGCGTCGCGCGGGTCTATGTCGGCGTCGAGGAGCAGCAGGTCCCTGGACATGACCTCGGAGAGCTGGGTGAAGCGGTCCACGCCGTTCAGGTCGGCGTCCGTGACGACGCCCACCGGCCGGGAGTCCTCGTCGACCACGACACCGGCGTCGTGCGCGCGCTTGGGCAGCAGCGCGAGGGCGTCCGCGACGGTCTGGGTCGGGGCGAGGACGATCGGGGTGTCCAGGACGTGGTGGCGCGTCTTGACCCAGGCGACGACCTCGGTGACGACCTCGATCGGGATGTCCTGCGGAATGACGACCAGGCCGCCGCGGCGGGCGACGGTCTCGGCCATGCGGCGGCCGGCGATCGCGGTCATGTTGGCGACGACCAGCGGGATCGTGGTGCCGGTGCCGTCGGGCGACGAGAGGTCCACGCCCTGGCGGGAACCGACGGCGGAGCGCCTCGGGACCATGAAGACGTCGTCGTACGTCAGGTCGTACGCAGGCTGTATGTCGTTGAGGAAGCGCACGTGCTGCTCATCCCAGTCGATCAGAGGTGGCCCCCGGACAGTTAGCCCGGGGGAAAAGCACGTACTTCAGTGTCCCATGCCGGGGGGCCCGCGTGTCCTGGGACGATCACCCAGGCGGGCGGCGGAGCCCCTGGTCTGATCGTCCAAGCGGGCCGGTCGCGCGGAACGGTGCGTGCAGCTCTCGTCACGTGTCGTCACCGGTGGTGTCGGCGAACACGAGGCGGAAACCGCCGTCCGCCGTGCCCCGCCAGTGCGCGGCGGCGTCGGAGAGCACCTGACGCGCGGCCTCCCACTCCCCCGGCGCGGCCCGCGCGTACTCCTGCCAGCCGGACACCACGACGAGCCCTGCGCGGATGTCCGGGGCCCAGGAGAGGTCGGTCAGGCAGTCGGCGAGGGCGTCCCAGTTCCGCCCGAACCAGCCGGGCAGCCGGAAGGTCCGCGCGCACCGCTCCATGAACGCGGCCTTGTCCCGCACCCCGGCGAGGGAGAGCACCACGGCGTCGTCACCGGTCACCAGGGGCCCCGATGCCGCCACACGGGCCGCGGCCGGTCTCAGACGCCGTCCGGGTCCGCCCGGTCGAGGGCGGGCCGGGGCGCGGGCCCCGCCACGAGGAGCTGGTCGGCGGCAGCGGTGTCCGTGACCAGGCTGGTGACGAGCCCCGACCGCAGCACCGCGTCGATGGCCGCGGCCTTCCGCCGGCCCCCGGCGATGGCGACGACCTCGGGAATCCGCCGGAGCCGGTCGGCCTCGACGGTGATGCACCGCTCCCCGAGGTCCCGCCCGACCCGGCGCCCCTCGGCGTCGAAGAGGTGCGCGGACATCTCGGCGGCCACGCCCAGCGAGGCGTAGTGCGCGCGCTCCTCGTCGCTGAGCATGTCGTGGACGGTGGAGATCCCCGGCTCCCAGGAGCCGATGGAGACCGCGGCGACCGTGACCTTGTCGAAGTACTCGAAGGCCCGCGCGATGCCGGTCTGGTTGCGCAGCGCCGCCGCGGTGGCCGGGTCCGGCAGCAGCATCGGCGCGTAGATGGGGTGGGCCTCGCCGCCGGATACCTGGGCCGCGCGGCGGACCGCCTCGACGGAGCCGCGCTCGGCGGTGCCCGCGTCGTAGACGCCGGTGAGCTGCACGACCGTGCACGGCGGCAGCTGGTCGAGCGCGGCGGCCATGTGGATGGTCGAGCGCCCCCAGGCGAGGCCGAGCACGTCGCCCTCGGTGACGAGTTCGCCGAGGAGGTCCGCCGCGACCTCGCCGAGGTTCTCCGGGTCCGGGGACTCGTCGATCTCGTCGGCGGGCGCGGGCGACTCCACGACGACCGCGTGCCGCAGGCCGTAGCGCGCCCGGAGCGCGTCGGAGCGCTCGGCGTCCAGTTCCGCGGGGACCCTGATCTCGATGCGCACGAGATCCCGCTCCAGGGCGGTCTCAAGGACCCGGGCCACCTTGAAGCGGCTGACGCCGAACTCCTCGGCGATCTGGATCTTGGACTTGCCCTCAAGGTAGAAGCGGCGGGCCATGGCCGCCGCCTGCACCAGCTCCGCGGGTCCCATCCGCATGGCTGACCGACCCGCCGACATGGCCGACACGGCGCTCTCCTCACTGCTGTTCACAAAGTGCGTACGCCGTTCATCCTTGCAGATCCGGCCCAGTTGATCAGCCCTGAGGGACTGCGTTCACGTTCCCGTGGCTCAGTGGCCGCATGCCCAGGCGCTTGACGCCGTCTTTGCCGCCGCTTGGGCACGCAGTGAACGTACCGCCTCGGCGGGATCGTCGGCCCCGTAGACCGCCGAGCCCGCGACGAAGACGTCGGCGCCCGCCTCGGCGCAGCGCTCGATCGTCGAGGCCGAGACGCCGCCGTCGACCTGGAGCCAGAGCTCCAGACCGTGCTTGCTGATCAGCTCACGGGTGCGGCGGATCTTGGGCAGCATGATGTCGAGGAACGCCTGGCCGCCGAAGCCCGGCTCGACCGTCATGATCAGCAGCATGTCGAGCTCGGCGAGCAGGTCCTCGTACGGCTCGATGGGCGTCGCGGGCTTCAGCGCCATGGAGGCGCGGGCGCCCTTGGCGCGGATCTCGCGGGCGAGCCGCACCGGAGCGGCGGCGGCCTCCGCGTGGAAGGTGACCGATCCGGCCCCCGCTTCGACGTACCGCGGCGCCCAGCGATCGGGGTCCTCGATCATCAGGTGGCAGTCCAGAGGCGTGTCCGTCGCGCGGGCGAGCGACTCTACGACCGGCACCCCGAGGGTGAGGTTCGGGACGAAGTGGTTGTCCATGACGTCGACGTGGAGCCAGTCGGCGCCTTCGACGGCCTGTGCCTCCTCGGCGAGGCGCGCGAAGTCCGCGGACAGGATGCTGGGGTTGATCTGCGGGGCCATGCCCCAAGCCTGCCATGTCCGGCGCCGCTCGCGGACCGCGGTCCACGCCCCCGGCACAGCGCCTCCCCCGGGGGCCCGCCCCGTGCCATGCTGAGCGGTCCATCGGCACCGCGGCCACGGCCCGGCGGGGGGAAAGCCATGGCGGACGTACGGGGGCGGCACGAGCGGCGTGGAGCCGCGTGGCTGGTGTGCGGGCGGCGCACGAAGTGGCTGGTGGTGCTCTTCTGGCTGCTCGCCGTCGTCGTCGCGGCGCCGCTCGCCCAGAAGCTGACCGACGCCCAGGAGAACGACGCGGACTCCTGGCTGCCCGGCTCCGCCGAGTCCACCCAAGTCCTTGAGGTGTCCGCGGACTTCAGGCCCGAGGTCATCCCCGCGATCGTCGTGTACGCCCGTGAGGGCGGCCTCACGGCGGCCGACCGCGCCCGGATACGCGAGGACGTGCGCCAGACCCGGGAGCTGCGCGCCCACGGCGTCCGCGGCGCCGAGGTCCGCGGGCCCGTGTACGACGACGAGCGGGACCCGCGGGCCGCCCGGGTCTCCGTCCCGATCACGATGGACGCCGAGAGCTGGGAGCGGATCGCGCCCGCCGTCGACTCCGTCCGCGAGCGCGTGGGCGACGGCGAGGCCGGTCTCCGGGTGCATGTGACGGGGCCGGGGGGCATGGGCGCCGACTCCGCGGAGGCGTTCGAGGGCATCGACTCGACGCTGCTGCTCGCGGCCGCCGGCATCGTCGTGGTGATCCTGCTGCTCACCTACCGCAGCCCCACCCTGCTGCTCGCCCCGCTGGTCGCGGCCGTCACGGCGCTCTTCGCCGCGCAGGCGTTCATCTACCTGCTCGCCGAGCACGCGGACCTGACCGTCAACGGGCAGAGCGCGGGCATCCTGACCGTCCTCGTCTTCGGCGCGGGCACCGACTACGCCCTGCTCCTCGTCGCTCGCTATCGCGAAGAGCTGCGCCGCCACGAGGACCGCCACGAGGCGATGGCGCTCGCCCTGCACCGGGCGGGGCCGGCAGTCCTCGCCTCGGGCGCGACGGTCGTCCTGAGCATGCTGGTCCTGCTCGCCGCCGAGATGAACTCCACGCGGGGCCTCGGCCCGGTCGCCGCCATCGGTGTCGCCGTCGGCCTCCTCGCGATGCTCTCCCTCTTCCCCGCACTCCTGGTGATCTTCGGGCGCTGGCTCTTCTGGCCGCTGATCCCGCACAGGGGCTCCCCCGAGCCGACCGAGCGCGGCCTGTGGGCCCGCGCGGGCCGGCGCATCGCCCGCCGCCCGCGGGTGGTCTGGGGCGCCACGGCGGCGGCCCTCGCGCTGCTCTCCCTCGGCCTGCTCCAGCTGCGGGCCGAGGGGCTCGGCAACGCGGACTCGTTCACCGACAAGCCGGACTCCGTCACCGGCCAGGAGGTGCTCGCCGAGTACTTCCCCGCGGGCTCGGGCGATCCGCTGGTCGTCGTGGCGGACCGGGCGCGGGCCCGCGAGGTCGCCGACGCCGTCCGGCGGACGCGGGGCGTGGCGCCCGGGAGCGTCGGCCGGCCGCCCGGGGCGAAGGCCGTGCACGACGGCGAGGTCCTGCTGGAGGCGACACCCGTCGACCCGCCCGACAGCCGGGCGGCCAAGCGGACCGTGGAACGGGTGCGCGACGCCGTCCACGCCGTGCCCGGCGCCGACGCCCGGGTGGGCGGGGGCACGGCGGCCCTGGTCGACATGGACGACGCCACCGCGCACGACAACAAGCTGGTCATCCCGCTGGTCCTGGCCGTGGTGCTGCTGATCCTCGGGGGGCTGCTGCGGGCGGTCGTCGCCCCGCTGCTGCTCATCGGCACGGTGGTCCTGTCCTTCACCGCGGCCCTCGGCGTGAGCGCGCTCGCCTTCCGCCACCTCTTCGACTACCCGGGCGAGCCGACCGACTTCCCGCTCTTCGTCTTCGTGTTCCTGGTGGCGCTCGGCATCGACTACAACATCTTCCTGGCGACCCGCATCCGCGAGGAGGCCGCCCGCCAGGGCTCCCGTGCGGGCGTCCTGACGGGGCTCGCGGCCACCGGCGCGGTGATCACCTCGGCGGGCCTGGTCCTCGCGGGCACGTTCGCCGCGCTCGGCACGCTGCCGCTGGTGGCGTTCGCCGAGATCGGCTTCGCGGTGGCCCTCGGCGTGCTCATCGACACCTTCGTCGTACGGTCGGTCCTGGTCACGGCCCTGTTCCTGGACGTCGGCCCGAAGGTGTGGTGGCCGCACGCCCTCGCCCGGCGACCGGAGCCGGACGGGGCGGGCTCAGGCGGAGCGCCGGAGCCGGGTGCGGCAGCCTCAGGCGGTCCGCCGGATCAGCGCTAGGTACATGGCGTCCGTGCCGTGCAGATGCGGCCACAGCTGGACGTCGGGGCCGTCGCCGAGGCCGGGGACGCCCGCCATGAGGGGGCGCGCGTCGATGAGTTCGGCGCCCGCCACGTGCTTGAGGACGTCGTCGACGACCGCGCGGGTCTCCGCCAGGTGCGGTGAGCAGGTGGCGTAGCCGACGACCCCGCCGATCCGCACGGACTCCAGTGCCGTGCGGAGCAGGGAGCGCTGGAGCGGGGCGAAGCCGTCCAGGTCCTGCGGACGACGGCGCCAGCGGGCCTCGGGACGCCGGCGCAGCGCGCCGAGGCCGGTGCACGGCACGTCCATCAGGACGCGGTCGAAGGTGCCGGGCCGCCACGGCGGGCGGGTGCCGTCGGCGGCGACGACCTGGTAGGGGCCGGGGTTGCCCGCGAGCGCCTGGGCGACGAGCCCGGCCCGGTGCGGCTGCTTCTCCGAGGCGAGCAGGGTCGCGCCGCGCCGGGCGGCGAGCCCGGCGAGCAGGGCCGCCTTGCCGCCGGGGCCCGCGCAGCCGTCCAGCCACGCCTTGTCGGGGCCTTCGAGCGGGGCGTCGGCCAGGGCGAGCGCGACGAGCTGGCTGCCCTCGTCCTGCACGCCCGCGCGGCCCTCGCGCACCGCCTCGACGAGACCGGGCTCCCCGCCCTCGCTGAGCCGCACGGCGTACGGGGACCAGCGGCCGGGCAGCGCCGACTCCTCGCCCACCGAGTCGAGCAGTTCGTCGGCGGTGGAGCGGCCGGGCCGGGCGACGAGCGTGACCTCGGGGCGTTCGTTGTCGGCTTCGAGCAGGTCCTCGATGCCGGCCCGGCCGCCGCCGAGCGAGTCCCACAGGGCCGAGACGACCCAGCGGGGGTGCGAGTGCACGACGGCGAGGTGGTCCTCCGGGTCCTCGTCGTAGGGCGGCGCGACCTTCTCCACCCAGCCGTCGAGGTCGTCCCGCGCGACCTTGCGCAGCACGGCGTTGACGAACTTGGCGCGGCCGTCGCCGAGCACCACGCGTGCCAGCTCCACCGAGGCGGAGACGGCCGCGTGCGTCGGGATGCGCGTGCCGAGGAGCTGGTGCACCCCGAGGTTGAGCACGTCGAGGACCGGCGGGTCGACCTCGCGCAGCGGCCGGTCCACGCAGGCCGCCACGATCGCGTCGTACGTCCCCTGGCGGCGCAGCGTCCCGTAGACCAGCTCGGTGGCGAGGGCGGCGTCCCGCGCGTCGAACTTGTCGGGGCCCTCCTTCTCCCTCGCCTTGCGCAGCAGCGGCGGCAGGACGAGGTTGGCGTACGCGTCGCGCTCGTCCACGGCCCGCAGCGCCTCGAAGGCGAGGAAGCGGACGGGGTCCTTCTGGGGGCGGCGGTAGGGCTTGCCCGACTTCCCCGGCCCGCCCGCGGGCTTGCCTGTCGTCTTGCGGGGACGCCGGTTCGGCTGGTCGTTCAAAGGTGCTCCGCTGCTGGTGTGGGCCGGACCCGTCCGGTGCCGTGGGTCGAACCCGTCTAGCCTACGTCGCCCGCGCCCACGCGCTCGCCGGGGGCGATGCGCACGCCGCGGGCCCAGTCGGCGCCGCGCATCGGCTTCTTGCCCTGCGGCTGCACCCAGAGCAGCTCGACGGCGTGCGAGCCGGAGCCCACGTACACGTTGTTCTTGGCCGGGGACAGCTCGCCCGGCGCGAGGTCGGCGCGGTCGGGGACGAGGGCGGCCTGGACGACCTTCAGCCGCTCGCCGCGGAACAGGGTCCAGGCGCCCGGCGCGGGGGTGCAGCCGCGCACCACGCGGTCGACCCGCAGGGCGGGCGCGGCCCAGTCGATCTCGGCGTCCTCAACGGTCAGCTTCGGGGCGAGGGTGACACCGTCGGCGGGCTGCGGTACCGCCTTCAGGCTGCCGTCCTCGATGCCGTCCATGGTGGCGACGAGCAGCCCGGAGCCCGCGAGGGCCAGCCGCGTCAGCAGGTCCCCGCTGGTGTCGGTCGGGCGCACCTCCTCGGTCACCGTGCCGTAGACGGGGCCGGAGTCGAGCCCCTGCTCGATCAGGAAGGTGGAGGCCCCGGTGATCTCGTCGCCCGCCATCACCGCGTGCTGCACGGGGGCGGCGCCGCGCCAGGCGGGCAGCAGCGAGAAGTGCAGGTTCACCCAGCCGTGGGCGGGCACGTCGAGCGCGACCCGCGGCAGCAGCGCGCCGTAGGCGACGACGGGGCAGCAGTCGGGCCCGATCTCGCGCAGGCGCGCCAGGAAGTCCTCGTCCCGCGGCCTCGCCGGCTTCAGCACCTCGATGCCCGCCTCCTCGGCCCGCTGCGCGACCGGGCTGGCGACGAGCCTGCGGCCCCGGCCCGCGGGGGCGTCGGGGCGGGTCACGACGGCGGCCACCTCGTGCCGGTCGGAGGCGATCAGGGCGTCCAGCGCGGGGACGGCGACCTCAGGGGTGCCTGCGAAGACGAGCTTCACGGGGGGATACCTCGGATCTCTTGAGGGGGCGAGGGCGGCGCACCAGTCTATGGGCCGCTCAGGGGCACGGCCGGGGCGGCTTCCGGGGCGGTTCCGCGGACGTCGCCGGGGGCGTACGGAGCGCCGCGCGCCCTGTGCGTATGCACATACGCCCCCCGCACCGTGACCCCTCAGGGGCTGGCGCGTTGGTCAAGAAAGAGTTGACCACAAGGGGCCGCACAAACGGCCCGATCCTTTTCAACGCCGGTTCGAGAGGCTTGTTCATGGCCGACCACGCAACCCACGACGCCCAGGCTCGGGCCAGCCTGCACCTTCTGGTACGGGACATCGAGCGGGTCCGCCGGCAGGTGGACGCACTGCGCACGCTCACCGCCCAGCTCGGAAACGTCTACCGCCCCCGCCGCTCCAGCCCCTCCGCGGGCTTCGTCGTCTACGGCCGGGCCCCCGCCCCGACCGTACGCCTGGCCCAGGAACTGCGGGACAGCGTCGAGACCCTGGTCACGGCGGCGGTGGACTTCGACCGCTCGCTCGGATTCTCGTGGGACGCGGTGGGCTCCGCCCTCGGGGTCACCAAGCAGGCGGTCCACCGCCGCTACGGCGCGCGGCGGGCCACCACGCAGGCCGCCGCCGAGGCGGAACGGGCGGCGGAGTCACCGGCTCCGGCCGCGGCGACGACCACGGCCACGGTCACCCGTCCGGTGCAGGTCGGTGCTCCCCTGCCGTCCGTCCCGGCGGCGCGCACGATGCCGACCCAGCCGACCGCGGGCAGCCCCACCCTCCGCGAGGAGCCGAGGCCCCCCGCCTTCCCCGGCCCCCGCAACGGCTGACCCGCCCGAGCGACAACCCATGTCCCGCCCCCTCGCCGCACGGCCTGGGGGCGGGGGTGTTTCCGCGGGGGCCTCTGTCGCGGAGCCCTCTGTCGCAGGACCGCTTTCTCGGCCGCCGCCCTCTCAGCCGCCGGCTGCCTCCACCGCCCGCCCTCAGCCGCCCGCTGCCTCCACCGCCCGCCCGCTCAGCCGATGTCCAGCGGGTCCACCCGGATGCGGACCGCTTCGGCCGGGCTCTCGCGCGAGCCCTTGGCGCCACGGGCCATCCGGGCCGCCTGCGCCACCTTCAGGGCGGCGGCGAGCGCCGCACCGCTGCCCGGCGGGACCCGGATCAGCACCCGCTCCCACCGCTCGCCGGGCGGCGCCGCGCCGAGCCGCCGCGAGGGGCCCGGCCCCGCTTCCCGCACCGGGACGGGGCCCAGCACCGCGGCGTCCGGCGGCAGTTCGGCCGCCGCGAGGAACTCGGCGAGGGCCGTGGGCCTGCCGGAGACCGCGGCCATCCGGGAGACCGGCGGGAACCCCAGCTCGGCCCGCTCCCCCAGCTCCCGCACCGCGTGCCCCACGGGGTCCCACCGCACGAGGGCCTGGACGGGCCGCAGCGTCGGCTCGGCCACGACGACGACCGTGCCGCCCGCGTTCTGCGGGCGCACGAGCGAGGCGGCGGCGATCCACCGCCGCAGCGCGTCCTCACCGGCCCGCAGATCGGGCCGCCCCAGCATGGCCCAGCCGTCGAGCAGCAGGGCGGCCGCATAGCCGCCGTCCGCGACGGGCTCGGCCCCCGGCGTGCTCACCACCAGGGCCGGCGCGCCCGGAACGGTGTCGAGCACCTGCTCGCGCCCCGAGGTCCGCACCGGCACGGCGGGAAAGGCCCGCCCCAGCTCCTCCGCGGTCCGCCGGGCCCCGACGACCTGCGCCCGCAGCCGGAACCCGCCGCACTCCCCGCAGTGCCAGGCGCCTTCCTCCACCCCGCACCAGCCGCACCGCAGCGCGGCCCCGCTGTCCTGCGCCTCCAGCGGCCCCGCGCACCTGCGGCAGCGGGCGGGCTCCCGGCAGCGCTCGCAGGCAAGGCGCGGCACATAGCCGCGCCGCGGCACCTGCACCAGGACGGGCCCGTGCCGCAGCCCCTCCCTGACGGCCCGCCAGGCGAGCGTCGGCAGCCGGGCGGCCCGCGCCGCCTCGTCCCGCGCGAGGTCGCCGTCGCCCACGGTCCGCACCAGCGGCGCGGCCCCGCGCACCTGCTCGCGGTCGGCGACGAGCGGCGCGGCCCAGCCGCTCTCGACGAGCTGGGCGGCCTCGACCGTGCAGCTCAGGCCACCGAGCAGGAAGCCGCACCTGTCGCGCGTCGCCCGCAGTTCGAGGACCTCCCGCACATGCGGGAAGGGAGCGCGGTCGTCGCTGTGGTTGGCGTCCCCGTCGTCCCAGACGACGACGAGCCCCAGATCCCGGACGGGCGCGAACATCGCGGCCCGCGTCCCGACGACGGCCCGCACCTCCCCGCGCCGCACGGAGAGCCATTCGCGGTAGCGCCGCTCCTGCCCGGCGTCGGCGGTGAGCAGCGCGTGCTGCCCCTCGCCGAGCAGGTCGGTCAGCGCGGCGTCCACGCGCGCGGCGGGCCGCCCGGTCGGCACCACGACGAGGGCGCCCCGGCCCGAGGCCAGCGTGGCCTGCACGGCACGGGCGATCTCCTCCGCCCACCGGGGCCCCGGCAGCGCGGTCCACACCGCACGCGGGGAGGCCCCGGAGGCGAGCGCGGAAAGGAACTCCTCCCCGTGCCCATACCGCCGCCAGCTCCCGGCGTCGGGCGGGGCGGGCGGAGGCGGGGGCGGGACGGCGGCCCGCGACTCGGCCCGCGCGTGCCGCGGCGGGACGGCGAGCTGCAGCACGTCGGCGAGGCTCCCCGCGTACCGGTCGGCGACGGCCCGCGCGAGGCCGAGCAGCTCCTCGCCGAGCACGGGCTCCGGCGACACGACCTGGGCCAGCGCGGCCAGCGGCCCCGTGTACTCGGTCTCGGCGCGGCGCTCGACGATGAACCCGTCGATCAGTCCGCCGCCCTCACGCCGGCCCTCCCGCACGTTCCGCGAACCGGCGCCGAAGCGGACCCTGACCCGGACCCCGGGCTGGGCCGCCTCGTCCAGCTCCTCCGGCACCGCGTAGTCGAAGTACCGGTCGAGGTGCAGCACGCCCTTGTCGACGAGGACCCGCGCCACGGGCAGCTCCTTGGCCAGCGCGGCCCCCCGCCAGGTCCGCGGCTTGGCCCGGGGCACCTTGGCCTCGCGCACGCTCTCCCGGATCAGGGCAAGCTGCTCGGGCTCGGGGACCCCGCCCCCGCCCCCGCCCTCGCCCGCACCGGCCCCGTTCTCCCTGCTCACAGCAGCATTCCTACCAGAAGGGACTGACACCGCCGACAGCGCGCGAAGGCCCGGCCCCTCCCGAGGGAGGAGCCGGGCCCCGGCGGACGGCGGAGGCGGGTACTACAGCCCCGCCGCCTTGCGCAGCGCGTCCACGCGGTCCGTGCGCTCCCAGGTGAAGTCGGGCAGCGCCCGGCCGAAGTGGCCGTACGCGGCGGTCTGGGAGTAGATCGGGCGGAGCAGGTCGAGGTCGCGGATGATCGCGGCGGGGCGGAGGTCGAAGACCTCGCTGATCGCCGTCTCGATCTTCTCCGTGTCGACCGTGGCCGTGCCGAAGGTCTCGACGAAGAGGCCGACCGGCTCGGCCTTGCCGATCGCGTAGGCCACCTGGACCTCGCAGCGGGCCGCGAGGCCGGCCGCGACGACGTTCTTGGCGACCCAGCGCATCGCGTACGCCGCGGAGCGGTCCACCTTGGACGGGTCCTTGCCGGAGAAGGCGCCGCCGCCGTGGCGGGCCATGCCGCCGTACGTGTCGATGATGATCTTGCGGCCGGTGAGGCCGGCGTCGCCCATCGGGCCGCCGATCTCGAAGCGCCCCGTCGGGTTGACCAGGAGGCGGTAGCCCTCGGTGTCCAGCTTGATGCCGTCGTCCAGGAGGGCCTTCAGCTCGGCCTCGACGACGAACTCGCGGATGTCGGGGGCCAGGAGCGAGTCCAGGTCGATGTCCGACGCGTGCTGCGAGGAGACCACGACGGTGTCGAGGCGGACGGCCTTGTCGCCGTCGTACTCGATGGTGACCTGGGTCTTGCCGTCGGGGCGCAGGTAGGGGATCGTGCCGTTCTTGCGCACCTCGGACAGGCGCCGCGAGAGGCGGTGCGCGAGGTGGATCGGGAGCGGCATGAGCTCCGGGGTCTCGTCGCAGGCGTACCCGAACATCAGGCCCTGGTCGCCCGCGCCCTGCTTGTCCAGCTCGTCCTCATCGCCCTCGACACGCTTCTCGTACGCCGTGTCGACGCCCTGCGCGATGTCGGGGGACTGCGAGCCGATGGACACCGAGACGCCGCAGGAGGCGCCGTCGAAGCCCTTCTTCGAGGAGTCGTATCCGATCTCGAGGATCTTCTCGCGCACGAGCTGCGCGATCGGCGCGTACGCCTTCGTCGTGACCTCGCCGGCCACGTGGACGAGGCCGGTGGTGATCAGCGTCTCCACGGCGACCCGGGACGTCGGGTCCTCCCGCAGAAGCGCGTCGAGAATGGTGTCGCTGATCTGGTCAGCGATCTTGTCGGGGTGACCCTCGGTCACAGACTCCGAGGTGAAGAGGCGCCGGGACACATCGCTCCCTGTGGTTGCAGCGGCTGCTGGCTGATCATTGGTGGACTGCCGGGAGCTGCGCCCGGCTCGTCCGAGACCAGTTTATCGGTCACTCTCGTCCGCCGGACCACATGTCTCGCCACTTGGGAGCCCTGTGACCTGCGGCACTGCATTGTGCGTCAAGAGGATCAGTCTCCACCAGAGGGCCACGCGCCCGATTCACCCCGGTTTCGCGGCCCTCAGTGGGACGAAAGTGACATTGAGCCCTCAATTCGAACGCTCCGTCAAGTAACGCGTCGGAACGTGGCCGAGTTCCACCACGTTCCGCCGGAAGAGGACCGGCCGGCGTCCGGCCGTCCCGCCCCGCCTCACGCGAGTCGCGGCGCCACCAGATTCCACACCGTGTCGGCGAGCGCCTCCTTGGGACCGTACGGCACCGGCGTCTCGCTGCCGTCGGCGCCGAGCACCACGGCCTCGTTCTCCTCGGAGCCGAAGGTCTTGCGCTCGCCCACCTCGTTGACGACCAGCAGGTCGCAGCCCTTGCGTGCGAGCTTGGCCCGGCCGTTGGCGAGGACGTCGTCCGTCTCGGCCGCGAAGCCCACGATCACCTGGCCGGGGCGCGGGCGCTCCCCCGCGATCTCCGCGAGGATGTCGGGGTTGCGGACCAGGGCGATGGGCGCGGGCTCCTCGCCGTCCTTCTTCTTGATCTTTCCCGCCGCGTACGTCCCGGGACGGAAATCGGCCACGGCGGCGGCCATCACCACGGCGTCGGCGTCGGCCGCGGCCTTCAGGACCGCCTCGCGGAGCTGCACGGCCGTGCCGACCCGCACGACGTCCACTCCCGCGGGGTCGGGCAGCGCCGCGTTGGCCGCCACGAGCGTGACGCGGGCGCCGCGGGCGGCGGCGCTGCGGGCGAGCGCGTAGCCCTGCTTGCCCGACGAGCGGTTGCCCAGGAAGCGGACCGGGTCGAGCGGCTCACGGGTGCCGCCCGCGCTGACGACGACATGGCGCCCCGCCAGGTCCTGGCCGAGGTCCCCGCGGGCGAGGACGCGGCGTACGACCTCGAAGAGCTCCACGGGGTCGGGGAGGCGGCCCTTGCCGGTGTCGACGCCCGTGAGCCTGCCGACGGCGGGCTCGACGACGAGGGCGCCGCGGCGGCGCAGCGTGGCCACGTTCTCCTGGGTGGCCGGGTGCTCCCACATCTCGGTGTGCATGGCGGGGGCGAAGACCACGGGGCAGCGCGCCGTGAGGAGCGTGTTGGTGAGCAGGTCGTCGGCGAGGCCGTGGGCCGCCTTGGCCAGCATGTCGGCGGTGGCGGGCGCGACGATCACGAGGTCGGCGCCCTGGCCGATGCGGACGTGCGGGACCTCGTGGACGTCGGACCAGACCTCGGTCGACACCGGGTTCCCGGAGAGCGCCGACCAGGTCGCGGCGCCGACGAAGTGCAGCGCCGACGCGGTCGGCACCACGCGCACGTCGTGTCCGGACTCGGTCAGCCGCCGCAGCAGCTCGCACGCCTTGTAGGCGGCGATGCCACCGCTGACCCCCAGGACCACCTTCGGCTTCTCGGCCACTGCCTTCGTCTCCCCAGCGCTCGGATGTCTACTGCTCCATGACACACCACAGGCCCGGCAGTCGTACTGCCGGGCCTGTGGTGAAGTGACGAACCGCTTACTGCGCCGGGCCCTCGATGGCCTCGGACGTCAGCAGACCCGCGTTGATCTCGCGGAGCGCGATCGAGAGCGGCTTCTCGTGGACGTGCGTGTCCACCAGCGGGCCGACGTACTCCAGGAGGCCTTCACCGAGCTGCGAGTAGTACGCGTTGATCTGGCGCGCGCGCTTGGCGGCGTAGATCACGAGGCTGTACTTCGAGTCGGTGGCTTCGAGCAGCTCATCAATCGGCGGGTTGATGATGCCCTCGGGCGCGGTGATGGAAGAGGACACTCTCTGCCTTCCGATGGGTTCAAGTGGTGCCCGCGGCCGGAGACCGGGACAGGGGTGGAGATCTAAAGGACTTTCATCAAGGCTAGCAGCTCACGCGCCACGTCCTCGACGGAGGTGTTGACCAGGGTGGTGTCGAACTCGGCCTCGGCGGCCAGCTCGATCCTGGCGGCGGCCAGCCTGCGCTCGATGACCTCGGGCGCCTCGGTCCCCCGGCCGGTGAGCCTGCGGACCAGCTCCTCCCAGCTCGGCGGGGCGAGGAAGACGAGCTGCGCCTCGGGCATGGACTCGCGCACCAGGCGCGCGCCCTGCAGGTCGATCTCCAGGAGGACGGGCTCGCCCGCCTCCAGACGGGCGAGCACCGCGTCGCGCGGGGTGCCGTAGCGGTTGCCCGCGAACTCGGCCCACTCCAGGAGCTCGCCGTTGGCGATCAGCTTGTCCATCTCGTCGTCGGAGACGAAGAAGTACTGGACACCGTGCTTCTCACCGGGGCGCGGCTTCCGCGTGGTGGCGGAGACCGAGAGCCAGACCTCGGGGTGCTCCTTGCGCATATGAGCGACGACCGTGCTCTTGCCGACCCCGGAGGGGCCGGAGAGCACGGTCAGCCGCGGACGTACGTCCGGGGGTACGGGGGTCGTCCCCCGGGATGTTGCAGCCATGCAGCGATTATCCAGGTTCTCAGGAGTGCCTGAGAACGTCAGGCAGCGCCACCACCGAACTCGCGCTCGAGCGACGCGATCTGGTTGGAGCCGAGACCGCGCACGCGGCGGCTCTCGGAGATGCCAAGACGCTCCATGATCTGCTTGGCGCGGACCTTGCCCACGCCCGGCAGGGACTCCAGGAGGGCGGAGACCTTCATCTTGCCGATGACATCGTTCTCCTGGCC
This sequence comes from Streptomyces sp. NPDC050703, assembly GCF_040654435.1. NCBI lineage: Bacteria > Bacillati > Actinomycetota > Actinomycetes > Kitasatosporales > Streptomycetaceae > Streptomyces > Streptomyces sp. NPDC050703. Next base: position 54,470 of record NZ_JBFAHX010000039.1, read on the forward strand.
CTGCTTGATGACCTCGTGGAGAGAGGCACCGGAGTGCTTGAGTCGATTCTTGACCTCGGCCCGCTCCCGGCGAGCCGCGGCGGCCTTTTCGAGCGCGGCTGCGCGCTGTTCAGGGGTAAGGGGCGGAAGAGCCACGCCTACGTCACCTCGGATGTCGAACTGTCGGATACGGACCGGTGAGGAACCTAGTCGCCCCACACCTCTCGTCGGAGACTAGCGGCCATGGCCGCCAGAGTCAGCGAGAACAGACGAAAAGTCCTGGTCAGCCTCTGTCGAGCCGTACAAACCAGGCATTTCACCCCCGATTTTCGCTGACATGTCGTCAGTAAGAGCGGGGGCGCCGCCCCGCGCTCCCCTCAGGCCCCCTCGACGGCCGTTCTGATCTCGTCCGCGAAGCGCTCCGCGGCCTCCCGCAGACCCGCGACGTCGGGTCCGTGCCGCAGCACTCCCCGGCTGACGTTCGGCACGACGTCGCGCACGGCCGCGCCGAAGACGCCCGGCAGATCGGCGGGGGTCGCGCCCTGCGCCCCGATGCCGGGGGCGAGCAGCGGGCCGTTGATGGCGAGGTCGTACGAGGACAGGTCGCCCAGCGTCGCGCCGACGACCGCGCCGAAGGACCCCAGGGGCGTCTCTCCCGCGTTCTCGGCGGCGAGGTGGCCGAGGACGGTGGCCGCGACCGTGCGCCCGTCCCCGCGGACCGCGTGCTGGACCTCGGCGCCCTCGGGGTTGGAGGTCAGGGCGAGCACGAAGAGCCCGGCGCCGTTCTCGCGCGCGAGGTCGACGGCCGGCTTCAGGGAGCCGTAGCCGAGGTAGGGCGAGACGGTGAGCGCGTCGCTGAACAGCGGCGAGTCCCTGTGCAGGAAGGTCTCGGCGTACGCGGCCATGGTCGAGCCGATGTCGCCGCGCTTGGCGTCCATGACGACCAGGGCGCCGGCCGACCGCAGCTCCGCGACCGCCTGCTCCAGGACGGCGACGCCCCGCGAGCCGAAGCGCTCGAAGAACGCGCTCTGCGGCTTGAAGACGGCGACGGACCCGGCGAGGGCCTCCACGACGGTGCCCGTGAACCGCTGGAGGCCCGCGATGTCGTCGCCCAGACCCCAGGCGGAGAGCAGCGTGGCGTGCGGGTCGATGCCGACGCAGAGCGGGCCGCGCTCGTCCATGGCGCGGCGAAGGCGTGTGCCGAAGGTCTCCTGGCCGCTCATGCGGACTTCCTCACGTCGGCGCCGACCGCGTCGGCGAGGGTGGCGTACGGGCTCCGGCGCAGCCGCGCGGCGAGGCCCTTGTGGATGGCGCGGGCCCAGAAGGGGCCCTCGTAGATGAAGGCGCTGTACCCCTGCACGAGGGTGGCGCCCGCGAGGATGCGCCGCCAGGCGTCCTCGGCGTTCTCGACGCCGCCGACGCCCACGAGGGTGACGCGGTCGCCCACGCGCGCGTAGAGGCGCCTGAGGACCTCCAGGGAGCGCTCCTTGACCGGCGCCCCGGAGAGCCCGCCGGCCTCCTCGACCAGGGCCGGGTCCGACTTCAGGCCGAGGCCCTCGCGCGCGATGGTGGTGTTCGTGGCGATGATGCCGTCCAGGCCGAGCTCCACCGCGAGGTCGGCCACGGCGTCGACGTCCTCGTCGGCGAGGTCGGGCGCGATCTTGACGAGGAGCGGTACGCGGCGGCCCTCCGCGCTGCGGTCGGCGGCCTCGCGCACGGCGGTGAGCAGGGGACGCAGCGACTCGGTGGCCTGGAGGTCGCGCAGGCCGGGGGTGTTCGGGGACGACACGTTGACGACGAGGTAGTCGGCGTGGCGTGCGAGGCGCTCGGCCGACTTCACGTAGTCGGCGACCGCCGCCTCCTCGGAGACCACCTTGGTCTTGCCGATGTTGACGCCGACGACCGTCCTGAAGACCGGCCTGCGGGCGGCGAGGCGCGCGGCGACGGCCGCCGAGCCCTCGTTGTTGAAGCCCATGCGGTTGATCAGCGCGCGGTCGGCGACGAGGCGGAAGAGGCGCTTCTTGGGGTTGCCGGGCTGCGCCTCCCCCGTGACGGTGCCGATCTCGATGTGGTCGAAGCCGAGCATCGACATGCCGTCGATGGCGACGGCGTTCTTGTCGAAGCCCGCCGCGAGCCCGAAGGGGCCGTGCATCCGCAGCCCCAGGGCCTCGGTGCGCAGCTCCTTGTGGCGCGGCGCGAGGACGGCCGCGGCGAAGGTGCGCAGGACGGGGACGCGGGCCGCCAGACGAATCCAGCGGAAGGCCAGGTGGTGGGCCTGCTCCGGGTCCATGCGCTTGAAGACGAGGTGGAAGAAGAGCTTGTACATGAGACGTGTCCTCAGCAGAAGGGGGACACCGGATCGGTGTCCCCCAGGATCTGTCGGCCTTAGTCGCGAGCCGCGGTCAGATGTTCCGCGTGTTCCTGGAGCGAGCGCACGCTCACGTCCCCGCGGCCCAGCGCGTCGATGCCCTGGACGGCCGCGGCGAGCGCCTGGACCGTCGTGAGGCAGGGCACGGAGCGGGCCACGGCCGCCGTGCGGATCTCGTAGCCGTCGAGGCGGCCGCCGGTGCCGTACGGGGTGTTGACGATGAGGTCGACGCCGCCGTCGTGGATGAGCTGGACGATGGTCTTCTCGCCGTTCGGGCCCTCGCCCTCGGACTGCTTGCGCACGACGGTGGCGTTGATGCCGTTGCGCTTGAGGACCTCCGCGGTGCCGGAGGTGGCGAACAACTCGAAGCCGTGCGCGACCAGTTCGCGCGCCGGGAAGATCATCGAGCGCTTGTCGCGGTTGGCGACGGAGATGAAGGCACGGCCACCGGTCGGCAGCGGGCCGTAGGCGCCCGCCTGCGACTTGGCGTAGGCGGTGCCGAAGACCGAGTCGATGCCCATGACCTCGCCCGTGGAGCGCATCTCCGGGCCGAGGACGGTGTCGACGCCGCGGCCGTGGATGTCGCGGAAGCGCGACCACGGCATGACGGCCTCCTTGACGGAGATCGGCGCGTCCATGGGGAGCGTGCCGCCGTCGCCGTGCCGGGGCAGCAGCCCTTCCTCGCGCAGCTCGGCGATGGTCGCGCCGAGCGAGATGCGGGCGGCGGCCTTCGCGAGCGGGACGGCGGTCGCCTTCGAGGTGAAGGGGACCGTGCGCGAGGCGCGCGGGTTGGCCTCAAGGACGTACAGGATGTCGCCCGCCATGGCGAACTGGATGTTGATCAGTCCGCGTACGCCGACGCCCTTGGCGATACCTTCGGTGGAGGCGCGCAGGCGCTTGATGTCGAAGCCGCCCAGCGTGATCGGGGGCAGCGCGCACGCCGAGTCGCCGGAGTGGATGCCGGCCTCCTCGATGTGCTCCATGACGCCGCCGAGGTAGAGCTCGGTGCCGTCGTAGAGCGCGTCCACGTCGATCTCGATGGCGTCGTCGAGGAAGCGGTCGACGAGGACCGGCCGCGAGGGGCTGATCTCGGTCGACTCCTCGATGTACGCGGCGAGGCGGGTCTCGTCGTACACGATCTCCATGCCGCGACCGCCGAGCACGTACGAGGGGCGTACGAGGACGGGGTAGCCGATCTCGTCGGCGATGCCCTTCGCTTCGGCGAACGTCGTCGCGGTGCCGTGCTTCGGCGCGGGGAGGCCGGCCTCGGCGAGCACGCGGCCGAAGGCGCCGCGGTCCTCGGCGGCGTGGATGGCCTCGGGCGAGGTGCCGACGACGGGCACGCCGTTGTCCTTGAGCGCCTGCGAGAGGCCCAGCGGGGTCTGGCCGCCGAGCTGGACGATGACGCCCGCGATCGGCCCCGCCTGCGCCTCGGCGTGGACGATCTCCAGGACGTCCTCCAGGGTGAGCGGCTCGAAGTAGAGCCGGTCGGAGGTGTCGTAGTCCGTGGAGACGGTCTCGGGGTTGCAGTTGACCATCACGGTCTCGTAGCCCGCGTCGCTGAGCGCGAAGGAGGCGTGGACGCAGGAGTAGTCGAACTCGATGCCCTGGCCGATGCGGTTGGGACCGGAGCCGAGGATGATCACGGCGGGCTTCTCGCGGGGCGCGACCTCGCTCTCCTCGTCGTACGAGGAGTAGAAGTACGGCGTCTTCGCGGCGAACTCGGCGGCGCAGGTGTCGACCGTCTTGTAGACCGGGCGCACCCCGAGGGTCTGGCGCACCTCGCGGACGACGTCCTCGCGCAGGCCGCGGATCTCGGCGATCTGGGCGTCGGAGAAGCCGTGCCGCTTGGCCTCGCCGAGCAGGTCGGCGTCCAGGCGCTCGGCGGCGGCGAGCTCGTCCGCCAGCTCCTTGATCAGGAAGAGCTGGTCGACGAACCACGGGTCGATCTTCGTGGCGTCGAAGACCTCCTCCGGGGTCGCGCCCGCGCGGATGGCCTGCATGACGGAGTTGATGCGGCCGTCGGTGGGCCGGATGGCCTCCGCCAGCAGCTCCGTCTTGTCGCCGGGCTCGCCGACGAAGGTGAACTGCGAGCCCTTCTTCTCCAGGGAGCGCAGCGCCTTCTGGAGGGCCTCGGTGAAGTTGCGGCCGATGGCCATGGCCTCGCCGACCGACTTCATGGTGGTCGTCAGGGTCGAGTCCGCCGAGGGGAACTTCTCGAAGGCGAACCGCGGGGCCTTGACCACGACGTAGTCGAGGGTCGGCTCGAAGGACGCCGGGGTCTTCTCGGTGATGTCGTTCGGGATCTCGTCCAGCGTGTAGCCGACGGCGAGCTTGGCGGCGATCTTCGCGATCGGGAAGCCGGTGGCCTTCGACGCGAGCGCGGAGGACCGCGAGACGCGCGGGTTCATCTCGATGACGATGACCCGGCCGTCCTCGGGGTTCACCGCGAACTGGATGTTGCAGCCGCCCGTGTCGACGCCGACCTCGCGGATGATCGCGATGCCGACGTCCCGCAGGATCTGGTACTCGCGGTCGGTCAGCGTCATCGCGGGCGCGACGGTGATCGAGTCGCCGGTGTGGACGCCCATCGGGTCGAAGTTCTCGATGGAGCAGACGACCACGACGTTGTCGTTCTTGTCGCGCATCAGCTCCAGCTCGTACTCCTTCCAGCCGAGGATGGACTCCTCCAGGAGCACCTCGGTGGTGGGCGAGAGGGTGAGGCCCTGGCCGGCGATGCGGCGCAGCTCCTCCTCGTCGTGCGCGAAGCCGGAGCCGGCGCCGCCCATGGTGAAGGAGGGGCGGACGACCACGGGGTAGCCGCCGAGCTCGTCGACGCCCTTGAGGACGTCGTCCATGGAGTGGCAGATGTAGGAACGGGCGGACTCGCCGTGCCCGATCTTCTTCTTGACCTCTTCGACGACGCCCTTGAAGAGGTCGCGGTCCTCGCCCTTGTTGATGGCCTCGACGTTGGCGCCGATCAGCTCGACGCCGTACTTCTCCAGGACGCCCTGCTCGTGCATGGAGATGGCGGTGTTGAGGGCCGTCTGGCCGCCCAGGGTGGGAAGCAGCGCGTCGGGGCGCTCCTTGGCGATGATCTTCTCGACGAACTCCGGGGTGATCGGCTCGACGTACGTGGCGTCGGCGATCTCCGGGTCGGTCATGATCGTCGCCGGGTTGGAGTTGACGAGGATGACGCGCAGGCCCTCGGACTTGAGGACGCGGCACGCCTGGGTGCCGGAGTAGTCGAACTCGGCGGCCTGGCCGATGACGATCGGGCCGGAGCCGATGACCAGGACGGACTGGATATCGGTGCGCTTAGGCACGCTGGGCTCCTTCAGCGGTCATCAGGGTGACGAAACGGTCGAAGAGGTACGCGGCGTCGTGCGGGCCGGCGGCCGCCTCGGGGTGGTACTGGACGCTGAACGCCGGCTGGTCGAGCAGCTGGAGCCCCTCCACCACCTGGTCGTTCAGGCAGACGTGGGAGACCTCGGCGCGTCCGAAGGGCGTGTCGGAGACCCTGTCGAGCGGGGCGTCGACCGCGAAGCCGTGGTTGTGCGCGGTGACCTCGACCTTGCCGGTCGTGCGGTCCTGCACCGGCTGGTTGATCCCGCGGTGGCCGTACTTCAGCTTGTACGTGCCGAAGCCGAGGGCCCGGCCGAGGATCTGGTTGCCGAAGCAGATGCCGAACAGCGGCGTCCTGCGCTCCAGGACGCCCTTGACCACGGTCAGGTCGACGGTCGAGGGGTCACCGGGGCCGTTGGACAGGAAGAAGCCGTCCGGGTTCACCGCGTACACCTCGTCGAGCGTGGCGGTGGCGGGCAGCACGTGCACCTCGATGCCGCGCTCGGCCATGCGGTGCGGGGTCATGCCCTTGATGCCGAGGTCCAGGGCGGCGACGGTGAAGCGCTTCTCGCCGATCGCGGGAACCACGTACGACTCGGTGGTGGCGACCTCGCTGGAGAGGCTCGCGCCCACCATCTCGGGGGCCTCCTTGACGCGGGCGAGCAGCGCCGCGTCGTCGGCGAGCGACTCCCCGGAGAAGATGCCGACGCGCATGGCGCCGCGCTCGCGCAGGTGGCGGGTGAGCGCCCGGGTGTCGACGCCGCTGATGCCGACGACGCCCTGCTCGGTGAGCTCGTCGTCCAGGGTGCGCCGGGAGCGCCAGCTGGAGGGTACGCGCGCGGGGTCGCGCACCACGTACCCGGCGACCCAGATCCGCCGGGACTCGGGGTCCTCGTCGTTGACTCCGGTGTTGCCGACGTGCGGGGCCGTCATGACGACGACCTGGCGGTGGTACGAGGGGTCGGTCAGCGTCTCCTGGTAGCCGGTCATGCCGGTGGAGAACACCGCTTCGCCGAAGGTCTCCCCCACGGCCCCGTAGGCACGCCCGCGGAAGATGCGGCCGTCCTCCAGGACGAGTACGGCGGGAACCTTGCTGGCTCCCCTGGTGGAGGTCGTCATCGTGCGGTGCCTTCCGTAGTGCTGGTCGTATTGATCATGTTGTTGATGGCCTCGACCCACTGGGCCTGCTCGGCCGCGTGGTCGGCGCGGAAGCCGGAGTCGAGCAGCTTCCCGCCGTGCTCCCACGTGACGATCAGCAGGCCGCCCTCGGCGAGGACCTTGCCCGCGATCCCCTTGTCGAGCCTGGCCTCGCGCAGCTGGGCCACCGGGACGAAGAAGTCGGTGGCCCCGGGGCGCACGACGCCGAGGCCCGCGTCGGTGAGCGTCAGCTCCACGCGGCTGCGGGTGCCGAGGCCGTGCGCCACGATGCGGTCGAGCCACTGCCCCGCCGTGGTGGAGCCGTGGTAGCGGCCGCTCAGCTCAAGTGTGGCGGGGCCCGGGTCGGTCGGCGCGGCGGGCAGCTCGGGCAGGTCGCTCTGGAGCGTGCCCCGCCACTTCCAGCCCTCGCGCATCAGCCAGTAGACGAGCGCGATGAGGAGCAGCAGTCCGACGACCCAGCCGAGCCGTGCGGCCCAGTCGGTCACGTCCGCCGATTCCTTCTCGGCGGCCAGTTCCAGCAGAGTTGTCACGCGAGGTTCCCGTCGACGAGCGTGGCCCGACCCCGGAGCCACGTGTGCGTGACGCGGCCCGGCAGCTCACGGCCCTCATAGGGAGTGTTCCGGCTGCGCGAGGCGAAGCTCGCGGGGTCCACTTCCCCACGGTAATCGGCGTCGAGCAGGACGAGGTTCGCGGGCTCACCTGCCGAGACGGGGCGTCCGTGGCCGGTGGCCCCGCCGATCCGCGCGGGCGCCGCCGACATGCGGTCGGCGACGGCCTCCCAGGTCAGCAGGCCGGTCTCCACCATCGTCTGCTGGACGACGGAGAGCGCGGTCTCCAGGCCGACCATGCCCATGGCGGCCGCGGCCCACTCGCAGTCCTTGTCCTCGTGCGGGTGCGGGGCGTGGTCGGTGGCGACGATGTCGATCGTGCCGTCGGCCAGGGCCTCGCGCAGCGCCATGACGTCGCGCTCGGTGCGCAGGGGCGGGTTGACCTTGTAGACGGGGTTGTAGGAGCGGACCAGCTCGTCGGTGAGGAGGAGGTGGTGCGGGGTGACCTCGGCGGTCACGTCGATGCCGCGCGACTTGGCCCAGCGCACGATCTCCACGGACCCGGCGGTCGAGAGGTGGCAGATGTGCACGCGGGACCCGACGTGCTCGGCGAGCAGGACGTCACGCGCGATGATCGACTCCTCGGCCACCGCGGGCCAGCCGCCGAGCCCCAGCTCGGCGGAGACGACGCCCTCGTTCATCTGGGCGCCCTCGGTGAGCCGGGGCTCCTGCGCGTGCTGGGCGACGACGCCGCCGAAGGCCTTCACGTACTCCAGGGCGCGGCGCATGATCACGGCGTCGTCGACGCACTTGCCGTCGTCGGAGAAGACGGTGACGCCGGCCGCGGACTCGTGCATGGCGCCCAGCTCGGCGAGCTTCTTGCCCTCAAGGCCGACGGTGACGGCGCCGATGGGCTGCACGTCGCAGTAGCCGGACTCCTTGCCGAGCCGGTAGACCTGCTCGACGACGCCGGCGGTGTCGGCGACGGGGAAGGTGTTGGCCATGGCGAACACGGCGGTGTAGCCGCCGGACGCCGCGGCGCGGGTGCCGGTGAGGACGGTCTCGGAGTCCTCGCGGCCGGGCTCGCGGAGGTGGGTGTGCAGGTCGACGAGGCCCGGCAGGAGGATCTTGCCCTCGGCCCCGACGACGGTCGCGCCCTCGGCGGAGAGCCCGGTGCCGACGGCCTCGATGGTCTCGCCGTCGATCAGGACGTCCTGCGCGTCGCCGCCGAGCACCTTCGCACCGCGGATCAGGATCTTGCTCATGACTACTTGTTCTCCTCGGTGCGGGTGTGGGAGGCGGCGGGCTCGTTGCCGCCAAGGAGCAGATAGAGGACGGCCATGCGGATGGAGACGCCGTTGGCGACCTGTTCGACGACCGTGCAGCGGTCGGAGTCGGCGACCTCGGCGGTGATCTCCATGCCGCGGACCATGGGGCCCGGGTGCATCACGATGGCGTGCGGGGGCATCTTGGCCATGCGCTCGCCGTCCAGGCCGTAGCGGCGTGAGTACTCCCGCTCGGTGGGGAAGAACGCGGCGTTCATGCGCTCGCGCTGCACCCGCAGCATCATCACGGCGTCGGACTTCGGCAGCACGCGGTCGAGGTCGTACGAGATGTCGCAGGGCCAGTGCTCGACGCCGACCGGCACCAGGGTGGGCGGGGCGACGAGGGTGACCTCGGCGCCGAGCGTGTGGAGCAGGTCGACGTTGGAGCGGGCCACGCGGCTGTGCAGGACGTCGCCGACGAGGGTGACGCGCTTGCCCGCGAGGTCCTCGCCGAGCCCCTCGTCGGGCCCGACGAGGCGGCGCCGCATGGTGAAGGCGTCGAGCAGGGCCTGGGTGGGGTGCTGGTGGGTGCCGTCGCCCGCGTTGATGACGGCGGCGTCGATCCAGCCGGACGTGGCCAGGCGGTAGGGCGCGCCGGAGGCTCCGTGCCGGATGACGACGGCGTCGACGCCCATCGCCTCCAGGGTCTGCGCGGTGTCCTTGAGGGATTCGCCCTTGGAGACGGACGAGCCCTTGGCGGCGAAGTTGATGACGTCGGCGGAGAGGCGCTTCTCGGCGGCCTCGAAGGAGATCCGGGTCCGCGTCGAGTCCTCGAAGAAGAGGTTGACGACGGTGCGGCCGCGCAGGGCGGGCAGTTTCTTGATCGGCCGGTCGGCGACCCTGGCCATCTCCTCGGCCGTGTCGAGGATGTGGACGGCGTCGTCGCGGGAGAGGTCGGCGGCCGAGATGAGGTGTCGCATCATCGGGGGTGTACTCCGGTGTGTGGAGGTCTGCGGGCAAGCGGGCGCGCAGGGGTGTGCCCTGGGCCCGTGCTGTCCCGTGAGGGAGGGAGCCGGTCCTTCAGGCGGAGGCGGGCTTGGCGCCGAGCAGCACGGCGTCGCGGCCGTCCTCCTCGGTCAGCTGGACCTTGACCGTCTCCCGCAGGGACGTGGGGAGGTTCTTGCCCACGTAGTCGGCGCGGATGGGCAGCTCGCGGTGGCCGCGGTCGACGAGCACGGCGAGCTGCACCGCGCGCGGGCGCCCGATGTCGTTCAGCGCGTCGAGGGCGGCGCGGATGGTGCGGCCGGAGAAGAGGACGTCGTCGACGAGGACGACCAGGCGGCTGTCGATGCCGTCACCGGGGATCTCGGTGCGGGCCAGCGCGCGCGGCGGGTGCATGCGCAGGTCGTCGCGGTACATGGTGATGTCGAGGGAGCCGACCGGGACCTCGCGTCCGGTGATGCCCTGGAGTTTCCCGGCGAGCCGTCGGGCGAGGAAGACGCCGCGGGTGGGGATGCCGAGGAGGACCACGTCGTCGGCGCCCTTGGCGCGCTCGACGATCTCGTGGGCGATGCGGGTCAGTACCCGCGCGATGTCGGGGCCCTCGAGAACGGGGCGCGCGACACCGGAGTCGTTCGTTTCCTGCGTGTCCATATGAAAACGGACCTCCTTCTCCGCCTCACGGGACGGACTTTAAAGGACGTCGAAATTGCGCCAGTCACGCTACCAGTACTGGTGACCGAGTACGACATCGGGGTCCACCGAAGGAGCGGTAGAGACCATTCGGCTTGACGCAGGCAAGTAACGCTGCGTAACCTCACAGTGAGTTACCAGCCACGCGGCGGAGCCGCCTGATTGTCGCAGCGTCCGGGGAGCTATATGTCCAGCGAATACGCCAAGCAGCTCGGAGCCAAGCTCCGTGCGATCCGTACCCAGCAGGGCCTTTCCCTCCACGGAGTCGAGGAGAAGTCCCAGGGACGCTGGAAGGCGGTCGTGGTGGGGTCGTACGAGCGCGGCGACCGTGCCGTGACCGTGCAGCGCCTCGCCGAGCTGGCGGACTTCTACGGCGTCCCGGTGCAGGAGCTCCTGCCCGGTACCGCCCCCGGTGGCGCCGCCGAGCCGCCGCCGAAGCTCGTCCTCGACCTGGAGCGCCTCGCCCATGTGCCGGCCGAGAAGGCGGGCCCGCTCCAGCGTTACGCCGCCACGATCCAGTCGCAGCGCGGTGACTACAACGGCAAGGTGCTCTCGATCCGCCAGGACGATCTGCGCACCCTCGCCGTGATCTATGACCAGTCGCCCTCGGTCCTCACCGAGCAGCTCATCAGCTGGGGCGTTCTGGACGCGGACGCGCGCCGCGCCGTCGCTCACGAAGAGGTCTGACCCACCACCTCACCCCTCAGCAGAAACGTGCCGCCGGGGCTCCTTCATCGCCGCGATGGAGGAGCGGTGCACCAGACCGGTGGGCAGGGCGAGTTCGGGCACGCGGACGCGACGCTTCGGT
>NZ_JBFAHX010000040.1:0-62439 GCF_040654435.1 Streptomyces sp. NPDC050703
TCCTCCACACCTACAACCACCACCGCTGCCACACCGCACTCGGCGGCCAGCCGCCCATCAACCGCGTCAACAACCCTGCGGGTCAATACACCTAGAAGCCGCTGCGGGCCCCGCCGTCCACCGGCACCATGATCCCCGTCAGGTACGAGGCCGCGGGCGAGAGCAGGAACGCGGCCGTGCGGCCGAACTCCTCCGGGGTGCCGTAGCGGCGCAGCGGGATGCCCGCCTCGTTGGCGGCGCGGGTCGCCTCCGGGTCGGGGGAGAGGCCGTCCAGCCGGCGCATGCGGTCGGTGGCGATGCGGCCGGGGAGTACGCCGACGACGCGGATGCCGCGTGGGCCGAGCTCGTCGGCGAGGGACTTGGCGAACCCGGCGAGGCCGGGACGCAGGCCGTTGGAGATGGTCAGGCCCGCGATCGGCTCGTACACCGACCCGGAGAGCACGAACCCGATGACGCCGCCCTCGTCCAGCTCCGCCGCGGCGGCGCGGGCGAGCCGCACGGCACCGAGGAAGACCGTCTCGAAGGCGGCCTGCCACTGCTCGTCGGTGTTGTCGGCGGCGAAGCCGGGCGCGGGCCCGCCGACGCTGATCAGTACGCCGTCGAAGCCGCCGAAGTGCTCGCGCGCCGCCGCGACCAGGCGGCCCGCGGCGGCCGGGTCGGCGTTGTCGGCGGCGACGCCCACCGCGTTCGCGCCGAGTTCGGCCGCGGCCTCGGCGACGGTCTTCTCGTCGCGCCCGGTGACGACGACCTTCGCGCCGTCGGCGACGAGCTGACGCGCGGTGGCGTTGCCGAGGCCGCGGGTGGCGCCGGTGACCACGTAGACACGGTTTTCCAGTCCAAGATCCATGCGCCTAGTCTCGCTCGTCCGCGCCGTAGAGCGCGAGGGCGGTGTTCACCAGGCCGATGTGGCTGAACGCCTGCGGGAAGTTGCCGAGCTGGCGGCCGCTCACCGGGTCGTACTCCTCCGCGAGCAGGCCCACGTCGTTGCAGAGCCCCACCAGGCGTTCGAACAGCGCGCGCGCCTCCTCCGTGCGCCCCGTCAGGTGCAGGGCGTCCGCGAGCCAGAAGGAGCAGACGAGGAAGGTGCCCTCCTCGCCGGGCAGGCCGTCGACCGTGTTCCCCGCCGCGGTGTAGCGCAGCATCAGGCCGTGGTGGTCGAGCTCGGCGCGGACCGCGTCGACGGTGCCGATGACGCGCGGGTCGTCGGGGGGCAGGAAACCCGTACGGGGGATGAGCAGCAGCGAGGCGTCCAGTTCGGCGGAGCCGTAGTACTGGGTGAAGGTGTTGCGCTCGGCGTCGTAGCCGCGCTCGCAGACCTCGTGGTGGATCTCGTCGCGCAGCTTGCGCCAGCACTCGACGTCGCCGCGGAGGTCCGGCTGCTCCTCCAGGGTGCGCACCGCGCGGTCCGCGGCGACCCACGCCATCACCTTGGAGTGCACGAAGTGCCGGTCGGGGCCCCGCATCTCCCACAGTCCCTTGTCCGGCTCGCGCCACTTCTCGCGCAGGAATTCGAGCAGGCTGAGCTGGAGGTTCCACGCGTGCGGGCGGCTGTGCAGGCCCGCCTTGCGCGCCAGGAACAGAGAGTCGGCGACCTCGCCGTACACGTCGAGCTGGAGCTGGTCCACGGCCTGGTTGCCGACGTGCACCGGACGCGAGCCCTCGTAGCCAGGCAGCCAGTCGACCTCGTACTCGGGCAGCCGCCGCTCCCCGGCGAGGCCGTACACGATCTGCAGGTCGTCGGCGTTGCCCGCGACCGCGCGGAGCAGCCAGTCGCGCCATGCCTCGGCCTCCTCCAGGTAGCCGGCGGCCACCAGGGCGTTCAGCGTGAGGGTGGAGTCGCGCAGCCAGCAGTAGCGGTAGTCCCAGTTCCGTACGCCGCCGATCTCCTCGGGCAGGGAGGTGGTGGGGGCGGCCACGATGCCGCCGGTGGGCGCGTAGGTGAGGGCCTTGAGGGTGATCAGGGAGCGGACGACGGTGTCGCGGTGCGGTCCCTCGTAGTGGCAGCGGTCGGCCCAGGCGCGCCAGTCCGCGAGGCTGTGCTCCAGCGCCTCGTAGGGGTCGACCAGTGGCGGGCGCGGTTCGTGGGAGGGGTGCCAGGTGAGGATGAACGCCACCTTCTCGCCCTCCTCGACGGTGAACTCGGAGTGGGTGCCGTAGGCGTGGCCCCAGGTGCGCACCGCGGGCTCGCTGCGCAGCCAGACGGAGTCGGGGCCCGCGACGGCGACGCGGTGGCCGTCCACCTGGCGCATCCACGGCACGACCGAGCCGTAGTCGAAGCGGAGCCGGAGCGTGCTGCGGACGGTGACGCTGCCCCTGAGGCCCTCGACGACGCGTACGACGTCGGGGGCGCGGTCACGCTGCGGCATGAAGTCCGTCACGCGGACGGAGCCGTCATCGGTGTCCCACTCGGAGTCGAGGACGAGGGAGTCGGGCCGGTAGGCGCGGCGGGTGCAGGACCCCGCGTCCTTCGGGGCGATGCGCCAGTGGCCGTTCTCCTCGTCGCCGAGCAGGGCGGCGAAGCAGGCGGCGGAGTCGAAGCGGGGCAGACACAACCAGTCCAGCGAGCCGTCACTGCCGACGAGGGCGGCGGTCTGGTGGTCGCCGATGAGCGCGAGGTCTTCAATGGGGCGAGACACGCAGAACGCGTTCCCGCGAGTCGGCTCCCCCAATCGGCGGGCCGGGACAAACGGTTCCGGCCTGCCGCTTCAGCCGTCCGCGGGTGGCCGGATGGCCGGCTTCCCGCGTCGTCGGCTCAGACCGCCGCGGGCGTCGGCTCCCGCCCGGCGGCCGCCGCGTCCGCGCGGTCGCGGCGCTCCCTGCGGACCAGGACGACCCAGCCCACCGGGACACCGGCGGCGAACAGCCACCACTGGACCGCGTACGCCATGTGGGCGCCGATGCTGCTGTGGTCGGGCTCGCCGATCAGCTCGGGGGTGTCGCCGGCGGGCTCGGGCGAGGTCTGCTCGACGTATCCGCCGAGGACCTCCTTGCCGAGGCTGTGGGCCTGCTGGCCGCTGCTGATCAGCATGATCTGACGGTCGGGCAGCCCGCGCACGTCCTTGATGCCGCTCGCCGCGGACGTCTCGTCGGCCATCAGGCGGCCGGTGACGACGGTCCTGCCCCGGGGCGGCGCGGGGATCTTCGGGAAGGCGGTCTGCGGGCCGTCGGCGGGAATCCAGCCGCGGTTGACGAGCAGGACCTTGCCGTCGTCGAGGACGAAGGGGGTCAGGACGTGGAAACCGACCTTGTCGTCGGAGTTCGTGCGGCGCCGCACGACGACCTCGTGCTCCGTGTCGAACCTGCCCTCGGCGCTCACCCTGCGGTACAGATCCGTCCTGGGCACCTCGTGCCCGGGGGAGGTGATCTCCTCGGCCGGGACCGGGTGGGCGGAGAGCGCCTCGGAGATCCGCTGGTTCTGCGCGACGCGGTGCTCGTGCCGGTGCAGCTGCCAGAAGCCCAGCTCGACCATCACGGGGATGAGAACGAGGGCGATGAGGGTGAGGATCACCCACTGCCGGGACAACAGGAAGCGGTACACCCCACGACCGTACAACTCGGTCATGGGGTGTCCGGAGGTGGGGTCGGGGTCAGACCTTGTCGATGATGCCCACCCGGCCCTCCGCGCGTGAGCAGTGGGCGCCGCAGTACCAGTGCCCGTCGACCTCGACGCCCTGGCCGATGATCCGGCACCGGCAGTGCTCGCAGATGGGCGCCATGCGGTGGATGGCGCAGGAGAAGCAGTCGAAGACGTGCACCGCGCCCTGCGCGTGCACCTCGAAGGACATGCCGTAGTCGTTTCCGCAGACCTCGCAACGTGCCATGCGCCACAGCGTGGGACGCCGCGGCGGTGCGGGGCGAGCCGTCGGCGGGCGAGTCGCCCGCCAATCACCCGTCTGACGGTCGCCGCGCCGCCGGCCGGCCCTTCATCCCTCCGAGGCGGGCGCCACGTCGGGGAGGAGCTGGCCGAAGGCGGCCTCGTCGATCACCGGGGTGCCGAACGCGCGCGCCTTGACCGTCTTGGAGGTGCCCGATTCCGGGTCGTTCGTGACGAGCAGGCTGGTCAGGCGCGACACGCTCGTGGCGATGTGCAGGCCCGCCTCGACCGCCCGGTCCTCAAGGAGGTCGCGCTCGATGGACGTGTCACCGGAGAACGCGATCCGCATGCCCTGCTTGAGCGGTTTGCCCGGTTCGTAACGCCCCGGGTTCGGATACGGGCACGGCGGGCGCTTGCGCGAGGGGCGCCAACTCGCGGGCCGGTACGCGGCGGAGGGCGCGGACCCCGTCGACTGGCGCACGACCCGGGGCGGGCCGTCGGACCACTCGGTGAGCGGACGGCACTCCAGGAGCGGCAGCCGGACATTGCCGCCGGCGGCCGCGAGGAGGCTCGGGCGGAACGCCTCGGCGAGGACGCGCGCGTCGTCGAGCGCGTTGTGCGCGTGGCGCTGCTCGACGCCGAAGTGCGCGGCCAGCGACTCCAGCTTGTGGTTGGGCAGCGGCAGCGCGAGCTCCTTGGAGAGCGCGATGGTGCACAGCCGCTGCCGCACGGGGGCGGTGCGCTCCGCGCGTGCGTACTCCCTGGCGATCATCGACCAGTCGAAGACGGCGTTGTGCGCGACCAGGACGCGGCCGTCGAGGCGGCTCGCGAACTCCTCGGCGATGTCCCCGAACAGGGGCGCGTCCGCGAGCACCTCGGAGGTGAGGCCGTGGATCCAGACGGGGCCCGGGTCGCGCTGGGGGTTGACCAGGGTGTACCAGTGGTCCTCGATCTCGCCCCTGGCGTCCACGCGGTAGACCGCGGCCGACACTATGCGGTCGTCGCGGGCCAGGCCGGTGGTCTCGACGTCGACGACCGCGTACCCCGTTGGATACGCGGCCGGCCAGGGGGCGGCGGACGCTGCGGTCGTGCGGTCTTCGAGCATGGTCCATGAGGATACGGGCCGCGACTGACAGTCAGCTCCCCGGTCCGACGAGCCCGGTCACCAGAGCCGTGACGGAGGTGGTGAAGAGCGCCTCCTGGTCGAGCGGTGCGGCGAGGGCGCGGGCGAGCGCGCCGTCCCGCTCCGCCGCCTCCGCCGTCCACAGCTCCTCCTCCCCGGGGCGCTGGACGGGGGCGCGTTCACGGTTGCGCTCGACCAGGACGTGGCCGACGACGTGCACCTGGACGGCGCGCACGGCGTCGGCGGCCCGGACGCCGCGCAGCCCCGCCCCGTGCACCTCGTGCACCAGGGCGCGCTGGGCGGGCAGGAACATCCGTTCGGTGAGCCCGCGTTCGTGGACCATCGCCACCAGGTGCGGGCGGTCGAGAAGCAGCCGGCGCAGCGCGCTGGCCACGGAGACGATCCGCCGGGCGGGCGTGCGGCCGGTGGGGCGGATCTCGCCGAGGTCGGCCAGCGTGCGCTCGACCAGGGCGTCGAGGAGGGACTCGCGGTTGCCCACGTGCCAGTAGATCGAGGTGACGGCGGTGCCCAGCTCGGCGGCGAGACCGCGCATCGTCAGGGCCCGCGGACCGTGCCGCTTCACCAGGCCCTCGGCCGCGGCGAGCACGTCGTCACGGTCCAGCGTGCGCGTCTCTTTCCCCTTCACGGCTCCTGTTGTAACTGTGTTACAGGCGCCTGGCAAGCCTTGGCGACCCCGCACGCCGCAATACCCGCAAGTCCCGGTCGCGGGCCTCCGGTCCGCGCTGACGAAGGGCGGCACGACATGGCACGCGTACGGTACGGGGCGCGCGACGAGGCGGAGACCGCCGCCGCGCGCACCGCGGCTTCGAGGCTCCCCGACATCTGGTCCACGGGCGTGGTCGCTCTCTGGGAGAGCGACCCCGACGCGGTCGCGGCCGTGCTGCCGCCGCCGCTGAAGCCCACGGGGCGGCCCCTCGTGCGGGCCGCCGTCAGCAAGGTGGACCTGCCCGGCTATCCGCTCGGCGCGGGCTCCGTGGCCGTCGCCGCCGAGCACGGGGGAGTGCGGGGCTGGTATCCGCTGGTGATGCCGATGACCCACGAGCGCGCCCTGACCGGGGGCCGCGAGGTCTTCGGGGAGCCGAAGAAGCTCGGTGAGGTGGAGGTCGAACGCGCGGGCCCGGTCGTGCGCGCCTCGCTGGCGCGGCACGGCATCGCGTTCGTGGAGGTGCGCGGCGCGGTCGACGGCGCCCTGCCGCTCCCCGAGCCGACGGCCAGGACCGACTTCTACTTCAAGTTCCTGCCCGCGGTGGACGGTTCGGGCTTCGACAGCGACCCGGTGCTCGTGCACTGCGTACGGAACGAGAAGGTCCGCAAGCTGGAGAGCGTCACCGGGGACGTCGTCCTGCGCGAGTCGGTGTACGACCCCGTGGCCGATCTGCCGGTGCGCGCGCTCGTCGGGATCACCATCGGCGAGAAGACCACCGGCCAGCGGGGCCGCGTCGTCGAGCGCGTCGACGCGCGGGCCCTGCTGCCCTACGTCCACCAGCGCTACGACGACCCCGCGCAGATCCTCGACGGCCCGCCGGAGGGGAGCGTCTGAGATGGAGCTGCGCGAAGGGCAGGTCGCCGTCGTCACGGGCGCGGCGAGCGGCGTCGGCCTCGCCATGGCCCGCCGGTTCGCCGCCGACGGCCTCACGGTCGTCCTCGCCGACGTCGAGGAGGGCGCCCTGGAGAAGGCCGCCGCGGGTCTGCGCGCCGACGGGGCCGCCGTGCACGCGCGCGTGGTCGACGTCGGACGGCGCGAAGAGGTCGTCGCCCTGGCCGACGACACGTACGACAGGTTCGGCGCCGTCCACGTGCTCTGCAACAACGCGGGGGTCGGATCGGGTGCCGAGGGCCGCATGTGGGAGCACGAGCCGAACGACTGGAAGTGGGCGTTCGCGGTCAACGTCTGGGGCGTCTTCCACGGCATCCAGGCCTTCGTGCCCCGGATGATCGCGGGCGGCGGGCCGGGGCACGTCGTCAACACCTCCTCCGGCGACGGCGGCATCGCGCCGCTGCCCACCGCCTCCGTGTACGCGGTCACCAAGGCGGCCGTGGTGACGATGACCGAGTCGCTGTACGCCCAGCTGAGGGCGGAGCACGCGCGCGTGGGCGCCTCCGTGCTCTTCCCCGGCCCCCACATGCTGCGCACCGGCCTGTGGGAGTCGCACCGCAACCGGCCCGAGCGGTACGCCAAGTCCCGCCCCCGCAGGACCCCTTACCGCAGCCTCGGCCAGTGGGAGGCCGCGATGCGGGAGGCGGGCGAGGAGGTCCGCTTCACACCCGTAGAGGAGGTCGCGGACTTCGTGGCGGAGGGCATTGCGGCCGGCCGCTTCTGGCTGCTGCCGGCGAGCGAGCACAGCGACCGGCAGATCAGGGCGAGGGCGCGGTCGATGCTGGACCGCGCCGACCCGGCGTACCTGGAGAGCTTCATCCTGGACCGAACGGAGCGCCACCCATGAGCGACGACGGCAAGGGGCACCAGGACCCGTACCTGGTCATCTCCTCCGACTGCCACGCCGGACTGCCCACCGAGGAGTACCGGCCCTACCTCGAAGGGCGCTTCCACCGCGCCTTCGACGGCTTCCTCGGTGAGCGCGGCGCCCGCCGCGAGGAGGCGACCCGGCTCGGCATCCGCAACGACGCGTTCGCCGACAAGTGGTTCAAGGACCACGAGGAGGGTCTGCGCGGCGGCTGGGAGACCGCGCGGCGCCTGAAGGAACTGGACGGCGACGGGGTGGCCGCCGAGGTCGTCTTCCCCGACGCGGACGCCGTGGACAGCCGCACGGCCGCGCCCTTCGGCGTGGGCCTCGGACTCTCCGGCGACCAGGACCCCGAACTCGGCATGGCGGGCGCGCGGGCGCACAACCGCTGGCTCGCGGAGTTCGTGTCCGAGCGTCCCGAACGGCACTGCGGCGTCGCCCTGCTGCCGGTCACCGGAGAGGTGGCCCGCGTCGTCGCCGAGATCCACCGGGCCAAGGAGTCGGGGCTCGGCGCCTTGATGATCCCCTCCATGTGGGTCGACAAGGCGCCCTACCACGACCGGCGTTACGACCCGGTGTGGGCTGCGGCGGCCGAGTGCGCGATGCCCGTGCTCACGCACTCCGGGGCGGCACCCCGGCACGAGTACGGGGACCACCTCGGGATCTACGTCTCCGAAGTGACCTGGTGGCCCGCGCGGCCGCTGTGGTTCCTGCTCTGGTCGGGCGTCTTCGAACGCCACCCGGGGCTGAGGTTCGGTGTCGCGGAGTCCGGCTGCTGGTGGCTGCCGAACCTGCTGTGGTTCATGGACCGCCTCTACCTGGGCGCGCACGGCGGCAAGAAGCTCTCCCCGTTCGCGGAGCTGAAGCGGCCCCCGCACGAGTACCTGGACCGGCAGGTCTTCGTCTGCGCCACCAACACCAAGCGGCGCGAGCTGGCCCAGCGGTACGAGATCGGCGTCGACAACATCCTCTGGGGCAGCGACTTCCCGCACCCCGAGGGCACGTGGCCCGACACGCGCGCGTGGCTGCGGAAGACCTTCCACGACATCCCCGTGGCGGAGACCCGCCGCATGCTCGGCCTCGCGGCGGCCGAGGTCTTCGGCTTCGACACCGGAAGGCTCGCACCGCTGGCCGCCCGCATCGGCCCCACGCCCGCCGACCTCGGGCAGGACCCCGACCAGACGGCCGTGGCGGCGTCCTGGGCGCGCTCGCGCGAGACGGGCCGCCACTGGCTGACCGGCCACGACTTCCCCGTGCTCGGGGCGGACTCATGACCGGGGACCGCTACACCGTCATCTCCGCCGACTGCCACGCGGGAGCCGACCTCCTGGACTACCGGCCCTACCTGGAGTCCCGCCACCACGACGCCTTCGACGCCTGGGCGGCCACCTACGTCAATCCCTACGAGGACCTGCTCGCCGACACCGCCGACCGCAACTGGAACTCGGAGCGCCGCATCGCCGACCTGGAGGCGGACGGCATCGTCGCCGAGGTCGTCTTCCCCAACACGATCCCGCCCTTCTTCCCCTCCGCCTCGCTGATGGCACCGGCCCCCACCCGCGAGGAGTACGAGCGGCGCCGGGCGGGGCTGCGCGCCCACAACCGCTGGCTCGCCGACTTCTGCGCCGCCGCGCCGGGCCGCAGGGCGGGCGTCTTCCAGATCCTGCTCAACGACGTGGAAGAGGCGGTCGGCGAGATACGCCGCTCGGTGGACGCGGGCCTCACGGGCGGCGTCCTGCTGCCGGGCACTCCGCCGGGTTCCGGTCTGCCGGAGCTGTACTCGTCGGCGTACGACCCGATCTGGGCGGTCTGCGCGGAGCTGGGCGTCCCGGTCAACCACCACGCGGGTTCCGCGTCGCCGCCGCTGGGCGACGAGCCCGCCGCGCGGGCGGTGTTCATGGTCGAGACGACGTGGTTCTCGCACCGGGCGCTGTGGCACCTCGTCTTCGGCGGCGCCTTCCGCCGCCACCCGGAGCTGCGGCTCGTCCTCACCGAGCAGGGCTCCGGGTGGATACCGGCGGTGCTCGACATGCTGGACTACTACCACGCCCGGCTGGTGGCGGCGGCCAGGAGCAGGGGGGCCGCGGAGACGGCCGAGTCGAAGTTCGGCGCGGGCCTCGCCGAGGCCATGGGCAAGGGCCCCTCCGAGGTGTGGCGCGAGAACTGCTTCGTGGGCGCCAGCTTCATGCGCCCCCACGAGGCGGCCCTGCGCGACCGCATCGGCCTCGACAAGATCATGTGGGGCAGCGACTACCCGCACGACGAGGGCACCCACCCGTACTCCCGCGAGGGACTGCGCGCCGCCTACGCGGGCCTGCCGAGGGACGAGATCGCCGCCATGGCCGGCGGCAACGCGGCCCGCGTCTACGGCTTCGACCTGGACCGTCTCGGAACGATCGCCGCGCGCGTGGGCCCCACGGTGAGCGAACTGGACGAACCCCTCAAGGAGCCCCCCGCCGACGCGACGAGCCCGGTCTTCGCGCCGGGCGGGGCGGTACGCGTCTGGTGAGCGACGGCTCCCGCGCCAGAGGTCCCGCCCCGGTGTTCGGGGCGGGACCTTTGGCAGGGATCGCCAACATCCCTCCCGTACCGACGGTAATACTTGTCGGTAACAACCCCTAGCCGCGAGCCACCGGCCGTTCTACGGTGCACGCATGTCCCCGAACCTGCCCGATGTCGTGCTGTGGTCCATCCCGGCCTTCGTGCTGCTCACCGTCGTCGAGATCGTGAGCCACCGAATCCATCCCGCCGCCGACGGGACCGCCGCGGGGTACGAGGCCAAGGACGCCGCCACCAGCGTCACCATGGGCCTGGGCAGCCTCGTCTTCGACTTCCTCTGGAAGATCCCGATCGTCGCCGTCTACACCGCGGTGTACGCGCTGACGCCGCTGCGCGTGCCCGTCCTGTGGTGGACGGTCCCGCTGATGCTGCTCGCACAGGACTTCTTCTACTACTGGTCGCACCGGGGCCACCACGTGATCCGCATCCTCTGGGCCTGCCACGTGGTGCACCACTCCAGCCGCAAGTTCAACCTCACCACCGCCCTGCGCCAGCCCTGGACCAGCCTCACCGTGTGGCCGTTCTACCTGCCGCTCATCGCCTGCGGCGTCCACCCGGCGGCGCTCGCCTTCTGCTCGTCCGCCAACCTCGTCTACCAGTTCTGGATTCACACCGAGCGCATCGGCAGGCTGCCGCGCCCCTTCGAGTACGTCTTCAACACGCCCTCGCACCACCGCGTCCACCACGCCTCGCAGGGCGGCTACCTGGACCGCAACTTCGGCGGCATCCTGATCATCTGGGACCGCGTGTTCGGCTCCTGGGTCGCCGAGACCGACCGGCCCGTGTACGGCCTGACGAAGAACATCGAGACGTACAACCCGCTGCGCGTCGCCACGCACGAGTACGCCGCCATCGCCAGGGACCTGAAGGCGGCCTCCGGTTGGCGCGAGCGTGCGGGACGGCTCTTCCGGGGCCCCGGCTGGCAACCGGGTGCGAACGCGGTGCCACCGGCCCCCGAAGCGCCCGGCGAGAGCCCCGCGCCGATGGCGGAGCGGGTCGCGTGACGCGACGACGGCGGCCCTCGCCGCGGCTGCTCGCGGGCGCCTTCGGCCTCGCCGCGCTCGGCGACCTCTGCGCGCTCCTCGCGGGCTCCGACGCCGCCCACGCCGTCCTCAAGCCCCTGCTCATGCCGCTCCTCGCCGCGTACGTGCTGACGCGGCGCGGGCCGCGGCTGCTCCTCGCCGCGCTGCTCTTCGGCTGGGGCGGCGACACGCTGCTGCTCCTCGACGCCGACGCCGCCTTCCTCGCCGGGATGGCCTCCTTCGCCGTCGGGCACGTCTGCTACCTCGTGCTGTTCAGGAGGTACGGGAGCGCGAACGGCGCCTCACGCGCGCGGGGGACCGCACTCGTGGCCGCGTACGCCCTCGCGCTCGTCGTCACCGTGGCGCTGCTCTGGCCCGGCCTGCCCGCCGGCCTGCGGGGCCCCGTCGCGGGCTACAGCCTGCTGCTCACCGCCATGGCCCTTTGCGCCACCACGCTGGGCCCCGTGGCGGCGGCCGGCGGTGCGCTGTTCCTGGTGTCGGACACGCTGATCGCGACCGGCGTCGCGGACTGGCCGCAGCTGCCGCGCCCCGACTTCGCGATCATGCTCACCTATCTGGCGGCGCAGGCCCTGCTGGCCCGGGGCGTACTCGCGGCTCACCAGCGGATCGGCACCGGCACCGCGGTGAGCAGCGCGGACAGCGCCACGACGACGCCGAGCGCGATCACCTCGCCCCGCGCCGGCGCGTAGGCCGACGCCCGGTCGGGCGAGCGGCGCAGCCGGCGGCGGGCGAGGACCGCGAGTACGGCGACGACGGCCACCAGGAGGATCTTGGCGAGCAGCGCCCGGCCGTAGGCCGTCCCGGTGAGCTGGTCGGCGACCGTGCTCGGCGGCATCCTGCGCAGCGTGCTGCACGTCCCGGTCACCGTGATCGCGGCGAACAGGACGGCGGCCACGCGCGCGTAGAGGCCGAGTACGGCGACGCCCGCCTCCGGATGGGTCACCCGCCAGCGCCGCAGCAGCCGCAGGACGGCGAGCAGACCGCCGGCCCACAGCGCCCCGCACGTCAGGTGCACCAGCGTCAGCCCGCTGCCGACCAGCGCGGAGTCCTCCACCGGCGGGTGGGCCCGCAGCGCCTCCGCGGCGACGATCGCGGCCAGCGGGAGCGCGGCCGTCCACGGGCGCCGGGTGCGGGCGCACAGGGCCGCCGCGATGAAGGCGTTGACCTCCACCAGGGCGAGCCTGCCGTCCCGGGTGTCGTAGAGGCGACCGATGTCCAGGTCGGCCAGCTCCCGCGGTACGAGATTGCCGTTCGCCACGATGGCGGCGAGCCCCAGCGCCGCGGCGCACCCGGCCCACGCCGCGTACGGGCCCCACGCGCGCGGCAGCCCGTTGAGCGGCGCCCCGGGGACGCGCCGGGCGAGCCGCCCCGCGAACACCTCGCCCGTCTGCACGCACAGGGCGGCGAAGAGCACCGTCCGCAGGAACGTGATGCCGCCCGTGCCCGGCGCCTGCGCCTCGCCGGTGCCGCGCAGCGCGGCCGAGGGGCCGAGCAGCGGGATCAGCGCGGCGACGGCCACCAGGACGAGCACGGCGACCGTGCGCCCCACGGGCGGGCGGC
Organism: Streptomyces sp. NPDC050703; assembly: GCF_040654435.1. Lineage (NCBI taxonomy): Bacteria > Bacillati > Actinomycetota > Actinomycetes > Kitasatosporales > Streptomycetaceae > Streptomyces > Streptomyces sp. NPDC050703. The sequence continues at coordinate 12,586 of NZ_JBFAHX010000040.1, forward strand.
GGCGCGGCGCGCGGTGCGGGACGGGGACGGCCGTCATACCGGCGGCGGCTTGGCCACCGGGCTCGGCGGTCGGTTCTGTCGGGCTCACCACAAGATCTTCACCAGGCGCGCACCGGCGGGCAAGTCCAGGGGTACAAGCGGTGCAATACCGTTCCGATCGGACGCCCGCGCTCGACCTCGACGAGCGGTGACGGCAGCGGAGGGGCCGGGCGGTCGCGCCGCCCGGCCCCTCGTCACACGGGTGCCGCTACTTGCGCACGGCGTCCAGCGCGTCAACCATCCCGACGCCGTAGAAGCCGTTCTTGTCCTTGCCGCCCTCGCAGACTGCGTCGACCTTGCCGTCGCCGTCGATGTCGTACGGGTCGGTGCACGCGATCGCGTCGGCCTGGCGGCTCAGCAGCGCCTTGATGCGGGCCGGCGATGCGTGCGGGTGCGTCGACTTCAGCAGGGCGGCGACGCCCGCGGCGTGCGGGGACGCCATCGACGTACCGCCCTTGTAGCCGAACCTGCCGCCCGGCAGCGTCGACAGGATCCTGCCGTCCACGGCCGGCGGGTTCGGCGCCTGGTACTTCGTGGAGTCGCCGCCGGGGGCCGTGACGTCGATGACGCCCAGGCCGTAGTTGGAGTACGACGCCTTGATGCCCTTGGCGCCGGTGGCCGAGACCGTGACGACGCCGGGGAGCTGCGACGGCAGGTCGAAGCAGTCCTCGGTCCTGATGGTCCGCGGCACCGGCGTGGTGTCGTCCGGGCTGGAGTCGTCCAGGATCTCCTCCTGGGCGAGGTCGGTCCTGGCGTTGCCGGCCGCCGCGACGTTCACCGCGCCCTTGCGCTCCGCGTACCTGGTGGCCCTGCCCACCGCGTCGACCAGTGCCTTCTGGTCGGGGTCCGTGGTGCAGTTGAACAGCCACGGGTCGGTGTAGTAGCTGCTGTTGGTGACATCGACGCCGTGGTCGGCCGCCCACATGAAGCCGCAGACGACGGCCTCCGTGTAGTACATGCCGGTCGCGGGCTCCGCCACCTTCAGGCTCGCCACCTTCACGCCGGGCGCCACGCCCGTGATGCCGGTGCCGTTCTTCGCGGCGGCGATCGTGCCCGCCACGTGCATGCCGTGGTCGCTCTCCCCGGCCACCGGACGCCACGCGTCACCCTTCTGGACGGGCACGCCGCCCAGGCAGCTCGCCGACGCCCGGCGGTCGAAGTTGGGCGCGATGTCGGGGTGCGTGTCGTCGACCCCGGAGTCGAGCACGCCGACCGTGACGTGGCGGCTGCCCAGCGAGATCTTGTGCGCCTTGTCCGCCTTCATGGCGGGCAGGTCCCACTGGAGCGGTTCCATCTCGTCCTGGCCCGCCGACGCCTTGCCCGCCGCGGCCTTCGCCTCGGCGGCGGTCAGCGGACGCTCGGACTCCAGGGCGTCGTCGGACTGCGCGAAGAGCGGGGCGGTGCGGGTCGCGCCCGCCGACGTCACGCCGCGAGCCTTGCGGATCGTCTTCGCGAAGTCCGCGTTCACCGAGTGGACGACGATGACGCCGATCCTGTCGTACGCGATGACGACCTTGCCGCCCGCCTTGGCGATGGCCCGCTCGGCGAACTTGGCGGACCCCTTGCCGGGACGGACGTTGACCACGTAGCTCATCGACTCCGCGCCGGCGGAGGCCGTGGCCGCCGGGGCCGGGGCGTCCGGCGGCGCGGCGGGCCGCGCCGAGGCGGTGCCCGGCAGGAAGGCGACGGCGGAGGCCACCGCCAGGCCGAGGGGCAGGGCGAGCGCCTTGCGCGAGCGCGGCAGGGCGGCGGTCCTGCTGTGGGACTCGTTCACGTTCTCTTCCCCCGTCACTTCTTCTTCACGGCGTCGAGCGCGTCGACCAGGCCGGCGCCGTAGAAGCCGTTCTCGTTCCTGCCACCGCTCTCGCAGACCGCGTCGGCGTCGCCGTCACCGTCCGGGTCGTACGGCGCGGCCGGGCACTCCAGGCGGTCGGCCTGGGCCTTGAGCAGCCGCCGCAGCTCGGCGGGGCCCGCCTTGGGGTGCGTGGACTTCAGCAGCGCGGCGACGCCCGAGGCGTGCGGCGCGGCCATCGACGTACCGCGCAGCCAGCCGTACCCGCCGCCCGGCAGCGTGGAGAGGATGTTGCCGTTCTTCAGCGGGGTGTCGGTCGGCAGCTGGTACTTGTCGCCGCCGGGGGCCGTCACGTCGACGACGCCCTTGCCGTAACTGGAGTACGACGACTTCAGGTTCCGCACGCCCGTCGCGCTGGTGGTGACGACGCCCGGGAGCTGGGTGGGCACGTCGAGGCACTCGCTGGGGTCGATCGTGCGGGGCACCGGGGTGGAGTCGTCCGGGCTTGAGTCGTCCAGGATCGCGTCGGAGGCGAGGTCGTGGTTGGAGTTGCCCGCGGAGGCGACGTTGAGGATGCCCTTCCGCTGGGCGTACAGCTGGGCGCGGTTGACCGCGTCGAGGATCGCCCTCTGGTCGGGGTCGTCCTTGCAGTTGTACAGCCACGGGTCCACGTAGTAGCTGTTGTTGGTGATCTCGACGCCGTGCTCGGCGGCGAACACGAAGGCGCAGACGACGTTCTCGGGGTAGAACAGCTCGTCGACCGGGTCGGCCACCTTGATGCCCGCGATCTTCACGCCGGGCGCCACGCCCGCCACGCCGACGCCGTTGCGCGCGGCGCCGATCTCACCGGCGACGTGGGTGCCGTGGTAGTGGTCCTTGTTCTCCGGGCGCCAGGCTCCGGCGGAGGTGTCCGCCTTGCCGCCGACACAACTCGCGGACTGCGAGGCGGAGAAGTTCGGGGCGAGGTCGGGGTGGGTGTCGTCGACGCCGGTGTCGATCACGGCGACGGTCACCTTCTTGCTGCCCGGGTTGATCTTCGCCGCCTTGTCGGCGCCGATCGCCCGCAGGTCCCACTGGTCGGCCTCCATCGGCTCGGCGCCCGGGGCGGCCCTCCGCTCCAGGGCCTTGGCGTCGGCCTTGGAGAGCGGCTGCGCCTTGCCGTCGTCGGTGGTGCCCGCAGCCCGCAGCGGCGCCGTGTGCGTGGCGCCCGCCGACCGGACGCCGCGCACCTTCCGTATCCGCTCGCCGAAGGCGGCGTCCGACGAGTGGACGACGATGACGCCGATCTTCTCGTGCGTGACGACGACGGAACCGCCGGCCCTGGATATCGCGCGCTTCACGTACGCGACGGTCTCGCGGTCCGCGCGCGTGTTGACGACGTACGCGAAGACGGGGGCGTCCTCCGCGGGCTTCGCCGACACGGCGGAAGGGGCGTCGCCCGGGGCCGCCGACGCGGCGCCGGGCACGAAGCCCACCGAGGCGGCGAGTGCGACGCCGAGGGGCACGATCAGCGCCGCGCGACGTCTGGAACGCAGATGAGCCATGGGATCTCCACATCATCCGGAGAGGGGCCGTACGCGGAGTCGCATACGGAAACTGCCCGAACACAGACGGCGCTCGGGCAGGTACATGACGGGTCGTTCAGGGTGAAGCTAACCCCGAAACTCCCAGGCCATCAATGACCAGTCGAAGAAACCGCGGAGTTCGACCACGTCGCCCACGGCGTGAAGACGTTGAGCAGACAACAGAAGCAACATCAACCCCCTGTCGGATCACGTCCCATGGCCTTAGCATCGCCAACCGTGGCTCACGTGATCCGCGTCACGCCGGAATGTGAGACGCGCACAAGCCGATGGAAGAACTGACCGTCCCCACCCCACCCGCACCACGAGGAGACTCCGTGGCCACCGACGCACCGCCCCCTTCGAAGGGTGGCGCAGGAAACGATCCCGCTCCGCACGCGCCCTCCACGGAGGAGTACGTCCGGGTGCAGGAGAGCGCGGAGTTCGGTGAACTGCGCCGCTCACACCGCTCGTTCGCCTTCCCGCTCACCATCGCCTTCATCGCCTGGTACCTCGTGTACGTCCTGCTCTCCAACTACGCGGGCGACTTCATGGGCACCAAGCTCTTCGGCAACATCAACGTCGCCCTGGTACTCGGCCTCGGGCAGTTCCTGACCACCTTCCTCATCGCCTGGTTCTACTCGCGGCACGCCGCGGCGAAGCTCGACCCCAAGGCCGAGGCGATCAAGTCCCGCATGGAGACCCGCATGGAGACCCGCACGGAGGGCGACGCATGAGCCCCGCGCACACCGCCGCCATCGAACTCGCGGCGACGTCCGACGCCTCCGAGCACCGGACACTGATCATCAGCCTCTTCGCGGCCTTCGTCGTCGCGACGCTGTTCATCACCGTCTGGGCGGGCCGGCAGACCAAGAGCGCCGCCGACTTCTACGCGGGCGGGCGCCAGTTCACCGGCTTCCAGAACGGCCTGGCGATCTCCGGCGACTACATGTCCGCCGCGTCCTTCCTCGGCATCGCGGGCGCCATCGCCCTCTTCGGCTACGACGGCTTCCTGTACTCCATCGGCTTCCTGGTCGCCTGGCTCGTCGCGCTGCTCCTGGTCGCCGAGCCACTGCGCAACTCCGGGCGCTACACGATGGGCGACGTCCTCGCGTACCGCATGCGCCAGCGCCCGGTGCGCACCGCCGCGGGCACCTCCACCATCGTCGTCTCGATCTTCTACCTGCTCGCGCAGATGGCGGGCGCGGGCGTCCTGGTCTCACTGCTGCTCGGCATCACCTCCGACGCGGGCAAGATCCTCATCGTCGCCCTCGTCGGCGTCCTGATGATCGTCTACGTCACCATCGGCGGCATGAAGGGCACCACCTGGGTGCAGATGGTCAAGGCCGTGCTGCTCATCGCGGGCACGGTCCTCATCACCTTCCTGATCCTGCTGAAGTTCAACTTCAACGTCTCCGACCTGCTCGGCACCGCCGCCTCCAACAGCGGTCAGGGCTCGAAGTTCCTCGAACCCGGCCTCAAGTACGGCGGGAGCGGCACCTCGAAGCTCGACTTCCTCTCGCTCGGCATCGCCCTGGTCCTCGGCACCGCGGGACTCCCGCACATCCTGATCCGCTTCTACACCGTGCCCACGGCCAAGGCCGCCAGGAAGTCCGTGAACTGGGCGATCGGCATCATCGGCGCCTTCTACCTGATGACCATCGTGCTCGGCTTCGGCGCCGCGGCCCTGCTCAAGCCCGACGACATCACCGCCTCCAACAAGGCGGGCAACACGGCGGCGCCGCTCGCCGCCCTGGAGATCGGCGGCGGCGGTGACTCCACCGGCGGCGCCATCCTGCTCGCGGTGATCTCCGCGGTCGCCTTCGCCACGATCCTCGCGGTCGTCGCCGGCCTGACGCTGGCCTCCTCCTCGTCCTTCGCGCACGACATCTACGCGAACGTCATCCGCAAGGGCAAGGCCACCGAGAAGGAGGAGATGAAGGCGGCGCGCTGGTCGACCGTCTTCATCGGCATCGTCTCCATCGCGCTCGGCGCGCTCGCCCGCGACCTGAACGTCGCGGGCCTGGTCGCCCTCGCCTTCGCGGTCGCCGCGTCCGCGAACCTGCCGACGATCCTGTACAGCCTCTTCTGGAAGCGGTTCACCACGCAGGGGGCGCTCTGGTCCATCTACGGCGGCCTCGTCGCCGCCGTCGGCCTGGTCCTGTTCTCACCGGTCGTCTCGGGCAAGCCGAGTTCGATGTTCCCCGACGCGAACTTCGACTTCTTCCCGCTGGAGAACCCGGGCCTGATCTCCATCCCGCTCGGCTTCCTCCTCGGCTGGCTCGGCTCGGTCCTCTCCAAGGAGAAGCCCGACGAGGGCAAGTACGCCGAGCTGGAGGTCAAGTCCCTCACCGGCGTCGCGGCGCACTGACAGCGGACCCTCACCCGGCCCCGCCCCGACCGGGCCTCGTTCACACGGTCGTCACGGCCGCGTCGTAGAGTCCTACGACGCGGCCGCACCGTTCCTCGTGGCAAATGGCCCATGGTGTTGTCAGAGGTGTCGCGTAAGGTCGGAACCAGTGGACCCAACAGCATCCAACCGTCGGGGAGGGGGCCGAAGTGCTGATCGACACCTATGGCCGTGTAGCCACTGACCTGCGCGTATCACTGACGGACCGCTGCAATCTGCGCTGCACGTACTGCATGCCGGAAGAGGGCCTGCAGTGGCTGGCCAAGCCCGACCTGCTCACGGACGACGAGATCGTCCGCCTCGTGCGCGTCGCCGTCACCCGGCTCGGCGTCACCGAGGTCCGCTTCACCGGCGGCGAGCCGCTCCTGCGCCCCGGCCTCGTCGGCATCGTCGAGCGCTGCGCCCGGCTCGAACCCCGCCCCCGGATGTCCCTCACGACGAACGGCATCGGGCTCAAGCGCACCGCGGAGGCCCTGAAGGCGGCGGGCCTCGACCGGGTCAACGTCTCGCTCGACACCCTCCGCCCCGACGTCTTCAAGACCCTCACCCGCCGTGACCGCCACAAGGACGTCCTCGAAGGACTCAGGGCGGCCCGCGACGTCGGCCTCACCCCGGTCAAGGTCAACACCGTCCTGATGCCGGGGCTGAACGACGACGAGGCCCCCGACCTCCTGGCCTGGGCCGTGGAGAACGACTACGAACTGCGGTTCATCGAGCAGATGCCCCTGGACGCCCAGCACGGCTGGAAGCGCGAGGGCATGATCACCGCGGGCGACATCCTGCAGTCCCTGCGCACCCGCTTCGAGCTGACGGAAGAGGGCTCGGGGGAGCGCGGCTCCGCGCCCGCCGAGCGGTGGGTCGTGGACGGCGGCCCGCACCGCGTCGGCGTCATCGCCTCGGTGACCCGCCCCTTCTGCTCGGCCTGCGACCGCACCCGGCTCACGGCCGACGGACAGGTGCGCACCTGCCTCTTCGCCACCGAGGAGACCGACCTGCGCGCCGCCCTGCGCGCCGCCCCCGAGGACAGCGCGGACGGCTCCGACGAGGCGATCGCCCGCATCTGGAAGCTCGCGATGTGGGGCAAGAAGGCGGGCTCGGGCCTGGACGACCCCACCTTCCTCCAGCCGGACCGCCCGATGTCGGCGATCGGCGGCTAGTCCTGCCGGGCTTCCCACTCCGTCAGGAGCACGACGTCCTTGAGCATGCCGCGTACGCCGAGGAACTGGGAGAGGTGCTCGCGGTGGTCGTCGCACGCGAGCCACGTCTTGCGCCGGTCCGGCGTATGGATCTTCGGGTTGTTCCACGCGAGGACCCAGACCGCGTCCGAGCGGCAGCCCTTGGCGGAACAGATCGGCTTCTCGTCACTCACAGTCGCGTCCAAGGGTCCAGAACAAGGCGACGCCGAGCAGCCACGGGGGGAGCTGCCCGGCGTCGGTCTGTCGCTCCGACGGGGGATGCGGAGCGCGTACGAAGTATGTCACGGGGGACCCGGTGACTGGCACCGGAACTGCATGATTGATCTGAGCTTTTCCTGAGCTTGGCGCAACGTCGACGGTCAGGCTTTTTCGCGCTCGGCGTCCCGCCGCTGGTCGTACGCGGGCCTCGCGGGATCTTCCGGGACGGATTCCGCGGCCCCGCCGGGCGCGGGCGACGCCAGCATTGGCCGAGAAGGAGTGGGTACGAACGTCGAGGGGAGCGCGGGATTGCTCTCCCGCCCCGCGTTGGCGATGACCACGGAGACGTAGGGCAGCAGCACGCCGAGGACCAGCGCGACGACGGCCACGTGACGCTCGACGTTCCAGAGCGCGGCGGCGGCGACGACGGACACGGTCCGTACCGACATCGAGATCACATACCGGCGCTGCCTGCCCCGCACGTCCTCCGCGAGGCCCTGACGAGCCCCCGTGATCCGGAAGACCTGGCCGCCGCTCTGCTTCCGCATCACGCTCCACCACCCTGTCCGCTGTGCCGGACTCTCCCCGGTATCTGCCCCGGCCCGGCCCGCTCCACGTTACGCCTGGCCTGCGCAGCCGACGAGACCGGGGGCGGCCCCGCCTCGGCGCGACCGCTGCGCCGCGCCACGTATGGCGCCGCCCGACATGCGCCGTACGGGGTACGGGCCGACACTGGGCGTAATGCTCACGTAGAGCCGTACAAGGAGGCAGCTATGGGCTGGTTGTGGGCGATCATCGTGGGATTCGTGCTGGGGCTGATTGCCAAGGCGATCCTGCCCGGCAAGCAGCACAGTCCGATCTGGCTCACCACGGTGTTCGGCATCATCGGAGCCGTCCTGGGCAACTGGCTCGCGACCCAGTTCGGCATCAACGAGACCAAGGGCATCGACTGGGGCCGGCACGCGCTGCAACTTGTCGCGGCACTCGTCGTCGTCGGCATCGGCGACGCGATCTACAAGGCGGTCCGGGGCAACAGACGCACCGCCTGACCGCGCGCCCCACGCCGAAGGCCCGGCCCCCGCACGCGGGGAGCCGGGCCTTCGGTACGCCGTACGGTCGGCCCCGCCGGGGATCAGCCCGTGACCTCGACCGCGGCCAGGTTCTTCTTGCCGCGGCGCAGCACGAGCCAGCGCCCGTGCAGCAGGTCGTCGGCGGCCGGCACGGCGTCCTCGGCGGCGACCTTGACGTTGTTCACGTAGGCACCGCCCTCCTTGACCGTGCGCCGGGCGGCGGACTTGCTCGCCACCAGGCCGACCTCGGCGAGCATGTCCACGACCGGGCCCGGCTCGGCGACCTGGACGCGCGGCAGCTCGGAGAGGGCCGCGGCCAGCGTCGCCTCGTCGAGACCGGCGAGCTCGCCCTGGCCGAAGAGGGCCCTGGACGCGGCGATGACCGCGGCGCACTGCTCGGCGCCGTGCACCAGCGTCGTCAGCTCCTCGGCGAGCGCGCGCTGGGCGGCACGCGCCTGCGGACGCTCCTCGGTCTGCTTCTCGATCTCCTCCAGCTCCTCGCGGGACTTGAAGGACAGGATGCGCATGTACGTCGAGATGTCCCGGTCGTCCGTGTTCAGCCAGAACTGGTAGAACGCGTACGGCGTGGTCATCGCCGGGTCGAGCCAGACCGCGCCGCCCTCGGACTTGCCGAACTTGGTGCCGTCCGACTTGAGCATCAGCGGCGTGCCCATGGCGTGCACCACGGCGTCCGGCTCCAGGCGGTGGATCAGGTCGATGCCCGCCGTGAGGTTGCCCCACTGGTCGCTGCCGCCGGTCTGCAGGGTGCAGCCGTACCGCCGGTAGAGCTCCAGGAAGTCCATGCCCTGCAGGAGCTGGTAGCTGAACTCGGTGTACGAGATGCCCTCCTGCGACTCCAGGCGCCGGGCGACGGAGTCCTTGGTGAGCATCTTGTTCACCCGGAAGTGCTTGCCGATGTCGCGCAGGAACTCGATCGCGGACATCCCCGCGGTCCAGTCGAGGTTGTTGACCATCGTCGCGGCGTTCTCGCCCTCGAAGGACAGGTACGGCTCGATCTGCGAGCGCAGCCGGGCCACCCAGTTCGCGACCGTCTCCGGGTCGTTCAGGGTGCGCTCGGCGGTCGGCCGCGGGTCGCCGATCTGGCCGGTCGCCCCGCCCACCAGCGCCAGCGGGCGGTGCCCCGCCTGCTGGAGCCGCCGGACGGTGAGGACCTGCACGAGGTGTCCCACGTGCAGGCTCGCCGCGGTCGGGTCGAAGCCGCAATAGAACGTGACGGGACCGTCCGCGAGCGCCTTGCGCAGTGCGTCTTCATCGGTGGACAGGGAGAAAAGCCCCCGCCACTTCAGCTCGTCGACGATGTCCGTCACGGTCTCGCGTCTCCTTGGATGTACGGAAGGGTGCACGGGTGAGTGCAGGGTCCGAGGTTATACGCCCTGGCTGACCGAACTCATATTGAAATCGGGGACGCGCAGCGCGGGCATGGCGGCGCGGGTGAAGTAGTCGCCCCATTCGCGGGGCAGCGTCCTCTCCGTACGGCCCGCCTCCGAGGCCCTGCCGAGCAGGTCGACCGGCGACTCGTTGAAGCGGAAGTTGTTCACCTCGCCCACGACCTCGCCGTTCTCGACGAGATAGACGCCGTCGCGCGTCAGCCCCGTCAGGAGCAGGGTTGCGGGGTCCACCTCCCGGATGTACCAGAGGCAGGTCAGCAGCAGTCCGCGCTCGGTGGCCGCGACCATCTCGTCCAGGGAGCGGTCGCCGCCCCCGTCCAGGACGAGGTTGTCGACGGCCGGCGTCACCGGCAGCCCGGTCAGGCCCGCGCTGTGCCTGCTGGTGACCAGGTGCGCGAGGTCACCGCCGCGGACCCACTCCGTGGGGCCGAGCGGCAGCCCGTTGTCGAACACGGAGGAGTCGCCGCCCGAGGAGTGCGCCAGGACGAACGGCGCCGACTCCAGGCCCGGCTCGTGCGGGTCGCTGCGCAGCGTGAGCGGCAGCCCGGCGACGCGCTCGCCCAGGCGCGTGGCGCCCCCGGGCTTGGAGAAGACCGTGCGGCCCTCGGCGGCGTCCCGCGCCGACGACGACCAGAACTGGTAGATGAGCAGGTCGGCCACGGCGGTCGGCGGCAGCAGCGTCTCGTACCGCCCGGCGGGCAGGTCCACGCGGCGCCGGGCCCAGCCGAGGCGCTGCGCGAGCTCCGCGTCGAGCGCCGCCGGGTCGACGTCCTTGAAGTCACGGGTGGCCCGCCCCGCCCACGCCGACTTGGTGCGGTCCGGCGACTTGGCGTTCAGCTCCAGGGTGCCGGTGGGCTGGTCGTGCCGCAGCCGCAGCCCCGTCGACGTACCGAGATAGCTCGACACGTACTCGTGGTTCGCGAAGCCGTACAGCTCGCGCCCGCCCGCGCGGGCCCGCGCGAAGGCCTCGCCGAGCGCCGGGGCGAAGTCCGCGAAGACCGCGGAGGAGGTCTCGGCCGGGGCCTCCGTGAAGTCGGGGGAGGGGGCGACGCCGGTCACGAGCGGCTGTGCGTCCTCGGCGGGGCCCGCCCCGCGCGCGGCCTCCTCGGCGGCCCTGACCAGCGGCTCCAGGTCGTCGGCCGTGACGGCCGAGCGCGAGACGACGCCGGAGGCGGTGCCCTCCTTGCCGTCGACGGTCGCGATGACGGTGAGGGTGCGCCCGCGCGTGACGCCGTTGGTGGTCAGCGCGTTGCCCGCCCAGCGCAGGTTCGCCGTCGACTCCTCGTCGGCGATCACGACGCAGCCGTCGGCGGTGGACAGTTCGAGCGCGCGCTCGACGATCTCGTGCGGCTTGGTGGCGCTGCGGCTCATCGGCCGGCCTCCTGCGTGGTGTTCAGAATGTTCACGCCCCGGAACAGGGCGGACGGGCAGCCGTGCGACACCGCGGCGACCTGACCGGGCTGGGCCTTGCCGCAGTTGAAGGCGCCACCAAGGACGTACGTCCGCGGTCCGCCGACCGCGGCCATCGAGCCCCAGAAGTCGGTGGTCGTCGCCTGGTAGGCGACGTCGCGGAGCTGGCCGGCGAGCCGCCCGTTCTCGATCTTGTAGAAGCGCTGCCCGGTAAATTGAAAGTTGTACCTCTGCATGTCGATGGACCACGACCGGTCGCCGACCACATAGATGCCGCGGTCGACGCCCGCGATCAGGTCCTCCGTCGAGAGCCCGCCCGGGTCCGGCTGGAGCGACACGTTCGCCATGCGCTGCACCGGGACATGGCCGGGGGAGTCGGCGTACGCGCAGCCGTTGGACCGCTCGAAGCCGGTGAGCCGCGCGATGCGCCGGTCGAGCTGGTAGCCGACCAGGGTGCCGTCCCTGACCAGGTCCCAGGACTGCCCGGCGACGCCCTCGTCGTCGTACCCGATGGTCGCGAGGCCGTGCTCGGCCGTCCGGTCGCCCGTCACGTTCATCAGCGACGAGCCGTAGGCGAGCTTGCCGAGCTGGTCGAAGGTGGCGAACGACGTGCCCGCGTACGCCGCCTCGTAGCCGAGTGCCCGGTCCAGCTCGGTGGCGTGGCCGATGGACTCGTGGATCGTCAGCCAGAGGTTGGAGGGGTCCACGACGAGGTCGTAGGAGCCCGCACGGACGCTGGGCGCCCGCATTTTTTCCGCCAATTGCTCGGGGATGCGCTCCAGCTCGCCCTGCCAGTCCCAGCCGGTCCCCGTGAGGTACTCCCAGCCCCGCCCGACCGGCGGTGCCAGGGTGCGCATCGAGTCGAACTCACCGCTGGACCCGTCGACGGCGACGGCGGTGAGCTGCGGGTGCAGCCTGACGCGCTGCTGCGTGGTCACGGTGCCCGCGGTGTCCGCGTAGAACTTGTTCTCATGCACGGTGAGCAGCGAGGCGTCGACGTGCGCGACCCCGTCGGCGGCGAGCAGCCGCGCGCTCCAGTCGGCGAGGAGCCCCGCCTTCTCCTCGTCCGGCACCGAGAAGGGGTCGATCTCGTACGAGGAGACCCAGGTCTTGTCGGCGTGCACGGGCTCGTCCGCGAGCTCCACACGCTCGTCCGACCCGGCCGCCCTGATGACCTGCGCGGACAGCTTCGCCATGGCCACGGCCCGCGAGGCGACCCTCGCCGCCGCGTCCATCGTCATGTCGACACCGGAGGCGAACCCCCAGGTGCCGCCGTGCACCACCCGGACCGCGTATCCGAGGTCCGTCGAGTCGGAGGTACCGGACGGCCTGGCGTCGCGCAGCTGCCAGGAGGCGCTGCGCACCCGCTCCAGGCGGAAGTCCGCGTGGTCGGCGCCGAGCGCCCGCGCGCGGGCCAGCGCGGCGTCGGCGAGAGCCCGCAGCGGTAGCGCGAGGAACGATTGATCGATGTCATGGGCCATGGGCGGCCTCCCCTTCGGTCATGGCGCGGTCCGGGCGAGTGAACCATGTTGCCGAGAGGATCGGCGGCGGGGCTATTCGATGGTGCAGGAAGCCAGGCGCATGCCGGGCGGAGCTGTGGGGCTGAAGAACAGTCAGGAAGGCAGACTGCCGGTTAGGCTCGACAGGCGATCACGCTGCACGAGCAGCGTCGGCCTTCGTGCTATCGGAAAGGCGGTATCACCCCATGAGCAGCGCAGGGGCGTCCCAGGCATCAGACCCCCGACTCGTACGCCTGGCCAGGAGGTCCCGCAACTTCGGGTTCCTGCTGCCGCACCTTCCGCTGCTCGTCGCGTACGGAACCGCTGCCGAGAGCCATGTCTTCAGCGACCCGAACACGTCACTGATCAAATCCCGTCAGTTCGGGGAGGCTATGGCAGCCGACCTGGTCAGCCGGGGCCGGGTCCGAATGGAGGGCAGCACTCACTTCGACCGGCTGAGGGCGTTGGACAGGGAGGGGTATCTCCACGGCGATGTGGGCACCGCCTTCCACGAGGTGCGCACTCTGGGCAATGACGCGGCCCATTCAGGACTCGACACCGCTGACGACGCCTTCCGCGCCTTGCGCACCTGCTTCCGCCTGGGGACCTGGTACCACCGGCTGCTCACCGGCTCGCGCGACCAGCTGTCGTTCGTGCCGCCCAGCCCTGACCGTACCCCGGCTGCTGAGAACGAGCGCCTGCTTCAGGACGTTGCCCGGGCCCGTAAGGATCTGGAAGAGGCCCGTGTCAGCTATCGCGATCAGGCATCCCAGGCCCAGGCCGAGCAGGCCGCCCGGAGTGCCGTCGAGCGTGAGCTGGCCCAGGCGCAGGCCGAGCGCGAAGAATTGGCCCGTGCGGTCGCGGCCATGCAGAATCAGCTCAAGGAGTTCCAGGCTGCCGCCGAGGCCACGCAGATCGGCCGCAGGCGTGCCGATACCACTGACCGGGCCGCCGCGTCAGCTGCCGTCGCGGAGCGCGCCCGCCTCCTCGACAACGCCGAGCAGGCTTCCCGTGAACCCCTCACCGAAGTGCAGGTCCGCAAGCGGCTCGACGCGATGCTCGCGGCGGCGGGCTGGGACGTCCAGGACGGCGGCGCGGACCTCAACCTCCACGTCCTGGGCGACCGCCGGGGGAACGGTGTTGCCGTCCGTGAGGTCACTACCGCCCGGGGCCGCGCCGACTACGCCCTCTACGTCGACCGTAAGCTCGTCGGTGTCATCGAAGCCAAGCGAGAAGGCGCCGACCTGTCTGCCGCCGAGGCACAGGCCGACCGTTACGCCGATCATCCCGCCGATGCCCAGCAGCGCCACAACGCCTGGCGTACCCCGCTTCCGTTCCGGTACGTGAGTGACGGCGGCGAGACCCGCTTCCGGTCGACCCTCGACCCGGATTCCCGTACTCGCCGCATCTTCTCCTTTCACCAGCCACGCACACTGGCCCGCTGGGTCCGCCAGGCGGAGGAGGACGAGCAGGCCCCCAGCTACCGGGCCCGACTGCGCTGGCGCATGCCCGAACTCGACGAACGCCCACTGCGCCCGGCACAGATCGCGGCGGTACGCGGCGTCGAGAACTCGGTGGCTCTCGGCAGGGGCCAGCAGGGGATGGGCCAGTCCCGTTCCCTCGTCCAGATGGCCACCGGTGCGGGCAAGACGTTTACGGCGGTGACGTTCTCATACCGGATGCTCAAGCACGCGCGTGCCGAGCGCGTGCTGTTCCTCGTCGACCGCAACAACCTTGGCGTGCAGGCCTTCGCCGAGTTCGAGAATTTCAAGACTCCGGACACCGACCGCAAGTTTGCCGACCTCTACAACGTCCAGCGTCTTGGCCCGGAGGGCATGTTCGCCTCCTCCAAGGTCGTCATTTCCACCGTCCAGCGCCTCTACATGGAACTCACAGGCGCGAGCCTGCCAGGTACCGAACGGGCGGACGGAGACATCGACTACGACGTCGATGTGCCGGGCGGTATCGAAGTCGGCTACAACGCGGACATCCCTCCGGAGGCCTTCGACCTGATCGTCGTCGACGAGTGCCACCGTTCCATTTACGGTAAGTGGCGCTCCGTCCTCGAATACTTCGACGCTCCCATCGTCGGCCTCACCGCTACCCCCGTCGCTCAGACCTTCGGCTACTTCAACGGCAACCTGGTCAGTGAATACTCCTACCAGGAGGCGGTGGCCGACCGCGTCAACGTCGACTTCTCCGTCTACGAGATCGAGACGCGAATAACCGCCGAGGGCGGCGTCATCGCGCACGGCACCATTCCCGTACGCGACCGCCGCACGCGCCGCCAGCGTTATGAGGACATCGACGAGGACATCGAGTACGGCGCCAAGCAGGTCGGTGTCGGGGTCATCAGCAAGGATCAGTTGCGTACGGTCGTCCAGACTTTCCGCGACCGACTCTTCACCGAGATTTTCCCTGAGCGGGGAAAGCGCGACCCGGTCACAGGTGCCCTGCTGTGGGACGAGATGTACATTCCCAAGACGCTGGTCTTCGCCAAGAACGACAACCACGCGGAAGAAATCGTCGAGGTCATCCGCGATGTCTTCGGCAAAGGAAACGACTTCTGCGCGAAAATTACCAGTGCGGCACGTAATGCCGCCGAGCGCCTCTCATCCTTCCGTAACCTGCCGGAACTGCGTATCGCGGTCACCGTCGACATGATCGCCACAGGCACGGACGTCAAGCCACTGGAATGCCTGCTGTTCTTGAGGGACGTCAAGAGCTGGGCGTATTTCGAGCAGATGAAGGGCCGCGGTGCCCGGACCTTGACCTTGACAGACTTCGAAAAGGTCACTCCGGGCGTCGGCCCTAAAACCCGCTTCGTGATCGTCGACGCAGTCGGAGTGACGAAGAAGCCGAAGGTCGACGCGGCGCCGCTGGAACGGCACACCGACAAGCAGATCAGCCTGGAGAAGCTGCTTCGCAAGACTGCCGCGAACACCATCGAGGAGGAAGAGGTCTCCACCCTCGCGGCCCGCCTCGCCAAACTCGACATCCAGATGACGGACGAGGAGCGCTCCGAGATCCACCGTCTGAGCGGCGGACTGGAGCTGACGAAGATCGTTCACGGGATGGTCGACGCCGTCTCGGCGGACCGTCAGCTCGCAGTCCGGGAGGCCGCCGAGCGCGCGGGCCGCAACCCGGAGCGCGCGGTGCGCGACTTCATCGAGCAGGCCATTCAGCCGCTCGCCGCCCAGCCGCCACTACGCGCCCGTCTGCTGGAAATGCGGCGTGCGAAGGACATCCTTTACGACGAGAACGGCGCGGACGAATTGCTCCGCGCGGGCGCGGTCGTCGACGACAGGAACGCGGCGACGGAGACGGTCCGCGACTGGCGCAAGTACATCGCGGACAACCGCGACGAGATTGTGGCTATGTCACTGGCGTTCAGCGCCGGCTCCGACGTACCGCCGAGGGCCGCCATGAACATGCTCCAGGATGTGGCCCGCAGCATCGCCCGCCCGCCGCGCGCCTGGACACCGGACAGACTCTGGAAGGCATACGAGAAGCTCGGCGAGGCGGTCATCGACGAGGCCCGTCGTAAGCGCACAGCCTCCGATCTCCTGGCCCTCCTCCGCTACGAACTCGCGGGCGGCGCCGAGCGGGGTGCCCCGGCTCCGCGCCCGTACGAGGAGCTCGTGCGCGAGCGCTATCAGGCCTGGATCGCCCGCCAGGAACAGATGGGCACCCGCTTCACCGAACGTCAGCGCTGGTGGCTCGACCGCATCGCCGCAGCGACGGCTGAGCGTGTACGCTTCGACACCGCTGACCTCGATTACGCCCCTTTCACCTCGCGCAACGGCACGGACGGCTTCCTCGCCGAATTCGGGGGGACGCGGGCGGAGTACCTCATCACTGAACTGGACAGGGAGCTGAGCGCGTGACGACCGACTCGGGTGTGGGACCGGAGGGTTCGGGTGCCGGGGGGGATGTCGCGGGGGAGCTGCCTGTGGGGTGGACGTGGGCGACTATCGGTGAGCTGTGCCATGTGAACCCCCGGGGATTCGACAAGGAGCCCGGCGACGACGAGCTGATTTCCAAGGTGCCCATGGCTGCTGTTGAGGCAGCGACAGGACGGATGGACGCGTCGGTTCAGGTGCGGTATGGCGATTTCAAGAAGAAGTCGCTGACCAGGTTCCAAGAGAACGACGTGTTGTTCGCAAAAATCACCCCCTGCATGGAGAACGGAAAGATCGCGAAGGCGCAGGGGTTGGCTGGCGGGCGAGCCCTGGGAAGTACCGAGTTCCATGTACTACGGAGCCGCGGAGCCGTTCTCCCGGAATACTTGATGCACTTTTTGCTGCAACGGCACGTTCGCCGGGTGGCGGAGCAGCACATGACGGGCGCGGTGGGTCAGCGTCGCGTGCCGCGCCCGTATCTGGCTGAGCTGGAGATTCCCGTCCCGCCCCTCGCCGAGCAGCACCGCATCGTTGCCAAGCTGGGTGAACAGCTGGCACATATTGAGGCGGGGGAGGTGGCGGTCCGAGCCGCCCTGGCTGGCTCCGAAGTCCTAAGGTGCCAGATCACAGGGGATGGTGCGTGCGGGGGCCTTGATGAAATTGAGCGTTTCCCCGCTCTGCTCGCATCCGCAGATGCCGATGACGGAACGCTTCCCGATCTCCCGAGCGGATGGCGATGGGCGCGTCTCGGGGAGATTGCCGATGTGGTCGGGGGAGTCACTAAAGATAGCAAGAAGCAAAGTGACCCTAAATATGTCGAGGTTCCATACCTTCGGGTTGCTAATGTTCAGCGTGGGCGTATTGTACTCGATCGAGTCGAGAGTATCCGAGTCCCTCTGAAAAAAGCTGAATCACTGCGCCTTAAAGTTGGGGATGTTCTTCTCAATGAAGGTGGAGATCGAGATAAGCTAGGCCGTGGATGGGTTTGGGAAGGGCAGATCGAGAACTGCATTCACCAAAATCATGTATTCCGTGCGCGCGTAATGGGAAACGTTCTGAATCCTCGGTTGCTTGCCTGGCATGCGAACGCATTCGGTAAGAGCTGGTGTGACCGTAATGGAAAGCAAACCGTAAACCTTGCTTCCATTAGTCTTCGAAAGATCAAGCTACTCCCTGTTCCCGTTCCGCCGAAAACCGTGCAGGCCGACTTGGTCAAGGCGATCGAAAGTCGTTTGGCAGAGACAGAGGCCGCTCAGCAGGTGACCCGGGAGGTGTACGAGCAAGGCAGAAACCTGCGTAGCGCCCTCCTCCATGCCGCCTTCACAGGTGCCCTTGTTCCCCAAGACCCCGACGATGAGCCCGCCTCAGAGCTCCTCGAACGGATCCGCGCTCAGCACGCCGCCGACGTGAAGCCGGTCAGGCCTAAGCGTGCGCCCCGTACAACACTCGCGGCTGACCCCCCGGCCCCTGGCCGACCGGTTTCCTCCGGCATCCAAGAAGCACTCCCTCTGTGAGCACCATCATGAGCAGCAGCACTGAGCAGCCGACCTCTGCGGATTCCACTGAGGCGGTGGCTTCTTCGGCACCCGGCGCAACCCCTGCGCCCCGCACAGCCGAGGCCAAGACCAAGGGTGCCCCCACCGCCCCAGTCTCGACCTCCACCCTCGTCAACCGGCTCTGGTCGTACTGTGAACTGCTCCGGCACTCTGGCGTCTCCACCCTCGACTACGTTGAGCAGCTCACGTATCTCCTCTTCCTGAAGATGGCCGACGAGCGTGCCAACCGCCCGGCTCTCTTCAGGCGCAACGCTTCCGAACGGCCTTTGGTCCCCGAAGGCCGGGACTGGAAGAGCTTGACCACCCGGTCCGCCGAAGCGCTGCTCGACCATTACGAGTTCATCCTTAAGGACCTCGGTCAGCGCGGTGGCACGATGCTCGGCGAGGTCTTCACCAAGGCGCAGAACAAGATCCATGAGCCGGCCGTCCTCGAACGCCTGATCAAGGACCTGATCGACCCTTACACCTGGACCACCGAGAACCAGGATCTCAAGGGCGATGCCTATGAAGGCCTCCTCCAGCGTGGCGCCGAGGACCGCAAGACCGGTGCGGGGCAGTACTTTACGCCCCGCCCGCTCGTCGACGCCATGGTCGACTGCGTCCAGCCGAAGCCCGGCGAGACCATCACTGACCCGGCCTGTGGTACCGGCGGCTTCCTCATCGCGGCGCACGCCCACCTTCTCCAGAACTACGAGGACGAGCTGTACGGCGACAAGGGCCGTGCCCTCCAGACCGGCGCGATCACCGGTTACGAACTCGTCCGCGATACCGGTCGCCTCGCCCTGATGAACATGCTGCTGCACGGCATCGGAAGTTCCGGGGCGAAGCCGCTTATCACCATTCAGGACTCTCTGGCCCGCCCCCCGAAGCGACACTACGACATCGTGCTCGCCAACCCGCCCTTCGGTGTCGGCTCGGTGACGGGCGAGTCTTACACCTCCCGCACCGACTTCTGG
Organism: Streptomyces sp. NPDC050703; assembly: GCF_040654435.1. Taxonomy (NCBI): domain Bacteria; kingdom Bacillati; phylum Actinomycetota; class Actinomycetes; order Kitasatosporales; family Streptomycetaceae; genus Streptomyces; species Streptomyces sp. NPDC050703. The sequence continues at coordinate 31,585 of NZ_JBFAHX010000040.1, forward strand.
GCACAGACCACCAACAAGCAGCTCAACTTCGTCCAGCACATCTATAACCTGCTGAACACCAATGGCAGAGCCGCCCTCGTCCTCCCCGACAACGTTCTCTTCGAGGGCGGCGCGGGGGAGACCGTCCGTAAGAACCTCCTCAACCTCTGCGACGTCCACACCCTCCTGCGGCTGCCCACCGGCATCTTCTACGCCAACGGCGTCAAGGCCAATATCCTGTTCTTCGACAAGACGGGTCAGCGCACCGGAGGCCGCCCTGGCACCCGCAAGCTCTGGGTCTACGACTTCCGCACGGACCAGCGCTTCACGCTCAAGCAGCGTCAGCTGGGCCGCCAGCACCTCGATGACTTCGTCGCCGCGTACCACTCCGGCGGCACGGACTTCACCAAGCGCACTCCGAGTGACCGCTTTCAGGCGTACGACTACGACAGGCTGATCGCCCGCGACAAGGTCAACCTCGACCTCTCGGTGCTTAGGTCTAACTCAGCCACGACCACGAAGTACGTGTCGCCGGACGTGATCGCTCAGGAGATCGTCGGCGAACTCGAAGTGGCACTGGCCGAGTTCACGGCTGTGGCCCGAGCCCTGAAAAGGGACGCGCAGCCGTCGGCTGACGACAAGTAGACACAGCTAACGGGCCGGTGGTTCTTCAGGAACCACCGGCCCGCTCCGTTTCCTCCTCTACGAGCTCACAGCTCGCCCGCGATCACACCTGCCCGGAACGCGGCCCACTCCGAAGCGGTGAACCGCAGCGGTTCCCGCTCCGGGTTCTTCGAGTCACGTACGGCCCGCGCGCCGTGCGGCAGCTCGGCGACCTCGACGCAGTCGTTCTCGGCTCCGCTGGCTGTTGCCTTGCGCCAGACGGTGTCATGGAGCTCTTGTTCGTACAGCTCAGTCTTGCGGTCGGTCACTTCCGGAAGCCTTCTTCCAGCTCGGCGATGCGTACGAGCGAGTCCTCGACGGGCAGGGCGGTGGCGCGGATGCGCTCGTACGCCCGCTCGAAGGGGACCGCGTCTTCGCCTTCAACGTACGTGGCTCCGCCCGGGTTCTCCAAGAGGACGACGCTCGGTAGCGGTGCCCGGAACTTGGTGAGAGAGAAGCCGCCCTCAAGCCCTGGATGAGGGGTTGCAGTGAGGGGCATCAACTGCACCGCCACGTTGGGAAGTTCTGCGGTCTCGCGTAGTCGGCGTAGCTGCTCATGCATGGTGCCGGGCCGACTCGCGAATCTCAGGCGCAGGGCTGCCTCGTGAATGATCGCCCAAAACTCCAGAGGGGCGCCAGGTCGGCTGAGCACGGATTGGCGAGCCATGCGCACCTCCGCAAGCGCGGTGACCTCTTCGGCGCTTCGGGTGGTGGTGATGCCGGCGATCGTCTCCCGGGCATAGGCGGCGCTCTGCAGTAGTCCCGGGATCAGGAGGGGTGACCAGGAGCACACTACTTCGGCGTCCGTCTCCAGTGAGATGTAGTCGGCATAAAGAGGGCTGACGACCTGCGAGTATGCCTGCCACCAGCCCTTCTTCGCGGCGTCGTTCCTCAGCTGTTCCAAGACGCTGCGGACCTCGCTGTCGTCTACTCCATACACAGTGAGCAGCTTGTCCAGGTCGGCAGGGCGGATCGCCTGTACGGCATTCTCGATCTTCGACATCTTCGGGCTCTGCCACGCCATCGCGGAGGCGGCGCGGTCCAGGCTGAGACCGGCCTCATTGCGGAGCCTGCGCAGTGCTCCTCCAAGGCGGCGACGTCTGACGGTGGGGGCCAAGGGGGCGTTCGGCATGCCGACATGTTGCCATTCATGCCACGTCGACGGGGCGAGGAAATCGAAACTGTCACCCATTGGGGTTGAAAGGTTGCGATGAAGAAGGGGCAGAGGCCAGGCTCAAGTCACACCAAGGCGACGAGAGTTCGCCTCCGACATAGGAGTCCCCCATGCCCCACTCCCTCGGCTGGTACCACACCCCCACCCCCAACAGCTTCGTTCTCCATCTCTCCGCCACCCCTAATCACCTCCGCGCCATCCGCGCCCTCGTCGGCAAGACGCTCGCTGACTGCGGAATCGACGAAGGGCAGTCACACGCCGTGCAGTTGGTGATGTCCGAGCTGTTCGGGAACGCGGTCCGCGCCTGCGGTGACTTCGTACCACTCGTCGCTGAAGTGGCAGTCGAACGGCCGCAGGGGTTCGGCGGCGGCGCGGAGCGGGGCGTCAGGGTGAGGCTGCACGACCCGTACCGCCTGGCGCAGCCCGTACGCGGGGGCGTACGGCTGGACGACCCCGAGGCGGAGTCGGGGCGTGGGCTGCCGCTGGTCGATCTGCTCGCCCCGGGGTGGCGGGTCGCGGGAACGCCTGTCGGCAAGCAGGTTCGCTGCCGGATTCCGGCTGAGCGGGAGTCCGGGTCCTGAAGGGGCAGTTGCCGCTGGGAAGCCACCTTGTAGCGCTGGAGTTTGAGCTAGCGCCTACCATGGAGGGGAGTTGATCGCCTACGGCCCGGTCGGCCGGTCTGATGTGTTCTCGGAGCCCTTCGCCACTGGTTCCGGCGCTGTGTCGGAACCAGGGAGTGGCCCGTCGGCGTATCCACTCGGACCGGGACGTTCGAGAACGGGTGGGGCATGGCGACGGAAAGCCACAGCATCGGAGTGAGAGGGCCGGAGGCGCGCTGGACCGCGGAGACGATCCATGGGCGCTGGAAGCGGTTCTACGAGCAGAAGACCAGCACCAAGGCGCTGTCGCGAGTGGAGTTCACCGAGCATATCGCGTACCTGCTCTTCCTGAAGCTTGACCATGAACGGGCGCAGCGGAAGGGGCTGTTCGCAACTCAGCCGATCGCCCCGGCGGGCAGCTGGTCGCACCTGGCATTGGCCAGCGGTGAGGACTTGCACCGCGCCCTCACCGGGCTGATGATCGAACTCGGCAGGCCAAACCCGCAGGATCCCCGCCGGGCCATCGCAAGCGTCGTTTTCCAGGACTCCCGCCCCTGGCCCGTGGACAAGATGGCGGAACTCGGACGGCTGATCATCGAAGAGTTCGACCCGTACAGGTGGTCGGACGTGAGTCGAAAAGAACTCGGCGCGGCCTTCTCCTTGTTGATTGCCGACTGCCGCGACGTCCTCGTCGGAGCGAAGCGGAATACGGGCCAGTTCCTCACCCCGCCCCACCTGCTCACCGTCATAGCCAAGGCGCTCGCTCTCACCCCGCAGGATCGGGTGATCGATGCTGCCGTGGGGGTCGGGTCCAGCCTGATCGCCGCTCACCGTGAGATGGCAGCACACGAGGATCGCGTAGACGCCGCCGCCATCGCGGGTGCCGACATCGACGTACAGATGTGTCGTCTGGCGACGATGAACGTGCTCCTCAACACCGGGCGCCAGTTCCACGACGTGCCACCGATCCTGCGTGCCGACTCGCTCAAGGAGAGGGAGTACGCGGTCCGCAGACATGAGCGGGACGTGCCCCCCACCGTCGCCATCTGCAATCCGCCGTTCAGGAGCGATGTCGAGGCGGATACCGAGCAGCGAAACGACTTCTGGGCGCAGAACGCCGCCCTCCCGGCCAACTTCCTCCAGCATCTGGCCATCACCCTGCCTCAGGGGGCAAGAGCGGCCGTTTTTGTCCCCGATGGTGTGCTGTTCCATAGGGGTGCGGCAGCCACCATCCGCAGGGTGCTGCTGAAAAGCTGCAACGTGCATACCCTGCTGCGGCTGCCGACCGGCATGTTCCACGACACCGGCTCCAAGTCGAACGTGCTCTTCTTCACCAAGTCCGTCCCGCGCCCGACAGGCGAGCCGGCCACCGATGAGCTGTGGGTCTACGACCTCCGTGACCGTCACCATACGGACACCGAAAGCCCGCTCACCGAGGACGACTTCGCGGAGTTTCTTGAGGCGTACCGGCCCGGGGAGGAACGTTTCTCCGGTCGTACGGAATCGCGACGCTTCAAGCGCTACGACGCTGACGCCGTTCGTCAGATACTGGCCAGCCCTGGGGCCAAGCTCGACCTGAAGGCCGATCTCGCCAGCGCACCGGACGACTTCGGCAATCCGCGCGATATTGCTCAGTCGATCGTGGATCACCTCGGTGACGCGCAGAGGAGTTTCCAGGCGGTGAGGGATTCCTTCAGCTGAGGTTTCCGTGCCATCCCTTCGCCGCTTGTAGACAGCCGGACAGGAAGACCATGAACGCCATTCCCCAGCAGCCCGACGTCCCCACCCAGGTCCGCCAGACGGCACGTGCCTTCGACGAGACGTACACCGACCTCATCGATATGAGCGACTTCGGCAATCGGCCGCCGGAGCAGACCACGCCCGCCTTCCGCTCCCGGGCGCTGGCCGCGCATGCCGTGCGGATGATGACAGGGTGGGACCCCGAGCAGGCGGCTGACTGCGTCATCGACGGCGGCCAAGACCAAGGGATCGACGCCATCGCCATCGACGAGGCGACGGCACACATCTACCTCGTGCAGGCCAAGTGGAGTCCGAACGGGACGGCCAAGGCCGACGAGACCGCAGTGCAGAAGCTCTTCGCGGGATTGACCCTCATCGACTCCGGAGAGGCCGCGCAGTTCAACCCGCGCGGCCAGATACTCGCCAAGCGGGCACACGAACTCATCGGCGCGAAGGCGACCCGGATCACGCAGGTGATCGTTCTCATGGGAACCGAGCCGCCCGCACCGGGCGTACGACAGGCCATCAAGAACGGCGAGAGTGAGTTCAACTCTCACGGAGACTACGTCGACCACAAATTCCTGCACGCCCCCGAGATCTACGCGCTCATCCGTGAGGATCAGCGAAGCGAACCCGTCACCCTGGAAGTGACGCTGCGCCCCTGGTTCAGTGTGCCCTCGCCCTACCTCTCCTATGAGGGGATCGTGCAGGCGGAGGAGATCGCGAGCTGGGCCGAGCACGGTAACGAGCTGTTCGCCCGCAACATCCGCAACCCGCTGGGGCTGACCCCGATCAACAAGGAACTGGTGGACACCCTCACCGACGAACCGTCCCACTTCTGGTACTTCAACAACGGCGTCACGGTCCTGTGCGACTCCGTGGACGCTGTGCCCGCGTCACAGAAGTTTCCGGAGCGTCACCCCGTCCGCCTCACGGCCCACGGCGCCAGCGTGGTGAATGGTGCACAGACCGTACGCTCCGTCATCGATGCGGCCCAGCAGGCAGAAGACGCCGAACTCGCCCAGGTCACCGTTCGTTTTATCGTCACCGGCGGCGACGCCGAGTTCGCTAACCGCACCACCCAGGCCACCAACCGGCAGAATCACATCACCGAACGCGACCGCATTGCCCTTGACCCCGTCCAGGCGGAGCTCATGGCCGAGTTCCGCGCCGAGCTCGGTCTTGTGTACAGCGTGCGCCGCAGCGAACTCGAACCGCAGGACGACGAGGGCTGCTCCGTTGTGGAAGCCGCGTGCGCGCTCGCCTGCGCTCACACCGGCAGCCGGTTCGCGGCCCGGCTCGTAGCGTCCGGTTCCACCGACGTGCTGTGGGAACGGGGCGGCAGTGGTATCTACGATCCCCTGTTCCGCTCGGTGCCCAGCGTGTACGAGACCTGGAACGCTGTGAACGTCCTGCGGGCGGTGCGGACGGCGCTGCGTACGGAGCGCGAACAGTACGAGGGCCGCGCGGCTGCCGTCATCGACGACGGTACGTTCCTCCTCACCCACCTGGTGTTCCGGCAGCTGCTCGCTCAGGACGCCGGCATGGGGGAGCCGGACCAGTCACTGACATGGGCCGCCGAGGCGGTGGCGCACGTACCCGAACTCGTCAAGCGCGTCGTCCCGGTACTCGTGCAGGTTCTGGACGACGAGGTGGGCACCAGGTCGAGTCTCCAGCGTGTGTGCGCCGACTCCGGGCAGGCGGCCGATCTCGTGACCGCGGTCCTGGCGTCCCTCGACGAAGGGGGCGGCCCCGGGGATGCCGCCGCGAAGTACCGGCGACAGGACAACAAGCCGCGTAAGCGCCGCAGGCCGAATGCGGTGCATGTGATCGTCAACAGTGGTGCCTTGAATGAGGGCGCGCCCCTTCACCTGGCCCTGTACCTCCAGCCGGAAAAGGAGGCGCTGGCCGAGTGGCTCGCCGCGAACCCGCGCCGGGCACTCGCGAAGTGGACCAACACCAACCGGACGCGTCCGATTATCTGGGCCGCCGACGGTGCCGCGTACTCACCCAGCGGTCTCATCGCACGGATGTGGGAGCTGGCCGAATGGGAAGGGCGTCCCGTTTCGAACCAGGGCACCGCCCGCTGGGCCACACAGGAGGGGGAGACGCTCGCCATACTTGCCCGGCGACTCCTCGATGGTATGGAGGAGGAGAAAGACGGCGAGTAGCGGCCAAGCGGGTCAGGGATTCTCCGGCCGTAACGCGGACCCCTCCTTTGTGGTTACAGTGATTGCTATGTAGGCACAAACGAGGGGGACGCCATGAGCGCCATCTCCGTCCGTGAGTTCTCGTACAACCCCAGCGCCGTGTTCGCCCGCGTCGAGAAGGGCGAAGCGGTGCAGGTCACGCGCCACGGCAAGGTCATCGCCATACTGCTGCCCGGCGCGGGGCCGGTCGCCCGCTACTCCGACCTTGTGGCGCAGGGGAAGATCCGCCTGAAGGCGACCACGACGGCGGATCTCGACCGCCTTCCGAGCTATTGCCTGCCTGCCGGGTCTCCCGATCCGGTCGAACTTCTCCTTTCGGAGCGCGAGGAGAACGACCGTTGATCTACATGGACTCCTCGGCGCTGTTGACACTGCTCACTGGGCGTGCGGGCGCCCACGAGCTGCGTGACTTCCTCTCTGCACGGTCGGGACTTCCCATGGCCACCAGCACTGTCGGGGTGGTGGAGACGGTGCGGCAACTGGACAGGGTCGGGTCTTTCCCGAATGCCCTGGCCGACCTGGATCGTATGGTCACGGAGATTCTCCTCACAGAGGAGGTCCGGGACCTGGCCACCCGGGTTCCGGCGACCCTCCGGTCGCTCGATGCCCTCCACGTGGCGAGTGCCCTGGTCATCGGAGAGGCTCTCGATTCGCTGATCACATACGACAAGCGGATGCTCGACGCGGCCCGGGACGCCGGGCTGGCAGCGCACGCGCCCGGAACGGCGTACTAACCCCTGCGCCGAACGGCTGTCCGCTTGCGCACCAGATGTGACGGACCGATTCGCTGCGCCGGGTCGGTCCGACTGTAGGAACCCCACAGGAGCGGCATTGCGCCACTGTCGGTCGCCGATTCTCTGTATCGCGGGAGGTACCGATAGGTTTCCGAGGTACCAGACCGCTATCGAAAGGGTGATCCGTTGAGCCGCTCGGTTCTCGTCACCGGAGGAAACCGGGGCATCGGCCTCGCCATCGCCCGCGCTTTCGCCGACGCCGGCGACAAGGTCGCGATCACCTTCCGCTCGGGTGAGCCGCCGAAGGAACTCACCGACGCCGGGGTCCTCGCCGTCAGGTGCGACATCACCGACCCCGAGCAGGTGGAGCAGGCCTACAAGGAGATCGAGGACAAGCACGGGAACGTCGAGGTCCTGGTCGCCAACGCGGGCATCACCAGGGACCAGCTCCTGATGCGCATGACCGAGGAGGACTTCACGTCCGTCCTCGACACCAACCTCACCGGCACCTTCCGCGTCGTCAAGCGCGCCAACCGCGGCATGCTGCGGGCGAGGAAGGGCCGCGTCGTCCTGATCTCCTCCGTGGTGGGCCTGATGGGCGGCCCCGGACAGGCCAACTACGCCGCCTCCAAGGCGGGTCTGGTCGGTTTCGCGCGTTCGCTCGCCCGCGAGCTCGGATCGCGCAACCTCACCTTCAACGTCGTCGCGCCCGGTTTTGTCGACACCGACATGACCAAGGTGCTCACGGAGGAGCAGCGCAAGGGCATCGTCGCCCAGGTGCCGCTCGGCCGTTACGCGCAGCCCGAGGAGATCGCCGCCGCGGTGAAGTTCCTCGCGTCCGACGACGCCTCGTACATCACTGGAGCCGTCATCCCCGTTGACGGCGGATTGGGCATGGGTCACTGATCACCATGAGCGGAATTCTCGACGGCAAGCGCATCCTCGTCACCGGCGTGCTGACGGAGGCGTCCATCGCCTTCCACGCGGCCAAGGTCGCCCAGGAGCAGGGTGCCGAGGTCATCCTGACCGCCTTCCCGCGGCCCACGCTCACCGAGCGCATCGCCAAGAAGCTGCCCGAGCCCGCCAAGGTCATCGAGCTCGACGTGACCAACCAGGAGCACCTGGACCGCCTCGCGGGCGTCGTGAAGGAGGAGCTCGGCGGCCTCGACGGCATCGTGCACTCCATCGGCTTCGCGCCGCAGGGTGCCTTCAACTTCCTGGAGGCCTCCTTCGAGGACGTCTCGACGGCCATGCACGTCTCGGCGTTCTCCCTGAAGTCGCTCACGATGGCCTGCCGCCCGCTCTTCGAGGACGGCGCCTCGGTCGTCGGCCTCACCTTCGACGCGCAGTACGCCTGGCCGAAGTACGACTGGATGGGCCCGGCCAAGGCCGCCCTGGAGGCCACCAGCCGCTACCTCGCCCGCGACCTGGGCAAGGAGAACGTCCGCTGCAACCTGATCTCCGCGGGTCCGCTCGGCTCCATGGCCGCCAAGTCCATCCCGGGCTTCGGCGAGCTGGCGGACGTCTGGAACAGCCGTTCCCCGCTGAACTGGGACATGTCCGACCCGGAGCCCGCGGGCCGCGGCGTCGTCGCCCTGCTCTCGGACTTCTTCCCGAAGACCACCGGCGAGATCATCCACGTCGACGGCGGCGTCCACATGATGGGTGCCTGAGCCGCTTCCGAGCAGCTTCTCCGTACGTGGCCGAGGCCCCGACCCGCGCAGTCGCGGGGGCGGGGCCTCACCCGTTCGGACCACCGGCCGGGCGGCGGCGGGGGAGCGCCGCGCATGGTGGAGTGTGCGTCTCCCCGGTGCGGTGCTCGCCGCTCTCGCCCTGCTGGTCGCCGTGCCCTCGGGCGCCGCGTCCCTCGCCGCGGACGGCCACGGGGCGGGCCGGGACGCCGCTCACGCGCGCGTGCAGAAGCCGCGGCCCTTCGGCTCGGAGTGCCGTACCGGGATCAGCGGCTCCAACGTCGTCGCGTACTGCCACAACCCCTACCCCGAGACCGACCACGTGCGCCTGCACGTGGAGTGCGACCGGTGGTGGGACATCGACGTAGACGGCGCCCCGGTCGCCGCCGGGCCCGCCGAGACCGTGCGGCTGACTGGGCGGTGCTGGAAAGAGGTCCGCTCGGCCTGGGTCAGCCACGCGAGGTGAGCCGGCCGGGGCGGCACATGAACGGGTAGCTCGCCGCCTCGCTGCCCGCGGCCTCCGCGTCCCCGGAGCGGATCGCCTCGACAAGACGGGTGTGGTCCATGTGCGACTCCGGGCCGAGCTCCTCGCCGATGTCGTCCCGCAGCCAGTCGCGCATGACCTCGCCGAGGTCCGCGTAGAGGACCGTCATGACGTCGTTGTGCGAAGCGGCCACCACGGCCGTGTGGAACGCCGCGTCGGCCGACACGAACTCCTCCGCGTTCCCCGACGCCCACGTCTCCTCCCGCCGCACCAGGGCGGCGTCGAGCTGCTGGAGGTCGCGGTCGGTGCGGCGCCGGGCGGCCAGCTCGGCGGCGCTCGACTCCAGTGCGATCCGCAGCTCGGCGACGTGCCGGGGATCGGCGTCGGAGAACCTGCGGTGCATCACCCCCGCGAGTTCGCTCGCCGCCACCACGAAGGTGCCGGAGCCCTGCCGGATGTCGAGCATGCCGTTGTGCGCGAGGGCCCGCACGGCCTCCCTGACCGTGTTCCTGGCCACGCCCAGCTGCTCGACCAGCTCGGGCTCCGTCGGGATGCGGGAGCCGACCGGCCACTCGCCCGAGGAGATCTGCTTGCGCAGCTCGGCGATGACCTGTTCGGAGAGAGCCGAGCGGCGAGGAGTGGTCAGCGGCATGACGGTCCTTCGTAGGAGGCGGGTGCCGGCGGTCGCGGGGTGCCGGCCGGGGCCGTGGACGGAGTGTGACGCGATCGGATTGGACAGCCAATCATCCCATGATTCTATGATGGCCCCATGGCTACCGAGGACACCGACACGATGGCAAGGGCAGTGACAGTGAAGCGCACGGGGACGGCGGCGGCCGCGGGGCAGGCGAAACAGGCCCCCACGCGCGCGTGGGCGACGCGCCTCATCACCGTCGGCATCGTCCTCGCGGCCCTCAACCTCCGCCCGGCCATCACCAGCCTCGGCGCACTCCTCGAAGAAGTGCGCGACGGCCTCGGCATGAGCGGCACCCTCGCCGGACTGCTCACCTCCGTGCCGCCGCTCTGCTTCGCGGTCTTCGGCGTGATGGCACCCCGGTTCGCCCGGCGCTTCGGGCCCAGCGCGGTCGTCTGCGTCGGCATGGCCGCCATCGCCGCGGGACTGGTCGTCCGCCCCTTCGTCGGCGGCACGGCCGGCTTCCTCGCCGCCACCGCGCTCGCCCTCATGGGCATCGCCGTCAGCAACGTCCTGATGCCGGTGATCGTCAAGCGCTGGTTCCCCGACCGGGTCGGCTCGATGACCGGCCTGTACTCGATGGCGCTCGCGCTCGGCACCTCCCTCGCCGCGGCCCTGACGGTCCCGATGACCGACGCCCTCGGCGGGCGCTGGCAGACCGGGCTCGCCGTCTGGGCGGCGCTCGCCGTCGTCGCCGTCGTGCCGTGGATACCGCTCGTCCGCGACAAGGGCACGGCCTCCGCTGCACCCGAGCACGTCAGCGCCACCGTCCGCCAGGAGGACGCCGGACTGCGCATCACCCACAGCCGCACCGCCTGGGCGCTCGCCGTCTTCTTCGGGCTCCAGGCCACGGCCGCGTACATCACGATGGGCTGGATGCCGCAGATCTTCCGTGACGCTGGTGTCCCCGCGGGCGAGGCGGGCGTCCTGCTCGCCGTCACGATGGCCATGGGCGTGCCGCTGGCGTTCGTCATCCCGCGCGTGGCCACCCGGCTCACCAACCAGGGTCCCGTCGTCATGGTCCTCGGCGCCTGCGGCCTCGCCGGATACGCGGGCCTCTACCTCGCACCCGCGGGCGGCGCGTGGGCCTGGGCCCTGCTGCTCGGCATCTCCAACTGCGCCTTCCCGCTCGCCCTCACCATGGTGGGCATGCGGGCCAAGAGCAGCGTGGGCGTGGCCAAGCTGTCGGCCTTCGCGCAGAGCACCGGCTACCTGATCTCGATCCCGGGACCGCTCCTCGTCGGCGTCCTCTACCAGCACAGCGGCGGCTGGGGCCTGCCCATCGCGCTCATGGCGGGCCTGATGGTGCCGCAGATCGTCGTCGGTACGCTCGCGGGCCGCAACCGCACGGTCGAGGAAGAGGTGGCCGCCAGGGCGGCGAAGGCCTGACCCCGGCGGCGGCCCCGGGGCAAAGGGTGCGAGACTGGCCGTATGCCCGTCCTTGACCCGAACCCCCAGAACGGCCAGAAGAAGCTGCTCGTCGTGCTCGGCGCGATGCTGGCCATCACCGTGATCATCGGCATCGTCGCCTCCATCGCCTCGCCGTGAGCCGGCCGCGGAAGCGGCGCTCCGGCGGGGCATGGTGGGGCTAGCACCCCCATCCCCTAGGGGGCCAGTGTCAGGGTCAAGTGGGTGGCACACCTGATGGGTTCAGGACCGCCGATCGCCTAGTTTCGAGGTGTGCCCGCGACGACGCGGCACGCAGACCCGAGGACCACGGAGGCGGCATGTCGGCCCGTTCGCACACCCGGCGCGACCCGGCGGGGTCGTCCGGCGTCGAGATCCAGCTCCCCTGGTGGGCGATCGCCCTGCCCGCCGCGGCCTTCGCGGCCCTCCTCCTGCTGATACTGAACCCGGTGGACGCGCACGCCGCCTCCAGCCAGCCCGTCGTGGCCCATCTCCTGGAGCGCGTCCAGGAGACGGTGCAGCGCATGGCCCTGTGACCCGGGTCCGCCCGACCGGATCAGCCACACCGCGGCACCCCGCCAACTACCCGCGCCCCGTGGCGCGTTTCATGCGAAGCTGGGACGCATGAGCGTCGCAGAACCCCGCAGGATTGTCCTCTTCCGGCATGCGAAGGCCGACTGGCCCGAGGTGGCCGATCACGAGCGCCCGCTCGCTGATCGAGGCCGCAGGGACGCCCCCGTCGCCGGACGCAAGCTGGCCGACAGCGGCATCGCCTTCGACCTGGCCCTCTGTTCCACCGCGGTCCGCACCCGCGAGACCTGGAAGCTCGCCGTCCAGGAGCTTCCGCAGCGGCCGAGGACCGTCTACGAGGAGCGGCTGTACGAAGCCTCTCCCGGCGAGCTGATCGCCGTGCTCAACGAAACCCCGGACGACGTGCAGAACCTCGTCCTCGTCGGGCACAACCCCGGAGTGCAGGGACTGACCGACGTCCTCGCCGGAGACGCCGAGGGCGACGCGCGGCAGCGGCTCAACCGCCGGGGCTTCCCGACCGCGACCTTCGCCGTCCTGACGTACTCCGGTTCCTGGAAGGCGCTGGAGCCGGGTGTCGCCACCCTCGTCGACTACTGGGCGCCGTCCGAGTAGCCGCCCCTCCCACCCCCTCCTGGCGTACGCAGCAGGGCCCCGCGCCGAGTGGCGCGGGGCCCGTGCGCGTCGGGGGCCGGGGTCAGTCCGAGTCCGTGTGGGTCTCCGCCGCCTCGACCTCTTCGCGGGTGATGCCGAGGAGATAGAGGACGGTGTCGAGGAACGGCACGTTCACCGCGGTGTGCGCGGCCTCGCGGACCACGGGCTTGGCGTTGAAGGCGACGCCGAGACCGGCCGCGTTCAGCATGTCGAGGTCGTTGGCGCCGTCACCGATCGCGACGGTCTGCTCCAGCGGCACCCCGGCCTCCGCGGCGAAGCGGCGCAGCAGCCGGGCCTTGCCCGCGCGGTCCACGATCTCCCCGGTCACCCTGCCGGTGAGCTTGCCGTCGACGATCTCCAGGGTGTTGGCCTGGGCGAAGTCGAGGCCGAGGCGTTCCTTCAGATCGTCGGTGACCTGGGTGAAGCCGCCGGAGACGACCCCCACCTCGTAACCGAGGCGCTTGAGGGTGCGGATGAGGGTGCGGGCGCCCGGGGTGAGCCTGACCTCGGAGCGGACCTTGTCGACGACCGACGCGTCGAGGCCCGCGAGCAGCCGCACGCGCGCGTGCAGCGACTGCTCGAAGTCGAGCTCGCCGCGCATCGCCGCCGCGGTCACCTCGGCGACCTCGTTCTCGCACCCGGCGTGGGCGGCGAACAGCTCGATGACCTCGTCCTGGATGAGCGTCGAGTCGACGTCCATCACGATCAGGCGCTGCGCACGGCGGTGCAGGCCCGCGGCGACGACCGCGACGTCCACGCCGAGCTTCGCGGCCTCTATGGCGAGGGCGGTGCGCAGGGGCTCCGTCTCCGTTCCGGACACCGCGAACTCCACGGCGGTGACCGGGTACTTGGCGAGCCGGAAGATGCGGTCGATGTTGCCGCCCGTTGAGGTGATGCTGGCGGCGATGGCCGCCGTCGACTCCGAGGTCAGGGGGTGACCGAGGACGGTGACGTGCGAGCGTCCGTGACCGCGCGGCAGGTTGTCGCCGATGCCCGAGATGATCTCGGCCTGCATCTTCATCGACTCCGCCCAGCTGTGGACGGTGGCGCGCAGGTCCCCCTCCATACCGGCGGGCGGCTCGGTCACGAGCGCGCACAGCACTATGCGGCCGCGGGTGACGACCTGCTCGATGTCGACCACGTCGACGGAGTAGGCGGCGAGGGTGTCGAAGAGGCCGGCGGTGAGGCCGGGACGGTCCTTGCCGAAGATCTTGACGAGGAGCGTCGGGACGTCGGCGGGCTGAGGGGGCTGAGAAGCACTCATGGTGCCGCTTACGGTAGCGGCCGCGCTCTTCCGGCCGCCCGCCGGTCCGGCCCTCGGACACGTGACCGCCCTCGCGAGCGGGGCCCCCGAACCGGGGCCGCCGGACCGGTCCGCCGGGTCCCCCTTCTTCTCGGCCCCTTCTTCTCGGTCCGCTCTTCTCGGTCCGCGGGCGGTGCTCCGTCCTCGGCCGTTGTCCGCGCCCCTGACCGGGCCGGTCAGCGCGGCCTCCTCGGTGGTGGGCCCTGGTCCGGGGGAGGCGGCGGGGGCGGAGGAGGAGGCGGTGGTGGGGGCCAGTCGCCGGAGCGGGGACGGGGACGGGGGCCGGAGCGGGGCGGTGGGACCACTGGACCGGCCACCGTCTCCGCGCCGTAGACGTCCCGGGCGGGAGGCTCCCTGTCCGGTGGTGCCCCCGGGCGCAGGTACGGGTTCGTGTCGGGGTTCGGGGGGCGGTGCGGGGTTGTGGGTGTGTACGGGCCCGGCGCGCCCGCCGCGGCAGAAGAGGCGGAAGGGGCAGAAGAGACAGAGGGGGTAGAAGAGGCTGAAGAGGCGGAGGTGTTCTCGCGCGGCGCCGCCGCCGACGGGAGCGCGAACGGGGACGCCCGGCCTCCCGCCGCGCCCGTGGCCACCGCGAGGACCGCCCCGAGGACCCCCGCCCCGAGGCCCCAGGCCAGCCCCAGCAGCGCGGCCGGCCCGATCCGCCCGTGCAGCTCCACCCCGGCCCCGAACGCGTCGAAGCCCAGTACGGAGAGCGAGGCGTCGGCGGACACCCCGGTCAGCCGCACCAGCAGCGGAAGCCCCACCGCCGTCACGGCCCCCAGCCGCACTCCGCACCGCCCCGCGAACCCCGCGGCACGCAGGCCGCCCACCGGGGTCCGCACCGCCGTGAGCACCCCCGCGAACAGCATCGTCAGCCCCGCGGCGACACCGAGGAGCCAGACCCGCCCGTCGAGTTCGGCGAGCCGCCCCAGCGTGAGCGCCTTGTCGGAGGAGCCGCCGAGCAGATCGTCGACCGGGTCGGGCAGGAATCGCGTGAGCGCACCCGTGGCACGGCCGTCGAACGGCACGAGGAGCCCCACCGGAACGCCCAGCCACACACCGTTCGGCGCTCCCAGCAGCGCGGCGCCCGCGATCCGCTTCGGGTGATCGTCGCCGATCATGGCGTACGCCGCCGCGGCGAGACCCGCGACGACCGCCATCAGAACCACCGTGACCAGCCCGGACACCGCGGGCCGCACCACCCGGTGCAGTGCGTCGAGGGCGCGCGGCAGCGGCGTGCGGCGCGAGGCGAGCAGGGCGATGAGCAGGACGACGGCCACCCAGCCCGCCCCGCCGAGCAGCGTCGCCGCGGTGTCGACCGTGAACCCGACCGACGCCTTCGCCTCCGCCAGGTCGCCGAGCCGCTCCGGCAGCAGCCCGCCGACCCCGCCGGGCAGCTCGTCGGCGATGCCGCCCGGCAGCTCGTCGAGCCCCTTCTCGATCCCTTCCTCGATCCCTCCGCCGATGCCGAGCCGTTCACCGTCGATCGTGACGATGTCGTGCCCCACGTAGGCGAGTCCCGCGAGCATCGCCACGAAGAGGGCGATCACCGCGCCCGCGCGGGCGGCCAGTTCGGCGGGCGCGAGGAACGCCCCGGCCCCCCGCAGCGAGCGCAGGAAGAAGTGGGCGAGGAGCAGCGCCCCGACGAGGCCGACGCCGAGCGGCATGACGTCGATCGCCGTGGCCGCCTCCGCACCCTCCAGGCCGAACGCCGACACGTCCCCGGACGGCGTGACCGAACCGCCCGCTCCCAGGGCCACCACCGCCGCCGTCATCGGGCCGAGGGAACCCACCTCGTCGGCGCCGAGCAGCCGCAGTGCGAGCGCGGCCGTCCCGGCCATGCCGATCAGCGCCCAGCTCACCGCGGCGATCGCGGAGAGCAGTACGTCGCCCCACCGCACGCCGCGGCCGGCGCCCCTGTCTTCACCGGCCTGCATCAAGGACCCCCCGAACCGCGGTGCGTGACCCGTCGGCCGCGTTCGGGGGGCGTGGGTGGAACGCACTCCCCGCGCATGATCCGTATGCGCTGATTGCGACTGATGGTCGCTGATGGGTGCTTACCACTCTCCGGGGCGGTTTCTGCCCCGTCAACGGGGTGTCCCGAAAGGCACCTGCGCAGTCTTCACAAGGCCCGACTTTCGGTCAGAGCCCTCAGCCTGAAATAGTTCCTCCCGATGTTCGACATCCCTAGACTCCCCACATGGGGGCTAGCTCGGGGGACAACTCAGTGGGGCATGGAGTGCCGGAACTCGTACTGGAATTGAATGGAAGGACCTGGACGCTCGATCCGTCCAGGTCGTACTCGCTCGGACGCGATCCGCAGGGGGACATCCCGCTCGACGACGCCAGGGTGTCCTGGCGTCACGCCACGATCAGCTGGAGCGGGCACAGTTGGGTCATTGAGGACCACGGCAGCACCAATGGCACCTTCATACAGGGCCAGCGGATCCACCAGAGGGAAATCGGCCCCGGTTCGGCCGTGAACCTCGGGAACGCGAACGACGGGCCGCGGCTGAATCTGTCCGGTGGCGGGGCCGCCGCCGCGGTCTCCGCGCCGCAGCAGCAGCATGCCCAGCAGCACGCCGCGCCGCAGCGGCACGCGCAGCAGGAGGCTCCGGGCTGGGCGGCGCAGCAGCAGGCCCCGCACCAGCAGCAGGCTCCGCAGCAGCCGCAGCAGCACGGCTGGCAGCAACCGCCTCAGCAGCACCAGCCCCCTCAACAGCACCAGCAGCACCAGCACCAGCACCAGCACCAGCAGCAGCCGCATGTGCCGCAACAGCAGGGCGGCCCGGCGGAGCAGTACGCGCAGAAGACCCCTGGTTCCGGCGGCGCCGCGGGGGCACCGCCGGTCTACGGCGACCGCAGCCCGACGACGTTCCACCAGCTCGCGCTCGGCCGCAAGATGCGCATCGGCCGTGCCCTGGAGAACGAACTGGTCGTCTCCGACCTCCAGGTCTCGCGCCACCACGCCGAGTTCACGGCGACACCGGACGGCCGCTTCGAGCTCCACGACCTCGGGTCGCACAACGGCACGTACGTCAACGGCCAGCCGATCGCGAAGTCCTCGACGGTCCTCATCGGCCCGAACGACATCGTCGGCGTGGGCCACTCGACCTTCCGCCTCGTCGGCGGGCAGCTTGAGGAGTTCGTCGACACCGGTGACGTCTCCTTCTCGGCCCGCCACCTCACGGTCACGGTCGACGGCGGCAAGCAGATCCTCAAGGACGTCACCTTCGGCGTCCCGGAGAAGTCGCTCATCGCGGTCATTGGACCCTCGGGTTCCGGCAAGTCCACCCTGCTCAAGGCGCTCACCGGCTACCGGCCCGCCAACCAGGGCGACGTCCTCTACGACAACCGGAACCTCTACAAGCAGTTCGCCGAGCTGCGGCAGCGCATCGGTCTGGTCCCGCAGGACGACATCCTGCACAAGGAGCTGACCGTCAAGAAGGCCCTCAAGTACGCGGCCAAGCTGCGCTTCCCCGCGGACACCACGGAGGCCGAGCGCGAGTCCCGCATCGACGAGGTGCTGCGCGAGCTCAAGCTGGACATCCACAAGGAGAAGAAGGTCACCTCCCTCTCCGGTGGCCAGCGCAAGCGCGTCTCGGTCGCCCTGGAGCTGCTCACCAAGCCGTCGCTGATCTTCCTGGACGAGCCGACCTCCGGCCTCGACCCGGGCATGGACCGCGACGTCATGCAGCTCCTGCGCGGCCTCGCCGACGACGGCCGCACGGTCCTCGTCGTCACGCACTCGGTCGCCGAGCTGGCGATCTGCGACAAGCTGCTCGTCATGGCGCCGGGCGGTTCGGTGGCGTACTTCGGCCCGCCGGAGGAAGCGCTGAACTTCTTCGGCTACAAGACCTGGGCCGACGTCTTCTCCGCCTTCGAGGAGTACCGCGACTACGACTGGGCGGGCCGCTGGAAGGGCTCGCAGCACTACCAGATGTACGCCGCGGACATCGACGCCGTCGCCGCGCAGTCCGTACCGATGCCGCCGCCGCAGGCGGTGAAGCCGCCGAAGCCGCAGGGCTGGGGTTCCCAGCTGTGGACCCTGATCCGCCGCTACGTCTCGGTGATCGCCTCCGACAAGGGCTTCATGGGCCTGATGGTGATCCTGCCCGCGGTCCTCGGCATCGTCAGCGTCGTCATCCCGGCCGACTTCGGGCTCGCACCGCCGAAGCCGCCGTCGAAGTTCAACGGCGACGCGGGCACGATCATGCTGATCCTCGCGGTCGGCATGTGCTTCTCGGGCGCCGCCAACTCCGTACGAGAGCTGATCAAGGAACGGGTCATCTACGAACGGGAACGGGCGACCGGCCTGTCCCGCTCGGCGTACCTGATGTCCAAGGTCATCGTCCTCGGCATCATCACGGCTGTGCAGGGCGTCATCATCTGCGCCATCGGCTTCGCCCCGCGCGAGCTGCCGGAGGAGGGGCTGATCATGCCCCCGGCCGCGGAGATCTGCCTGACGATCATCGCGCTCGGCTTCACGTCGATGATGTTCGGCCTGGTCATCTCCTCGCTGGTGAAGACCTCCGAGAAGACCATGCCGCTCCTGGTGATGTTCGCGATCGTCCAGGTCGTCTTCACCGGCGTCCTCTTCCAGGTCTACGGTTCGCCCGGCCTGGAGCAGTTCGCCTGGCTGATGCCGTCCCGCTGGGCCATCGCGGGCGCGGGTGCCACGCTCGACCTCGCGCACCTGATGCCGCCGTGGGACCCGAAGAACCCCACCGACCTGGACCCGCTGTGGGAGCACACGGCCGGACAGTGGGGCATGAACCTCACCGTCCTGCTCGCGCTGGGCATCATCTGCGGCTTCGCGGTCGCGCGCCTGCTGCGCCGCCACGAGCCGGAGGTCATGCGCAAGTGAGCGCGTCCCGGCGCACGCGAAGGCGGCGTGCGCGCAGGTGACGTAAGAGAGGTGACGTACGAGAAGGTGGCGTACGAGAAGGGCGGCACCCCTTGCGGGATGCCGCCCTTCGGCGTCTTGAGAACCTCATCTTCGGCTGAAGAGGTCCAGTGATCAGGCGATCAAGGCTCAGTAGGCGCCGTTCACGTTGTCCATCGAGCCGTAGCGGTCGGCGGCGTAGTTGGCCGCGGCCGTGATGTTGGCGACGGGGTCGTAGATGTTCGTGGACGTGCCCTCGACGTGGTAGGCGTCGAACGTCGGCTTGATGACCTGGAGCAGGCCGATCGACGGGGTGCCGTTGATGGCGTTGATGTCCCAGCCGTTCACGGCCTGCGGGTTGCCGGAGGACTCGCGGATGATGTTGCGGTGCAGGCCCTCGTAGGAGCCGGGGATGCCCTTGGCCTTCATGATGTCCAGGGACTGGCGGATCCAGCCGTCCAGGTTGTTGGCGTAGACGGGCTTGCGGGCGGCGGAGCGGCTGGCGGCGGCAGCGGCGTTGCGCTCCTCCTCGGCCTTCTTCTTCGCGGCGGCCTCGTCGGCGGCCTTCTTCTCGTCGGCCGCCTTCTTGTCGGCGGCGGCCTTCGCGGCGGCGGCCTTGGCCTGCTCGTCGGCGTGCGTGAGCTGCTTGGCCACGTTGGCGTGGACCGCCTGCTGCGCGTCCGTGGAGACGGCGAAGGAGGCGGGGGCGGCGCCGGCCGCCCGGGCCTCACCGGCGTCGGAGTTGCCGGGCACGAGGGAGAACGCGAGGGCGGCGGCACCGATCGCGGCGACGCCGGCGATGGAGAGCTTCTGGTTCTTGGTCACGGCGTTTCGGCCGGGGCCGGGGAGATGATGCTGGGACATGCGAGTTGGACCTCTTCGGATAGCGGAGGTCGCTCTGGTCCGGCGGGGACATGTTGCTGCTCCGGCACAAGCGCCGCGGTGCGAGGACCGCGGCGCCGAGCGACGGGAGCAATTGTTAGCGGCGGCAAAATTGCGTGGCAAAGGTGTGACGTACGATCCCGGGTAGTGGATCACGGGGGACTTCGACGCTTCTCTCCACGTTCGCATCCCCGCACATTAAGGGTTTCTTGCCGTACATAAACGGATATTTGGTGCGCTTCACTCGCAACTAGCCTCGTTCGTACGTGACGTGCACCCTATGTGCGGGCTCACATCAGGCAGGTAGCGGTCTCACTGCGCGTTGCCCTTGCAATGCTCTCGGTCAGCGTTCCCCGCCCTGAGGAGGAGGTGCACGTCGCCGAACTCGTGCCAGAGGTAGAGACGGCGTACCGCCTCCGCGTACCCCCGCTCCACCGCCGCCCGCCCCGCCACCGCCTCCAGCATCAGCAGGTGCGAGGCCTCCGGCTCGTGCAGCCCCGTGAGCAGGCCGTCCACCACGCGCACACCCCGCCGCGGCGTCACCACCAGCTCGGTCCGCCCGGCCGCCGCCCGCACCACGCCGTCGGGCCCCGCCGCGGACTCCACGGCCCGCACGGCCGTCGTGCCGACCGCGATCACCCGGCCGCCGCCCGCCCGCGCGGCGTTGATCAGCGCGGCGGAGGTCCCCGGCACCTCGAACGGCTCCGGATACGGCGGCTCGTGCGCCTCCTGCGAGGCCACCCCCGTGTGCAGCGTGACCGGCGCGAACTGCACACCCCTGCTCACCAGCTCCGCCACCGTCGCCGCCGTGAACGGCCGCCCGGCGCTCGGCATCTCCGCGCTCCCCGCCCCGTCCGCCGACGGCAGCGCGAACACGGTCTGATGGGCGGAGAGCGGCTGATCCCTGTCCGTGTAGGGGTAGCGGATGGGCCGCCCGTGCCGCCGCAGCAGCGCGGGCACGTCACCCTCGACCCGCACCCACCACAGCCGCCGGCTCTCCGCCGCCAGCGGCTCCTCCCATACGAGGGACACGCCTCCGGGGAACCGCACGCACGCCCCGGCGGGACCACCGGCACGCGCGCGTGTGGTGCCCCTCCCGTCCGGGTCCCGCAGCTCCACCGCCCACCGGCCGTCCGCACCCCGCGTCGAGAAGTGCACCACCACGCGTGCGTGCCCGAGCCACCCGTCCACGGCCGCCGGCAGCGTCCGCGAGGTGTTGACCACGAGAAGGTCCCCGGCCCGCAGCAGAACGGGCAGCTCCCTGAACGCGTGGTGCGACACCTCCGTGCCGCGCGACAGCAGCAGCCGCACCGCGTCCCTGCCGAGACCGGCCCCCCGCTGCTCGACGGGCACCCGCGCGTGCAGGCCCTCCGGCACCCGCGGCCACGCCCCCAGCACGCTCACCGGGCACCCGCCAGAAGCGCGGACGCGGCAAGGCGACCGCCGGCCGGACGCTCCGCGACCAGCCGCAGGAACGCGGGCACCACGCTCCGCGGCAGCGGCCTGCCCGATGCGTCGTCCAGGGGCACCGCCGCCCGGTACAGGTCCGTCCGCAGGTCACCGGGGTCCACCGCCCACACCCTGACGCCGGGCTCCTCCACCGCGAGGACCGCGGAGAGCTGGTCGAGAGCGGCCTTCGACGCCCCGTAGCCGCCCCATGTCCCGTACGCCTCGACGGCCGCGTCGGAGCTGACGTTCAGCACCGCTCCCGCCGACTCCCGCAACAGCGGCAGAGCCTCCTGGACCAGGCCCAGGGGCGCCACCACATTCGTCTCCAGAGCCGCCCGCAGCCCGTCGAGCGCCAGCCCGTCAAGCCGTACGAGGGGCTCCGCGCCCAACGCGCTCGCGTTGTTCACCAGGAGATCGAGACCGCCGAGCCGCCGCGCCGCGGCCACCAGCTCCGCCCGGTGCCCCGCGTCGGTGACGTCCCCCGGCAGCGCCTCCACGCGCGTGCCGTACGAACGCAGCTCCTCGGCCGACTCGTCGAGCACGGAGGCGGTTCTCGCGTCGAGCACGAGGTCCCAGCCGTTCTCCGCGAGTCCCGCGCCCAGCGCGCGCCCCAGCCCCTTCGATGCCCCCGTGATGATCGCCACCGGCATGATGCCCGTCCCCTCACAGTCCGCGCCCGGCACCCCGGACGCCCAGCAGATGCCCTCACCGTAGGAACGCCGGCCCTGCCGGCACCTCGTGCCCGGGACGCAACAGGGCAGGTCCCTTCGTCCTGGTCCCGGCCCCGCGACCTAAGCCATCGGCCCTAGCGGACGGCCCCCACAGGGCCGATACGCGCTGTCACACCCCGCCGGTACGGTGTGGCCATGAGTCAAGGACCCAGGTCGGGGCTGAACGCGGTGAGTTCCGCGCTGCTCGCCATGAGCAGGCATCTGGAGGTGCGCGACGTCCTCAAGACGATCGTCGCCTCCGCCCGCGAGCTGCTCGACGCCGAGTACGCCGCGCTCGGGGTCCCCGACGACCACGGCGGCTTCGCCCAGTTCGTCGTCGACGGCGTCAGCGAGGAGCAGTGGAAGGCCATCGGCCCGCTGCCCCGGCAGCACGGCATCCTCGCCGCCATGCTCCAGAAGGCCGAGCCCGAGCGCCTCGCCGACGTGCGCGAGGACCCCCGCTTCGGAGGCTGGCCCGACGCCCACCCGGACATGTCCGACTTCCTCGGCCTCCCCATCCGCTACGGCGACGAGACGCTCGGCGCGCTCTTCCTCGCCAACAAGCGCTGCCCCAGGATCGAGGGCCGGTGCGGCTTCACCGCGGACGACGAGGAGCTCCTGAGCATCCTCGCGCAGCACGCCGCCATCGCCCTGACCAACGCCCGCCTGTACGAACGCAGCCGCGAGCTGACCATCGCCGAGGAGCGCTCGCGCCTGGCGCACGAGCTGCACGACGCCGTCAGCCAGAAGCTCTTCTCGCTGCGCCTGACCGCCCAGGCCGCCGCCGCCCTGGTGGACCGCGACCCGTCCCGCGCCAAGGGCGAGCTCCAGCAGGTCGCGGCGCTCGCCGCCGAGGCCGCGGACGAGCTGCGGGCCGCCGTCGTGGAGCTGCGCCCCGCCGCCCTCGACGAGGACGGCCTCGTGGCCACCCTGCGCACGCACAGCCAGGTGCTGCACCGCGCGCACTCCGCCCGGGTCACCTTCGAGAGCAACGGCGTACGGGCCCTGCCCGCCGCGCAGGAGGAAGCCATGCTGCGGGTCGCCCAAGAGGCCCTGCACAACGCCCTGCGCCACTCGGGGGCCGAGTCCGTCACGGTGACCCTGGACAAGCGGGGCGCGGGGGCCGTCCTGCGCGTCACCGACGACGGCAAGGGCTTCGACCCGCAGGTCATACGGCGCGCGGGACGGCACCTGGGCCTGGTCTCCATGCGTGACCGCGCGAGCGGGGTCGGCGGACGGCTGACCGTGGATTCGGCGCCCGGCAAGGGCACGACGATCGAGATGGAGGTCCCCGGTGGCTGACGCGGTGCGTGGGGCGAGGGCAGGAATCCGGGTGCTGCTGGTCGACGACCACCAGGTGGTCCGCCGGGGGCTGCGGACGTTCCTGGAGGTCCAGGACGACATCGAGGTCGTGGGGGAGGCGGCGGACGGCGCCGAGGGGGTCGCGCTGGCCGAGGAGCTCCACCCGGACGTCGTCCTGATGGACGTGAAGATGCCCGGCATGGACGGCGTCGAGGCGCTGCGCAAGCTCCGCGAGCTCGCCAACCCCGCGCGCGTGCTCATCGTCACCAGCTTCACCGAGCAGCGCACGGTGGTCCCCGCCCTGCGCGCGGGCGCCGCGGGGTACGTCTACAAGGACGTGGACCCGGACGCCCTCGCGGGAGCCATCCGCTCGGTGCACGCGGGACACGTCCTGCTCCAGCCCGAGGTGGCGGGCGCACTGCTCTCCCAGGAGGAGGCGAACGGAGGCCAGGGCAGAGGCGGCTCACTGACCGAGCGCGAGCGGGAGGTCCTCGGCCTGATCGCCGACGGCCGCTCCAACCGCGAGATCGCCCGTGCCCTCGTCCTCTCCGAGAAGACCGTCAAGACACATGTCTCGAACATCTTGATGAAGCTGGACCTCGCCGACCGCACCCAGGCCGCCCTGTGGGCCGTACGGCACGGCGTGGCCGGCTGAATCCGCGGGCCGGAGCCGCCCGACTCCGGGCGGCCCCGGCAGTTGCACCCCGGGATGAGATTCATACCGTCGTGTGGATGTCGCCCATATGGCGCAACCCGAACGCCGGCCCGGCGTTCTCCAGGGCGTGCTGCGGCGGCCGCCGCAGCCTTCGTCCAGGAGGAGCCCGAAGTGAAGAACCTGAAGAAGGCCGCTGTCGTCACGGTGATGACGGGCGGCCTGATCGCGGCCGGCGCCGGCATGGCCTCCGCGTCGCACGGCGCCGAGGCCGACGGCGTCGCCACGAACAGCCCGGGTGTCGGCAGCGGCAACGTGCTCCAGGTGCCGATCCACATCCCGGTGAACCTCTGCGGCAACACCGTCACGGTCATCGGCGGCCTGAACCCCGCGTTCGGGAACGCCTGCGTCAACACCTGACCGCACCCGGGCGGTCACCTCTCCTGCCCGTGACCGGGACCGGCCCGCGACGGCGGGAGGAGCCCCCCGAAGCGGGCCCCGCGGACCACCCCGGTCCGCGGGGCCCGCGGCACGACGGCCCCGCGGCCTCAGGACCCGTCCCGCTCCCGCTCCTCCACGTACGCGTTGTACGCGGCCACCTGGGCGCGCCGCGCCGTCCGCTCCACCGGACGCAGCGCCTGCCCCCGCGCGGCCATCTCCGATGCGCTCACGGCGCCGCCGTGCCCGCTCTCGTACGCCAGCGACACCAGCAGCCCGACCCGCTGCGCCAGCTCAAGGACCCGCACCGCACGCGGCGGGTACCCCGGCGCCAGCACCTCGCGGCCCCGCTCCGCCCGCGCCCGGTACGCGTCGAGCGCCGCCTCGGCCACCGGGCCCGACCCCGCCACATCGAGCCGCGAGAGCACCTCCGTCGCCTCCCGCAGCGCCTCCGCGAGCTCGCGCTCCGCCTCGCCGAGCGACGGCACGTCGGCGGGCGGCGCCTCCCGCACCGGCAGGCAGTGCCAGACGACCTCCACGTGCACATCGCCCTCGGGCCCCGCCTCGTACACCTCGGGCACGAGGCCGTACGGAGCGCCGAACCCGACCACGGCCTCCTCCGCCTCAAGGGCCCGGGCGTTGAACGCGGGCGGCCCGCTGAGGCCCAGCGGATGACCGGGCGCGGGCAGCGCCACCCGCAGGCCCCGCACGCCCAGCGAGCGCAGCCGGCCCATGGCGAGCGTCAGACCGACCGGGGCCGCCTCGCCGGGCAGCCCGTCGACCCGGTGCACCGCGTCGTCCCCGACCATCGCGAGCACTGCGTCATCCGGGGAAACAAGTCCGGCCAAAAGGGCGTTTCCCCATGCGGCCAGGCGTCCTGAGCGTGGTTCCGAGAGCATGCACACAGCCTAAGGACCGGCCTCACGACAGGAACGCCCGGCCGGTGGCGTAGGTTTTATCCGGGGGCCGCGTTGAACGGCGCGAGCGACGACCGAGACTGCAATGGGAGACAGCGCGCTCATGAGCGAAGTACTGGAGCTTGAGGACGTATCCGTGGTCCGCGAGGGCCGGGCTCTGGTGGACCAGGTCTCCTGGTCGGTCAAGGAGGGGGAGCGCTGGGTCATCCTCGGCCCGAACGGCGCGGGCAAGACCACCCTCCTGAACGTCGCGTCGAGCTACCTCTTCCCGAGCACCGGCAGCGCCACCATCCTCGGCGAGACCCTCGGCAAGCCGGGCACCGACGTCTTCGAGCTGCGCCCGCGCATCGGCGTCGCCGGCATCGCGATGGCCGAGAAGCTGCCCAAGCGCCAGACCGTCCTCCAGACGGTGCTCACGGCGGCCTACGGCATGACCGCGGGCTGGCACGAGAACTACGAGGAGATGGACGAGCTGCGCGCCCGCGCCTTCCTCGACCGCCTCGGCATGAGCGACTACCTCGACCGGAAGTTCGGCACCCTCTCCGAGGGCGAGCGCAAGCGCACCCTGATCGCCCGCGCCCTGATGACCGACCCCGAGCTGCTGCTCCTCGACGAGCCCGCGGCGGGACTCGACCTCGGCGGCCGCGAGGACCTCGTACGCCGCCTCGGCCGCCTCGCGCGCGACCCGATCGCCCCGTCGATGATCATGGTCACGCACCACGTCGAGGAGATCGCCCCGGGCTTCACCCACGTCCTGATGATCCGGCAGGGCAAGGTGCTCGCCGCGGGACCGCTGGAGCTGGAGCTCACCTCCCGCAACCTCTCGCTCTGCTTCGGCCTCCCGCTCGTCGTCGAGCAGCGCAACGACCGCTGGACCGCCACCGGCCTGCCGCTCGGCTGAAGCGCGCCGGGGCCCCGGCTGATCGGCGCCCTGTCCCGAACGGGACCCGCGGTCCTACGATGACCACGTGGACATCGACGCATGGGTGTGGTGGCTCATCGGAGCCGCCGCACTCGGAATCCCGCTCGTACTGACCGCCATGCCGGAGCTCGGCATGCTCGCCGTGGGCGCCGTCGCGGCCGCCGTGACGGCGGGCCTCGGCGGCGACACGGTCCTCCAGGTCCTGGTCTTCGCCGCGGTCTCGGTCGCACTCATCGCCGCCGTACGCCCCGTCGCGGCCCGGCACCGGGCCCAGCGGCCCGAACTGGCCACCGGGGTCGATGCGTTGAAGGGCAGATCGGCCGTCGTCCTGGAACGCGTCGACGCCACCGGCGGCCGCATCAAGCTCGCGGGCGAGATCTGGTCCGCCCGCTCGCTCGACGCCGACCTCGCCTACGAGGCGGGCCAGGAGGTCGACGTCGTCGAGATCGACGGGGCGACGGCCGTCGTCATGTGAATCCCGCACGGGCCGTGCGCGGGTCTGACAGACTCGACCCGCAAGATCTTTTCATCGGGAACGCCGAGGCATGAAGGGTACGGGGAGCCACGATGCAACCCATCATCATCGTCCTGATCATTCTGGTGGTGCTGGTCTTCATCGCCCTGATCAAGACCATCCAGGTCATCCCGCAGGCGAGCGCCGCCATCGTCGAGCGCTTCGGCCGCTACACACGCACGCTGAACGCCGGACTCAACATCGTCGTCCCGTTCATCGACTCGATCCGCAACCGCATCGACCTGCGTGAACAGGTCGTCCCGTTCCCGCCCCAGCCGGTGATCACCCAGGACAACCTGGTGGTCAACATCGACACGGTCATCTACTACCAGGTGACCGACGCGCGGGCCGCGACCTACGAGGTCGCCAGCTACATCCAGGCGATCGAGCAGCTCACCGTCACCACCCTGCGCAACATCATCGGCGGCATGGACCTGGAGCGGACCCTCACCTCCCGCGAGGAGATCAACGCGGCCCTGCGCGGCGTCCTCGACGAGGCCACCGGCAAGTGGGGCATCCGCGTCAACCGCGTCGAGCTCAAGGCGATCGAGCCGCCGACCTCCATCCAGGACTCGATGGAGAAGCAGATGCGCGCCGACCGCGACAAGCGCGCCGCGATCCTCCAGGCCGAAGGTGTCCGGCAGTCGGAGATCCTCCGCGCCGAGGGCGAGAAGCAGTCCGCGATCCTGCGCGCCGAGGGTGAGGCCAAGGCCGCGGCCCTGCGCGCCGAGGGCGAGGCCCAGGCGATCCGTACGGTCTTCGAGTCCATCCACGCCGGAGACCCGGACCAGAAGCTGCTCTCCTACCAGTACCTCCAGATGCTGCCGAAGATCGCCGAGGGCGACGCCAACAAGCTCTGGATCGTGCCCAGCGAGATCGGCGACGCCCTCAAGGGACTCGGCGGCGCGCTCGGCAACTTCGGCCCGATGGGCGGCGGTCCGGCCGCTCCGTCCGGCAAGGAGCGCCGCGAACAGCCGCCGATCGACTGACGGGCCCGCGAGGGCGTCCGCCGCCGGGTCCTAGGCCGCGGGGACGGGCTGCGCGGCGGCGGGCTGCGCCGCGGGCCGCGCGAGCCAGCGGGGCAGCGAGGCCAGCTCCTCCCGCCCCAGCGCCAGGAGCATCGCGTCCGCGGGAGTCGGCTCGAACGGCTCCCGCAGCAGCGGCATCCCGGCCTCCTCGGGCGTCCGGTCGGCCTTGCGGTGATTGTCCACGGCGCACGAGGCCACCGTGTTCAGCCACGAGTCGGCGCCGCCCTGCGACCTGGGCACCACGTGGTCCACCGTCGTCGCGCGCCTGCCGCAGTACGCGCACCGGTGCTGGTCCCTGACGAGGACCCCCCGCCTCGACCACGGAGCCTGTCTTCGGAACGGCACCCTCACATACCTGCACAGCCTGATCACCCGCGGCACCGGTATGTCGACCGCCGCCGCACGCACACGCAGTCCGGGGTGGGCCTGCTCGACCACGGCCTTGTCCTGGAGCACCAGAACGACGGCCCGGTTGAGCGTCACCGTCGAGAGCGGCTCGAAGCTCGCGTTCAGCACCAGCGTGTCCCGCATCAACCTGCCCACCTCCCGTATGCACCGGCCCACCCCATGGCGGGCTTGGATCAACTCTGGCCGGGCACGCCGAGATGGACAACGCAATAAAAAATGCCCGTCCCCGATCACTTCCATGACCGGAGACGGGCGAACAGGCGGTGAACGCTCAGTTCACTGCGGGCGACTCAGCCCTCGGCGGGCGCGGCGTACTCGGCGACGAGCTGCGCACGCGCGAGCGTGTGGAACCGCAGGTTGAAGCCGACCGCCGCGGGCGGGGTGTCGGCGTCGGGGCCCAGCTTCTCCTCGTCCACCGCGTACACGGTGAACACGTAGCGGTGTGCCGGGTCGCCGGGGGGCGGCGCCGCACCCCCGAACTCCTTCGACCCGTAGTCGTTGCGCGCCTGCACGGCACCCTCGGGCAGCCCCTCGAACGTGCCGCTGCCCGCACCGGCCGGCAGCTCGGTGACCGAGGCCGGGATGTCGAAGACGGTCCAGTGCCAGAACCCGCTGCCCGTAGGGGCGTCGGGGTCGAAGCACGTCACGGCGAAGCTCTTGGTCTCGGGCGGGAAGCCCTCCCACCGCAGGTGCGGCGAGGTGTTGCCCGCCGCGTGGACCTGAGCGTCCGCAAGAACCGCCCCCGGCGCGACATCGTCACTCACGACCGTGAACGACGGCACGGGCGGGTGGAAGTCATGGGGAAGCGGCGGCCTCTTCGGCTCGGTCACGTGAGCACCTCCTGGTCGATTGCTGTGCCCCCGAGCCTAGAACCAGTTGCGCTTGGAGCCGACCTGCGACAGCCACTCGTTCAGGTAGGCGGCCCAGTCCGTGCCCTGGAAGTCGTTCAGACCCACCTTGAAGGAGCGGAAGGAGTCACTGCCCTCGCTGAACAGGCCCGGCTTCTTGTCCATCTCCAGGACGACGTCCATCTCCCGGTCGTCGGCGACGAAGCTCAGCTCCACCTGGTTGAGGCCGCGGTACTGCTGCGGCGGGAAGAACTCGATCTCCTGGTAGAACGGCAGCTTCTGCCGCGTGCCGCGGATGTGGCCGCGCTCCATGTCGGCGCTCTTGAAGCGGAAGCCGAGCTGGATGAAGGCGTCGAGAATGGCCTGCTGCGCCGGCAGCGGGTGCACGCTGATCGGGTCCAGGTCCGAGGAGTCCACGGCCCGCGCGATCTCCAGCTCGGTGGTCACACCGATGTTCATGCCGCGCAGTTCCTGCCCGTCGATGCTGGTGACGGGCGTCTCCCAGGGGATCTCCAGACCGAAGGGCACGGCGTGCACCTGGCCGGCCTGCAGCGTGAAGGCACCGCCGAGCCGCAGCTTGGTGAACTCGATGTCCTGCTTCGTCTCCTGGTCCTGGCCCTCGACCTCGACCCGCGCCTGGAGCCCGACGGAAAGCCCCTCGATCTGCTGGTCGACCGAGCCGCCCTGGATGCGCACCTCACCCTGGACCACGCCGCCCGGGACCACGTTGGCCTCGGTCAGCACGGTCTCGACCGAGGCGCCGCCGGCTCCCAGACTCGCGAGCAGCTTCTTGAACCCCATGACTCTCCTCCCCAGGCCGCCGCCTGTGGTTCGTCTCGACTTGATTCCTTGATCGGTACATACGCCGGGGACCCGCGCATGGTTCCGCGCACCCACCCTGGCAACCGAGCGGCCGGAAGGCCATCCGCGTACGGCACCGAGTGCATTACGCTCGGACGGCATGTTCGCGGAGCCTGACCGTACGCCCTTGACCCGAGACTTCTTCGACCGCCCTGTCCTGGAGGTCGCCCCCGACCTGCTCGGACGCGTCCTCGTACGCGACTCGGAGCACGGGCCGATCGAACTCCGCCTGACAGAGGTGGAGGCATACGCGGGAGAGGCGGACCCCGGCTCCCACGCGTATCGCGGCAAGACCGCCCGCAACGGCGTGATGTTCGGCCCGCCCGGCCATGTGTACGTCTACTTCACCTACGGCATGTGGCACTGCATGAACCTGGTGTGCGGCCCCGAGGGCATGGCGAGCGCCGTCCTCCTGCGCGCCGGAGAGATCACCGAGGGCGTGGAGCTGGCCCGCAAACGTCGACTCTCGGCCCGAAACGACAAGGAACTGGCCAAAGGCCCGGCCCGCCTGGCCACCGCACTCGACGTGGACCGGAGCCTCGACGGCGCCGACCTGTGCGGCGACCCGCACAGCCCCTTCTCGCTCCTCACCGGAACACCGGTCGAAGCCGCCCAGGTCAGCGAGGGCCCGCGGACCGGAGTAGGAGGAGAGGGGTCCGTCCACCCCTACCGCTTCTGGACCACCGGCGACCCGACGGTCAGCCCGTACCGGGCCCATGTGCCGCGCCGCCGCCGAACTTGACGGGCCCTCGAGGCCTCCGTAATGTAGTCCGAGCCGCTTGAACCGGTCACGGCAGTCTGCCGACAGCCGGAAGCGGCCAACCACTACCTACGACTTCCCCTCGATGAGGGCCTATTCGGCGTGTCCGCATGCCGAAAATGGAACTCACGGACTCGATTATGAGTCGCGGAGGGAATCCGCTAAAGTAGTGGACACGCCGAAAGGCAGCCGAAAGGCAAAGGCCCTCCAACGGCCACCGGAAATGAAATCCGAACCGGGAACGGAACGGAAAACGGATCTGGTAGGGTTGGAAACACGAAATACCGAAGGGAAGCGCCCGGAGGAAAGCCCCAGAGAATGTTCTGCGGGTGAGTACAAAGGAAGCGTCCGTTCCTTGAGAACTCAACAGCGTGCCAAAAGTCAACGCCAGATATGTTGATACCCCGACTCACCGACGGTGA
>NZ_JBFAHX010000041.1:0-61686 GCF_040654435.1 Streptomyces sp. NPDC050703
GGTCGGTGCGTGCGATCGGCGTGCGGCGTCCCCGGTCATGTGGCGGAGCCACCTGTCCGGGGGCGCCGTGCGGCGAGCGGGCGTGCCGGGCGTCGAGGCGCAGGCGAGGGTTCAAAGACAGGCTCTGAGGCGGTGCCGCCCGCGTGGCGCTACTCCTTGACCACCGCCTCCGTGCCGCCGCCGAACTCGATCAGCAGTCCCGGGCGCAGCGCGATGGTCTTGCCGGGGTCGACGTCGCGTACGGTCCCGTCGTCCTTGCGCGCCGTCCACACCGAGTTCGTCCGGTTGGTCAGGCCGAACCTGCCGCGCTGCTGCGGGTGTTCGGTGACCTCGCCGACGACGGCGGTGAAGTCGTGCCGGTCCGGCTCGTCACACAGGTGGTGGGCGTAGACGCGGGCGCTCGGGGCCAGCCGGATGCCGCGCCGGGTGCGGAGCGACCCGGTGCCGGTGGCCAGTTCGAGGCGGGGCGGCAGGGTCAGGGTGGTGCGGCACTTCCAGCACGCGGGCGGGGCGCCGTCCGGCTGGGTGAGGTTCTGCTTGCCGCAGGCGCCGCACTGCGTGATGGAGTCGAGGACCTGGCTCAGCGCCTCGCGCCACTGCGTCTCGCGCGCCCGCTGCGTCGGGTCCTTCAGGCCGATGGTGAAGGTGCGGACGAAGAGGTCGCGCAGGATCTGCGGCAGCGCGTCCCAGCTCGCGACGACGGTCGGCTGCTCTCCGGCGACCGGGCGGTTGCGGGTGTCGTTGGGGTCGTACACGAAGACGGGGTCCGTGCCGTACAGCTTGCGCTTGGCCGCCGGGTCGAGGCAGCGGATGCTGAACTGCTGGGCCCCGTTGAAGGGGTGGTCGTTCATCAGGAGGTAGAAGAGCAGCACGGCGAGCGAGTGGAGGTCGCTCTGGGTGCCCGGCATGGCGCCACGGTCGCCGCGCACCAGCTCGGGCGCCATGAAGTCCATGGTGCCCTCGACGGCCGCCTCGGCGCCCTCCACGACGGCGTTGTCGTTGTCGCAGACCAGGATGTCGCCGGTGCCGGGGTCGAAGAAGATGTTGCCCCAGTTGATGTCGCGGTAGGCGATGCCGCGGGAGTGCAGCGCGCGGTACGCCTCCACGGTGTGCAGGGCCACGGTGACCAGGGTGCGCATGGTCGCCGCCGAGACCGAGGGGTCGCGGCGGAAGAGGGCGGGCAGGTCGCAGAAGCGGGCGGGCCGCACGTCCATCACGTAGCCGAAGCCGGGCTGTTCGCCCTCGGGGTCCATCACGATGGAGCGCGGCCACAGGAAGCGGTCGTCGTCCCAGCCCTTGTCGATCAGTCCTTCGAGGATCGTCCGCTGCCTGGCGTCGGCGAGCTGCGGGTAGTACCACTTGACCGCGCGGTCGCCGGTGGGCGTCTGGACGCGGTAGACCTCGCCCTGGCCGCCCGAGCCGAAGAG
The DNA here is from genome assembly GCF_040654435.1 of Streptomyces sp. NPDC050703. Classification (NCBI taxonomy): domain Bacteria; kingdom Bacillati; phylum Actinomycetota; class Actinomycetes; order Kitasatosporales; family Streptomycetaceae; genus Streptomyces; species Streptomyces sp. NPDC050703. The sequence continues at coordinate 1,428 of NZ_JBFAHX010000041.1, forward strand.
CTCGGCGACCTTGAGCTTCTCCCCCGACTCGGCCACCAGGGTCTTTCCGGCGGCGAGCATGCCGTTCGTCATGCTGTTCCTTCCTGCACTCAGCTGTCGTCGCTGTGCTGGGCGGACGCCGCGATGGCGCCCACGAGGGTCGTGTCGTCCCCGGAGAACGTGGCGGCGCGCGCCAGCCAGTCCGGGAGCTGGGCCTGGACCGCGGCGACGCCCTGCTCGGCGGCGCGTCCGCGGACTCCGGTGGCGAAGTCCAGGAAGCCCTGGTCGTCGGTGAAGCTCTTGGAGAGCCCGTCGGTGGAGAGCAGCACGCACGGCGGGGGCCCGCCGGTGAACGGCTGCCAGTACGAGCGCATCTTGCGCCAGGGCTCCGGCTCGCAGAGCGAGTCGGTCTCGTCGCCCATGTCGGGGCCGGTGGAGAGCGGGGTGTGCGGGGTGCCGGCGTCGTCGACGAGGACGAAGTCACCGTCGCCCAACTGCCAGCAGAACACCATGTGTTCGGTGAGGACGGCGCCTATGAGGGTGCTCCCGTAGGCGGCGAGGTCCCGGGGCCCCTCACGCTCCCCGGCCGTGCGGCGCGGGACGGCGGGGCCGTGGGCGGGCGCGTTGCAGTCGTGCAGCAGGGCCCGCTCGTGCCAGCGGTGGCCGACCTGCTGCGGCAGCCGGCGCGCCTCCTCGCGCAGCCCGGTCCAGTGCGCCGCGTCACCGCCGACGCGCACCGCCTCGTACGCGAAGGCCCGCGCGCACGCGGTGAACTCCTCGACCGCCCAGCGCGCCCCCAGGTCGCTGCGGAAGTGCGCGGCGCTGCCGTGTCCGTCGGCGACCGTGAGGACGGCGGCGCGCCCTCCCGCGACGGGCAGGAGCGCGCTGCGGTCCTGGCTGTACTTCTTCGCGACCCCTTTGACCGCGCCGCTGATGAGCGTCCAGGGAGCGGCCGTCGGTGTGCCTGCCGCCGGGTCGCGTTCCGTCACTGTCCCCGGTTCGGTCACCAGATGTCGTCTTCGCCCTTGGTCATCGACGGCACGTCGATCGGCGTCGTCACAGCCCTCGAACCGTCGTCGACCTTCGGCGTGGAGGCGTCCTTGACGACCGCGGTGGACATCCAGCGGATGGCGGCGGCGAGCTGGCGGGGGTTCTTCGCCTGGAGCGGCTCCAGTTCGGGGTTGCCGAGGAACTCCTTGAGCATGCTCTTGTCGGCGTCGTCCCCGATGGCGACCGCGACGCGCACGGCCCGCTTGCCCCACGGGGTGCCGTCGATGGCGCGGAGCCCGGCGCGCCAGTCGTCGGTGGGCTGGCCGTCGGAGGCGAGGGCGAGGACCGGCGGCAGGGCGCGCTGGGGCATCGGCGGGGTCTGCAGCGCGCCGGCCGCCAGCTTGAAGGCGGCGCCCATGTCGGTGCCGCCGTAGATGTGGACGTCCTCCCAGGAGAACTGGTCGACGGGGGTGGGGTCGCTGACGTGCCAGCTCGCGCCGCTGGCGAAGGTGATGGCCCGCACGAGCAGGGAGGCGGCGGGGTTGGACTGGGCGGCCTGCTGCATCTCGGGGATGGCCTCGCGGATGGCGAAGTTGAGCTGGCCGATCTTGCCGTTGACGCCCATGGAGCCCGAGCAGTCGAGCATCCAGATGAAGTGGACGGGCCGACTGGCCATGCTGCCGCCGGGGAAGTTGTCGGCGAGGGTCTGGGTGGTGTCGCTCACGCTGTTCCTTTCCTGTGGAGCGTGATGGGTGCGGGCGGGCCCGCGGTCGTGGCCCCGTGGGGCACGGACGTGGAGGTCACTCGTCCTGCTGCTCGATCCGGTGGCGCCACGCCGTCCACCCCTGCAGGTCCTGGTTCTCCCGCTGGAGAACGGTGGCGACCCGGCCGAGGTGGTGCTCGTCCATGTGCGCGACGACGGGGGCGAGCACCTGGCCGAGCAGTTCCTCGGCGACCGCGCGCCACTCGTCGGTGACGCCGGACCGCCGCCGGGGGCGCCAGAGGTAGTAGTACGCGGCCAACTCGGCGGGCCGGTCGGGCAGTTCGCGCACCATGCCGTCCCGGATGGGTGCGTCGGTGAAGTACGCGCGGTAGGCGCTCAGCAGTTCCGGGCTCGCGGCGACGAGGAGCCGCAGTCCGTGGGACTCGCGCACGTCGACCGGGTCGGCCCTGGCGAGCGCGCGCCCCACCCGCTCGTCGACGCCGAGCCGCAGCACCCGGCTGAGGGGCCCGGCCTTGCGGCCGAGCTCGCCGAGGCGGCCGACGGAGGCCCGCGTGACGCCGAGCCGGCCGTCGGCGAGGTCCTGGGCGGTCACGAGCAGGTCGGCGGTGGCGCGGTCGGCCACTCCGAGCTGCGCGTCGCCCCGCATGTCCCGGGCGTAGGCGACCAGTTCGGGATCGCAGCGGTCGGGGTCCCTGACCCAGTGGATGATCCCTCGGCCGTGGCCCGCGTCGACGACGAGGCGGGGCGTGCAGGTGCGGGCGACCCACGCGACGTCCGCGTGGTCGGGCACCTTGCTGCGCCACACGAGGCGCCAGAGCAGCCGCAGCGTCGCGACGTCGCCGACGCGCCGTCCGGGCAGGAGCCCGACGAGCGCCTCGAACAGTTCGGCGCCGCGCAGGTGGTCGGGGGCCCCGGACCAGAGCACCGCGGCGGCGGCGAGGCGCACGGTGGGCGGCGCCTGTTCGATGTTGCGCTGCAGCCACACGCCCTGGGGGGACCTGGCGAGCTCCCGCACCCGGTCCAGCTTGCGGGAGGTGAGGTCGACGATCAGCATGCGCAGCACCCGGCGGATGAACGGCAGGTGACCGAGGTCGTCGAGGAGCCGCACCGCGTGGGCGCACTCGTGCTGTTCGGGGTGGAGCAGGGCGTCGGCGAGGCGGTCCATGGCCTCGGCGATCCCGGGGCCGTTGTCGGCGCCCACCGCGAGGGCGAGCCGCAGCGGTTCGGCCCAGGCGGGGATGGGTCCGCGCAGCGCCCCGCGCAGGGCGTCGTCGGCGCGCTGACCGTACTCCTCGCGCAGTTCCCGCCAGGCGTCCTTGCCGAGCGGCAGCCCCTCGAAGGCGGCCAGGCCGGGGAGGGCGCCGCCGGTGCGGGACGTGTCGAGGCGGTGCTTGACGAGGGCGAGGGCGAGGGGCCGCGCCGCGAGCGCCTGCTCGCCCTCCACTTCCCTGCACAGCGCTTCGAGCCGGTCGAGCGTGGCGGCGTCGGCCTCGCCCCTGGTCACGGACTTGGTGAATGCGTCGAGGACCGCGTGCAGCGAGTCGCCGCCGAGCCCCGCGAGGTCGGCGCCGGTGAGGGCCGCCGCGCCCGGCCGGTCTCCGCCGCCCCCGCCGGAGATGAGCGGGATCAGGGCGAAGGCGTCGTCGGCGCGCGCCCCCGTGCCGGGTGCGGGCGGGCTGCCGGAGATCCAGCGCTCGGCGGTGAGCTGCGCCCAGGCGTCGGCCGCGGCGGGCGGGCTCTGGCGGCCTCCGGTGGCGTCGTGGACGCGGTAGAGGTACTCGACCGTCGCGTCGTCGCGGTCGAACTCCACCCCGGGGCCGATGCCGATGATCTGCTGCGGGGCGCGGTGCGGATCGGTGGTCCAGGTGGTGAACGTCAGGGCGGGGACGTGGATTTCGGGCAGCGAGGCGCAGGCCAGCGCGACCCAGTGGGCCACGGCCTCGGGGTCCTCCTCGACCAGGACGATCTGCCGTCCCGCCGGGTCGGCGAAGAGGCGGCGCACATCGGTGAGGAAGGGCGCGACCCGCTCCGCGCGCGCCCTGGCGAACTCCACGAGGCGCCCGCTGTCGAAGTGCGCCCGTGTGACGGGCAGTTCGGACTCGACGAAGCCCGCCCCCAGCTCCTCCCCCGCGTCGGGCTCCCAGGTGGCGGAGCGCCAGGTGTCGATCGGCCACACGGAACCGGGCCCCGGCGTGCCCGCGCTCAGGTGCAGCGCCTCCACGCGCCGGCCGGAAAGCGTGGCGCACAGGAGCCTGCCGCCGTCGGGGAGCAGGGTGTAACTCAGCTCGGAGCCCGTGCCGATGACGTCTTCGACGGCGGGCCCGAGACCGGTCACCGCTATGCGGTGCCGGGGCTCCTCGTGGGGGGACCGCACGGGCTGTGCGGGGATCAGACGGACGGCTCCGGTGTCCGGCTCCTGGTCGAGCCGGTAACTGAGGCGACGGATGGCCATGCCACATTCTGACCGCGAACCCCACGCCCCCGCAGGCCGTCCACCAACTTCCCCCCACCACGCCCCCACCGGGCACGAGAAACCGCACGACCGCCCCCCAGCGGCACGAGGAACCACACGACCAGCCCCCCCCAGCGGCACGAGGAACCGCACGACCGGCCCCCCAGGGGCGCGGGGAACTGCGCGACCACCCCCCCCAGGGACACGAGAAACCGCACGACCGGCCCCCCAGGGGCGCGGGGAACTGCGCGACCAGCCGAAGAGAACCCGCACCCGGCAACAGAGATCAACCCGGCAGACGCACCCCCGACTCAGAAACGGCCCACCCACGCCACCCACGTAAACTCAAGATCCACCCAGGAGACGGAACCGGAGAACCAGATGGCCGCAGACGAGGACGAACCCCACGACGAGATCTTCCCGTGGGTGCCGGCCCCGAAGAACGGGAGCCCCTGGCAGGCCCCGGCCGACCTGGAACAGCACCTGTACGAACTCCGCGAGGCCGACGACGCGTACACCTATCTGCGGGCCATCGCCGTGGAGGGCCTGTACCGCCCGGTCGCCGCCCCGCACGAGAAGGACCCGGACGCGGAGTCGAGCCCGCTGCTCACGGTCGACCTGCCGGACGGCAGGAAGGCCGCGCAGGTGTACACGGCGGGGCTGCTCCCACGCCCGCACCCGGCCGTGGTCTACGAGTTCGTGACGCTCGGCGCGCTCGCCGAGGGGTGCCCCGACGACGTCCAGGTCCTCGCGGTCAACGCGGCGACGCCGTGCGAGCAGTACTTCCTCACCACGGACGAGGAGCGGCGGGTCTGGGCCGAGCTGCACGAGCGCCACCACCGGACCGGCGGTCTCGGCGACCGCATCGAGACGCGCCGCACCGGGGCACCCGCGCCCGGGCCCCTCCTGCACGGCCTCGCCTGCGGCGCGCACCTCTGCTTCGCCAACGGCGACCCCTGGAACACCGTCCACTGGCACGGCGCGGGCCACCACAACGAGGTCGGCCGCCTCGCCGAGTCCTGGGGCGTGACGAGCCGCGAGGAGTGGCTGGCGACGCAGGAGCGCCTGCTGACGCGCGAGGTCAGCCCGTGGTACTGGGACTTCGTGCTCGGCGCCCGGGTCGCGGTGCTCGCCGAGGTCGGCCCGCGGCTCGACCCCGAGCGGTGGCGCGAGTGCGTCGAGGTCACCCTGCGCAACCGCGTCGTGGAGACCGGCGGCCCCGGCACCCCGCACCGCCCGGGCGACGACCCGGACCTGGACGACTTCGTGACCGCCATGCGCGACCTGGTCGGCAAGGTCCTGCGCTACGAGGCCCGTTTCCGCGCGGACGAGCTGCTGCCGCCGGACGGCTTCGTGCGCACCGTCGCGGCCTGGGACATCGGCCGCGCCTCCAAGATGGCCCGCTGGGGCAGGGGCGCGCGCTACGCCACCGAGGCGGAGATGCGGACGGCGCTGGAACGGGCCTCCCGGGCGGCGGAGGCCGCGTACGGCTCGTGGGAGGAGTTCTCGGCGGGCTACGTGCTCGGGCGCTGCCTGCACTTCGACGAGGAGTCGTTCGGCACCTGGTACACGGACGTCCTCCACGCCCACCGCGCCCTGACCACGGACCCGGACAGCCCGTGGCTGACGGTGCCGTTCCGCCCGACCTGACCCCCGACGGGTCCGACACCGACCACCACCACCGGACCCCACCGGTTCCGCCAACCCGCCCCCGGTCCCACAACCCCACCGGACCCGGCACTCCATCGCACGACCAAGCCGACCGGGCCGGACCATCCCCATCGGACCCCGTTAGCCCCATAGGGCCTCACCAACCCCATCGGGTTCCGCCAACCCCATCGGCCCCCCGCCAACCCGTCCCCGGCCCCACAACCCCACGGAGCCCGACACCCCATCGCACCCGACCAAGCCGACCGGCCCGGACCAACCCCATCGGACCCCACCAGCCCAATCCGGCCCGCCCAACCCCATCCAGCCCGCCCAACCCCATCCAGCCCGCCCAACCCCATCCAGCCCGCCCAACCCCATCGGGCCCGCCCAACCCCATCGGGCCCGCCCAACCCCATCGGGCCCGATCGCGCCCGTCAGCCCCCCACCCCCGACCATCACAATCAGGTCTCACTAGCCCCAGCGGCCCCTCGAACCCCTTGCCAGCCGACCGTGTAATCGTTTCCAATCCTCCGTGTAATCGATTCCACAAGGAGGTGGGAGCGGCGATGACCCCCAGTCCGCCCGGCTCGGCCGGGATCAAGGACGTCGCGGCCGAGGCCGGGGTCTCCGTGGCGACGGTGTCGCGGGTCCTGAACGAGCATCCCTCGGTCAGCCCCGGGTCCAGGGAGCGCGTGCTCGCCGCCGTCGAGGCGCTCGGCTACCGGCCGAACGCCGTGGCCAGGTCCCTGCGCACCCACCAGACGCACACCCTCGGCCTCGTCATCAGCGACGTGCTCAACCCGTACTTCACCGAGCTGGCCCGCTCCGTCGAGGAGGCCGCCCGCGCCCTCGGCTACAGCGTGATCATCGGCAACGCCGACGAGCGGCCCGAGCTCCAGGACCACCACGTGCGGACACTGCTCGACCGGCGGATCGACGGCCTGCTCGTCTCCCCCGCCGACGGCGGCTCACCGCTGATGCTCGACGCCGTGCGCGCCGGTACCCCGATGGTCTTCGTGGACCGGTGGATTCCCGGCGTGGGCGCCGATGTGCCCGTCGTCCGCTCCGACGGCCGGCAGGCCGTGCGCGACCTGGTCGCCCATCTGCACGGCCTCGGCCACCGCAGGCTCGCGATCATCGCGGGCCCCGCGGCCACCACGACCGGCAGCGAGCGCGTCGAGGCCTTCCGGGAGGCACTGCGCGAGCACGGCACCGCGCTGCCCGACGCCTACATCGGGCAGGGCGACTTCCAGGCCGACAGCGGGCGCCGCGCCACGGAGCGGTTCCTCGCCCTGCCCGAGCCGCCCGACGCCGTCTTCGCCGCCGACAACCTGATGGCGCTCGGCGCCCTCGACGCGATCCGCGCGCGGGGCCTGCGGGTCCCGCACGACATCAGCCTCGCGGCCTTCGACGACATCCCGTGGTTCGTGCACACCGACCCGGCGGTCACGGCGATCGCCCAGCCGACGGCGGAGCTCGGCCGGGCCGCCGTGCACGCGCTCGTCGACCGGATCGAGGGCAGGAGCCCCCGTTCCGTGACCCTCCCCGCCCGCCTCGTCGTCCGGCGTTCCTGCGGCGAGGACACCCGCGTACGAAGGAGCAGCCCGTGAGCGGCCAGGAGATGGCGAAGCGCGGCGCACAGGAGAAGGACGCGCACGAGGAACTGCTGCGCGTCGAAGCCATCAGGAAGACCTTCCCCGGGGTCGTCGCGCTCGACTCCGTGGACTTCGACCTGCGGCGCGGGGAGGTGCACGTCCTGCTCGGCGAGAACGGCGCGGGCAAGAGCACCCTCATCAAGATGCTGTCCGGCGCCTACCGTCCCGACAGCGGCCGCATCCTGGCCGCCGGCCGCGAGGTGCGGATCAACGGCGCGCAGGACGCCGAGCGGCTCGGCATCGCCACCATCTACCAGGAGTTCAACCTCGTACCCGACCTGACGGTCGCCGAGAACATCTTCCTCGGCCGGCAGCCGCGCCGCCTCGGCCTCGTCGACCGCAAGAAGATGGAGGCGGACGCCGAGGTCCTCCTGGAGCGGGTCGGCCTGGCCGTCTCGCCGCGCGCCAAGGTGCGCGAACTGGGCATCGCCCGGCTCCAGATGGTCGAGATCGCCAAGGCGCTCAGCCTGGACGCGCGCGTGCTCATCATGGACGAGCCCACCGCCGTACTGACCTCCGAGGAGGTCGAGAAGCTGTTCGCCATCGTGCGCACCCTGCGCGCGGACGGCGTCGGCGTCGTCTTCATCACCCACCACCTGGAGGAGATCGCCGCGCTCGGCGACCGCGTCACCGTCCTGCGCGACGGCCGCAGCGTCGAGCAGGTGCCCGCCTCCACGCCGGAGGACGAACTCGTACGGCTCATGGTGGGCCGCAGCATCGAACAGCAGTACCCGCGCGAGCGGCCGGACGTCGGCCCGCCGCTGCTCCGCGTCGAGGGTCTCACCCGGGGCGGCGTCTTCCACGACGTCGGCTTCGAGGTGCGGGCCGGTGAGGTCGTCGGCCTCGCGGGCCTGGTCGGCGCCGGGCGTACGGAGGTGGCGCGCGCGGTCTTCGGCGCCGACCCGTACGACGCGGGCACCGTCGACGTACACGGAGAGCGGCTGCCCGGGCACGACGTGAACGCCGCGATGGGTGCCGGCATCGGCCTCGTGCCCGAGGACCGCAAGGGCCAGGGCCTCGTCCTCGACGCCTCGGTCGGGGAGAACCTCGGCCTGGTCACACTGCGCTCCGCGACCCGCGCCGGGTTCGTGGACCTCAAGGCGCAGCAGCGGGACGCCGCCCGGATCGCGGAGCAGCTCGGCGTACGGATGGCCGGGCTCGGCCAGCACGTGCGCACGCTCTCCGGCGGCAACCAGCAGAAGGTCGTCATCGGCAAGTGGCTGCTCGCCGACGTCAAGGTGCTGATCCTCGACGAGCCGACGCGCGGCATCGACGTGGGCGCGAAGGTCGAGATCTACCAGCTCATCAACGAACTGACGGCCTCGGGCCACGCGGTCCTGATGATCTCCAGCGACCTGCCGGAGGTGCTCGGCATGAGCGACCGGGTCCTGGTCATGGCCCAGGGCCGGATCGCCGGCGAACTGCCCGCCGGGGAAGCCACGCAGGACGCGGTGATGGCCTTGGCGGTCAGCAACACGGCGGCGGCCGGCCCCGTACGGAACGACGGACAGAACGAAGAAGAAGCGGAGGGCTCCCGTGGCCACTGAAACCGTGAAGCGTGACGCGGGTGGCGCGAGTTCGCTCCGCCGCGTCCTGCTCGACAACGGCGCGCTGAGCGCCCTGATCGTCCTGGTCGTGGCGATGTCGCTGCTCTCCGGCGACTTCCTCACCACCCAGAACCTGCTCAACGTGGGCGTGCAGGCCGCCGTGACGGCGATCCTCGCGTTCGGCGTGACGTTCGTGATCGTCTCGGCGGGCATCGACCTGTCCGTCGGTTCGGTGGCCGCCCTCTCGGCCACGGTCCTCGCCTGGACGGCGACCTCGCAGGGGATGCCGGTCTGGCTCGCGGTGATCTTCGCCGTCGCCGCGGGCCTGGCCTGCGGTCTCGTCAACGGCCTGCTCGTCTCCTACGGGAAGCTGCCGCCGTTCATCGCGACGCTCGCGATGCTGTCGGTGGCCCGCGGGCTCTCCCTGGTGATCTCGCAGGGCAGCCCGATCCCGTTCCCCGACTCGGTCTCGCACCTCGGCGACACCATCGGCGACTGGCTGCCGGTCCCGGTGATCGTGATGGTCGTGATGGGTCTCGTGACGGCCGTGGTCCTCGGCCGCACGTTCATCGGCCGCTCCATGTACGCGATCGGCGGCAACGAGGAGGCGGCCCGCCTCTCCGGCCTGCGGGTCAAGCGTCAGAAGCTCGTCATCTACGCGCTCTCCGGGCTCTTCGCCGCCGTCGCGGGCATCGTGCTCGCCTCCCGCCTGGTCTCGGCGCAGCCGCAGGCCGCGCAGGGCTACGAGCTCGACGCCATCGCCGCCGTGGTGATCGGCGGCGCCAGCCTCGCGGGCGGGGTCGGCAAGGCGTCCGGCACGCTCGTCGGCGCGCTCATCCTCGCGGTGCTGCGCAACGGCCTCAACCTCCTGTCCGTCTCCGCCTTCTGGCAGCAGGTCGTGATCGGTGTCGTCATCGCGCTCGCCGTCCTGCTCGACACGCTGCGCCGCAAGGCCGGGGCGACCCCGGGTGCCTCGTCGGGCGCCCCGGGGGCCGGGCTCAAGGGGCCGCAGGCGGTCAAGTACGCGGTGGCCGCCGTGGTCGTGGCGGCCGTGATCGGCGCGGTGTCCTTCTTCAACTCGGGTTCGTCGGGCACCTCGACGAAGATCGGCATGTCGCTCTCGACCCTCAACAACCCCTTCTTCGTACAGATGAAGGAGGGCGCGCAGGACGAGGCCGGGAAGGCGGGCGTCGACCTGACGGTCACCGACGCGCAGAACGACGCCTCGCAGCAGTCCAACCAGCTCCAGAACTTCACCGGCGAGGGCGTCGAGTCCATCATCGTCAACCCGGTGGACTCCGACGCGGCGGGTCCCGCCGTGCGCGGCGCCAACAAGTCCGGCATCCCGGTGATCGCGGCCGACCGCGGCGTCAACAAGGCCGAGACGGCCACGCTGGTCGCCTCCGACAACGTCGCGGGCGGCAAGCTGGCGGCGAAGTCACTCGCCGAGAAGCTGGGCGGCAAGGGCGAGGTCGTCGTCCTCCAGGGCACGCCCGGCACGTCGGCGAGCCGCGAGCGCGGGCAGGGCTTCGCCGAGGGCATCAAGGCGTACCCCGGCATCGAGGTCGTCGCCAGGCAGCCCGCGGACTTCGACCGCACCAAGGGCCTCGACGTCATGACGAACCTGCTCCAGTCCCACAAGGGCGTCGACGGTGTCTTCGCCGAGAACGACGAGATGGCGCTCGGCGCGGTCAAGGCCCTCGGCGGCAAGGCGGGGAAGTCGGTGCCGGTGGTCGGCTTCGACGGGACCCCCGACGGCCTCAAGGCGGTCGAGGCGGGCACGCTGTACGCGTCCGTGGCGCAGCAGCCCGCGGAGCTGGGCCGGATCGCCGTGCGCAACGCCGTACGGGCGGCCCGGGGCAAGGACGTCGAGGAGATGGTGAAGGTACCGGTGAAGGTCGTCACGGCGAAGAACGTGAAGAATTTCTCCTGACCTCCTTCGGCGCGCGGCCCGGGCGAACCCCGGGCCGCGCGCCGCGCCGGCACCGTACGAAAGCAGGGAACAGCACATGAACGACGACTACGAGCTGCTGGTCGTGGGCTCGGCCAACGCCGATCTGGTGGTCGGTGTGGAGCGCAGGCCGGCGCCGGGCGAGACGGTCCTCGGCTCCGACCTGGCCGTCCACCCCGGCGGCAAGGGCGGCAACCAGGCGGTGGCCGCCGCCCGGCTGGGGGCGCGCACGGCGCTCCTCGCGCGGGTGGGCGACGACGCGCACGGCACGCTGCTGCTCGACGCGCAGCGGGCGGCCGGGGTGGACACCGCGGGCGTCCTGGTGGGCGGCGCCCCGACCGGCGTCGCGCTGATCACGGTGGACCCGTCGGGCGACAACAGCATCGTGGTGTCGCCCGGCGCCAACATGCGCCTCACCCCCGAGGACATCCGCGCGGCGGGCAGCCTGCTCGCGGCGGCGCGGGTGGTCTCCACCCAGCTGGAGATCCCCCTGGAGACGGTCGCCGAGGTCGCGCGCGGGCTGCGGCCCGGCGCCCGCCTGGTCCTGAACCCCTCGCCGCCGGCCCCGCTGCCCGACGAGGTGCTCGCCGCCTGCGACCCGCTGGTGGTCAACGAGCACGAGGCCCGGTTCATCCTCGGTGACGGCGCGGGCGAGACGCCGCGGGAGTGGGCGCGGGGTCTCCTGGCGCTCGGCCCCCGTTCGGTGGTGGTGACGCTGGGCGCCGAGGGCGCGCTCACCGCCGAGCGGGGCGCGGAGCCCGTACGGGTGGAGAGCCCGCGGGTGGAGGCGGTGGACACGACCGGTGCGGGCGACGCCTTCACCGCCGCGCTCGGCTGGCGCCTCGGCCTCGGCGAGGACCTGGCGACGGCGGCGGCCTACGCGGCGCGGGTGGGCTCGGCGGCGGTCACCCGCAAGGGCGCGCAGGACTCGTACCCGACCGCGGTGGAGCTGTCGTCGGTGGCGCCGGAGGTCGCGTCCTCGTGAAGAGGTCGGGCATCCTCAACCGCCATCTCGCGGGCGCGCTGGCCGAGCTGGGCCATGGTGACACGGTCCTCGTCTGCGACGCGGGCATGCCGATCCCGGCGGGTCCGCGCGTGGTGGACCTGGCGTTCCGCGCCGGGGTCCCGTCCTTCGCGGAGGTCCTCGACGGTCTGCTCGCCGAGCTCGTGGTGGAGGGCGGAACGGCCGCGCGCGAGGTGGCGGAGGCCAACCCGGCGGCGGCGCGGCTGCTGCGGGAGTCCCTCCCCGCCCTCGGCCTCGTCCCGCACGAGGAGCTGAAGGCTCTGTCGGCCGGGGCCCGCCTGGTGGTCCGCACCGGGGAGGCCCGCCCGTACGCGAACGTGCTGCTGCGCTGCGGGGTCTTCTTCTGAGGGGAGGAGGGCCGTGGGGCGGAGGGGCGGAGGGGGGCCGACCGACGTGATGGCGGGCTGACGGGCTGACGGGCTGACGGGCCCGTCCTCTCAAGGTCCGGTCCGTTATGCGAACACGCCTGCCCGCATTGTGACCGGATTCCGCTCTTGACGTGAACACGCCCCGCCTTCAGCATCAGGCAACGCACAGCTCCAAAGGCGCCCCGCGACACCCGCGTCGCAGGGCGCCTCGCACGTTCCGTCCCCACCTTCTGTTCGGAATTCGGAGCCCCACATGAGCCTCTCCCGATCCGTCCGGCCCGCCGTGCCCGGGGTGCTGAGACGCACAGCCCTGAGACGCGCCACCGCGGGCGTCGCCGTCCTCGCCGCCGCGGGCCTCCTCGCGACGGCCGCGCCCTCGGCGCTCGCGGCCCCTCCGGCGCCCGCCGCGGCGCTCGCGGCACCCGACATCCCGCTCGCCAACGTCAAGGCGCACCTCTCCCAGTTCCAGTCCATCGCCTCGGCCAACGGCGGCAACCGCGCGCACGGCAGGCCCGGTTACAAGGCCTCCATCGACTACGTGAAGGGCAAACTGGACGCGGCCGGCTTCACCACCACCGTCCAGCAGTTCACGTCGAGCGGCGCGACCGGCTACAACCTGATAGCCGACTGGCCGGGCGGCGACACGAGCAAGACGCTGATGGCGGGCGCGCACCTGGACAGCGTCTCCTCGGGCGCCGGCGTCAACGACAACGGTTCGGGCTCGGCGGGCGTCCTTGAGACGGCGCTCGCGGTCTCCCGGGCCCAGCTCAAGCCCACCAAGCACCTGCGCTTCGCCTGGTGGGGCGCGGAGGAGCTGGGCATGGTGGGCTCGCGGTACTACGTGAACAACCTGCCGTCGACGGAGCGTTCCAAGGTCAGCGGCTATCTGAACTTCGACATGATCGCCTCCCCGAACCCGGGCTACTTCGTCTACGACGACGACCCCACGATCGAGAAGACGTTCAAGGACTACTACGCGGGCCTGAACGTCCCCACGGAGATCGAGACCGACGGCGACGGCCGCTCCGACCACGCCCCGTTCAAGAACGTCGGCATCCCCGTCGGCGGCCTCTTCAGCGGCGCGGAGCGCGCCAAGTCCAGCGCGCAGGCCCAGAAGTGGGGCGGCACGGCCGGCCAGGCCTTCGACCGCTGCTACCACTCGTCGTGCGACACCACGTCGAACATCAGCGACACGGCCCTGGACCGCAACAGCGACGCCATCGCCCACACGGTCTGGGCCCTCGCCACGGACACGCCCGTCCCGCCGGGCGACGTCTACGAGAACACCACGGACGTCGCCATCCCGGACAACGGCGCCGCGGTGACCTCGACGGTGAACGTCACGGGCCGCACCGGCAACGCCCCCGCCACCCTCAAGGCGGACGTCGACATCCGCCACACCTGGCGCGGCGACGTGGTCGTCGACCTCCTCGCCCCCGACGGCACCGCGTACCGCCTGAAGAACTCCAGCGGCAACGACTCGGCGGACAACGTCATCGCGTCCTACACGGTCGACGCCTCCAGTGAGCCCGCGAACGGCGCCTGGAAGCTCCGCGTCCAGGACGTGGCGTCCCAGGACACGGGGTACATCAACAGCTGGAAGCTGACCTTCTGACGTCGGTCCCGCGGCGGGGCGCACGCCCCGCCGCGGACCTCAGTCCTCCTCGGGCGTCACCCCTCCTCGGGCGTCAGCCGCAGGGAGATGCTGTTGATGCAGTAGCGCTGGTCGGTGGGCGTGGGGTAGCCCTCGCCCTCGAAGACGTGGCCCAGGTGGGAGCCGCAGCGGGCGCAGCGGACCTCCGTGCGGACCATGCCGTGCGAGGTGTCCTGGAGGAGTTCGACCGCGTCCGTGTCCTTGGGGTCGTAGAAGCTCGGCCAGCCGCAGTGCGACGCGAACTTCTCCGACGACGTGAACAGCTCCGCGCCGCACGCGCGACAGGAGTAGACGCCCCGCGTCGTGGTGTCCGTGTACTCACCGACGAAGGCCGGTTCCGTACCGGCCTGGCGCAGCACCGCGTACTCCGAAGGGGTCAGCTCCGTCCGCCACTGCTCGTCCGGCTTCTCGACGTCGTACGCCATGGTGCAATCCCTCACTTCGACAGGTGGGCCAGGATCCGCGGGCCGAGGTCGGTGACGTCGCCCGCTCCCATGGTGAGAACGAGATCACCGGGCTTCGCCATTCCCGCGATCTCCCGCACCGCCTCGTCCTTGTCGTGGACGGCCCGCACCTCGGCGCCGGCCGCGCGGGCCGCGTCGACGATCACGTCGCTGGTGACGCCGGGGATCGGGTCCTCGCGGGCCGGGTAGATGTCCAGGACGACGGAGGAGTCGGCCAGCGCGAGGGCCTGGCCCATCTCCGTGCCCAGCTCCTGCGTGCGCGAGAACAGGTGGGGCTGGAAGAGGACGAGGATGCGGGAGTCGCCCGCCGCGGAGCGCATCGCCTCCAGGTCGGCCGTCATCTCGGTCGGGTGGTGGGCGTAGGAGTCGATCACCTGGACGCCCGCGGCCTCGCCCTTGAGCTGGAGGCGGCGCTTGACGCCGGTGTAGGACTTCAGGGCGCCCGCCATGTTCCGGGACGGGATGCCGAGCGCGACGCCGGCGGCGAGGGCCGCGACCGCGTTGCCGGCGTAGTGGCGGCCGGGCACCGAGACCGTGAAGGTGAGCAGCTTGCCGTCGAGGAGGACGGTGACCTCGCTGGTGAGACCCCGTGCGTTGATCTTGTGGATGCGCAGGTCGGCGCCCTCGGACTCGCCGTACGTGACGACCTTCAAGCCGTCGAGGCCGCGCAGGCGCCGGGTCAGCTCGACCGCGCCCTCCTGGTCCGCCGAGATGACGAGCGTGCCGCCGGGGACGACCTTCCCGGCGAAGATCTCGAAGGACTCGTAGATCTCGTCCATCGAGGCGTAGTTCGCGTGGTGGTCGAGCTCCACGTTCAGGACGATGGCGACCTCGGGCGCGTACTTGTGGAAGCTGCGGTCGCTCTCGTCGGCCTCGGCGACGAAGATGTCGCCCTCGCCGTGCAGCGCGTTCGAGCCGGGGACGTCGAGGTCGCCGCCGATCGCGTACGACGGGTCGAGGCCGAGGGTGGCGAGCGTGACCGCCAGCATCGACGTCGTGGTCGTCTTGCCGTGCGTACCCGCCACCGCGATCGGCCGCAGGCCGTCCATCAGCGAGGCCAGGGCGTCCGAGCGGTGCACGACCGGAATGCCGAGTTCGGCGGCGCGGGCCAGCTCGGGGTTGTCGGCGCGGATCGCGGAGGAGACCACGACGCAGGTCGCGTCGGAGGCGAGGTGGGCGGCGTCGTGCCCGATGTGCACCGTGGCGCCGAGCGCGCGCAGCGCCTCTGCCGTGGCGGACTCGCGGGCGTCACTGCCGGCGACCTCGGCACCGCGCTGGGCCAGGATCTTCGCGATCCCCGACATTCCGGCGCCGCCGATGCCGATGAAGTGCGGTCGGTCCATGTCGGCCATGGACTGGGGCAGGCCGGGTGCCATGCGTGTGTCTCCCTGAAGTGACGACGGTGCCGCTTACGTCTACGGCCGGATCAGGGCCCCAGCCTATTCGCACGCCGCCCCGGGTCACGCGAAGCGCCCCTACGAGGGGCGCGGGGAAGGGCGCGAGCGACCACGGCCGACCGGCGCCCGGAAGAAGAGCCGGAGCGGAGAACCCCCGAGGCCCCGGCCGGGTCACGCGCTGTGGGAGAACAGCTTCAGCACCGGCACCCCCACCTTGTGCCGCGCCCGCGAGGCCCAGTCCCGGTGGAAGAACTCCTCCACGTAGTGGGGGTCGGTCAGCACGATCACCTCGTCCGCCGACGCCTCGTCCACCAGCGCCGACAGCGCGTCCAGCGGGTGGTCCTCGATGAGCCGCCCCGTCGCCCCGCAGCCGGCCGCGCGCAACGCGGCCAGCGAGACCCGCAGCGCCTGCTCGCCGGGGCCCGTCGCGTCCTCGCCCTCGGGGGTCGACCCTTCCCGCGCCGCCTCGTCGAGTTCCCCGAGGGCGACGTCGTCGATGGCCCGCAGCAGACGGTCCGCCTGGTCCCCCCTGGGCTGGAGCAGCACATGGAAGCTGACCGGCTCGTCCCCGTGCAAGGTGGTGACGAACTCCACGTCCGCGGAGGTCAGGGCCTTCTCGATCATCAATACGCTTGTGAACACGGCAGGCGCCCTTCTCATCCGTGGGCCGTCCATGAGGCCCGCGCGGAAACCATCCTGCCCCGTGCCCCCACGGGGCCTGCGAGTTCTAGTCTGCCCGGCCGAAGCCAAACGGAACGAGTGATTCCGCCGATTGTCAGCTTCGACGGTATCGGGTGAAGAGGAACCCGGCCTCCTCCAGCAGGGACGCCAGGACGAACCGGTCCGGCGTCACCAGCGCGTGCCCTCCGGCGATCCGCTGGGCGTCCCCCGCGGTGAGCATCGGCGACACCGTGAGGCACAGCTCGTCCAGCGCCCGTGCGGCCACGAACTGCCCGAGCAGCCGGGGCCCGCCCTCGGTGAGCAGCCGTGTGAGCCCCCGCTCGGCGAGGGCGGGCGCGACCCGCTCCGGCGCCACGGTCGCCCCCTCCCCGGCGATCACAACCTCGGCACCGGCCTTGCGGGCCGCCTCCATCCTGTCGGCGGGCGCGGCGGCCCCCGTCACCACGAGCGTGGGCGTCAGGGGCGAGGTGAAGAGGGGGAGCGAGAAGTCCAGGTCCAGGCTCGCGCTGACCACGGCGATGGCGGGCGCGGGGGTCTGACCGGCCGCCGCCCTGCGCGCGGCGAAGGCCTCACGCGCGCGTGCCGGACGGTACCCCTCAAGACGTACCGTTTCGGCCCCTACGATCACGGCGTCGGCGAGGCCGCGCAGGGTGCCGAAGATCCGCATGTCGGTGTCGTTGGAGATCGGCTGGGAACGGCCGTCGTGCTGGGCGGCGCCGTCGAGCGTGGACACCATGTTGGCGCGCAGCCAGGGCCGCTCGCCCACGGGGTAGGCGTACGCCTCGGCCAGCTCGTCGAGCCCCCACTCGCGGTCACCCCCGGGCACCGCCCGGCCGGCCGCGGACACCGCATGGTCACCCTCGGGCAGCACCTGGCCACTCCCGGTGGCCACCTGGTCACCCATAGGCACTGTCTGGTCGGTCACAGGAAACAGACGTCGCATGACCGGCAGTCTCGCACGCCGTTTAAGCTGGGGAACCGTGTCGTCATCCCCCGCCGCCCCCGCGCCCCGCCCCACCGCCGAAGCGGCCCCGCGGTCCCTGTGCGCCCGCGAGCCCCACGTCCCCGCCGACCGCCTGGTCGCCGAGATGGTGCCGCCGCCGCGCTTCGACTCCGTGCGCTTCGACACGTACATCCCGGACCCCGCCAGGCCCAGCCAGACCGAGGCGGTCCGCGAGCTGAGCGCCTTCGCGGCGGGACTCGGCGGAGCGCACGCCTCCGGTTCGGGCCGCAAGCGCTGGTTCCAGCGCAAGGCCGCCGCCCCCACGGGCCCCCGCGGCATCTACCTCGACGGGGGCTACGGCGTCGGCAAGACCCACCTCCTGGCGTCCCTCTGGCACGCGACGCCCGCGGCGCCGGCGCAGAAGGCATTCGGCACCTTCGTCGAGCTGACGAACCTCGTGGGCGCGCTCGGCTTCCAGCAGACGGTGCGCACGCTGAGCGAGCACCGGCTGCTCTGCATCGACGAATTCGAACTCGACGACCCGGGCGACACCGTGCTCGTCTCGTCCCTCCTCGCCAAGCTGGTCGAGCAGGGTGTGGCGCTGGCCGCGACCTCGAACACGCTGCCGGGCAAGCTCGGCGAGGGCCGCTTCGCGGCGACCGACTTCCTCCGCGAGATCCAGGGGCTGTCGGCGCACTTCAGGGCGTTGCGCATCGACGGCGACGACTACCGGCACCGCGGCCTGCCCGAGGCCCCCGCCCCGTACTCGGAGGAGCAGGTCACCAAGGCTGCCCACGCGACCGAGGGCGCCTCGCTCGACGACTTCCCGCAGCTCCTGAAGCACCTGTCCACGGTGCACCCGAGCCGGTACGGCGCGCTGACCGACGACATCGCGGCCGTGTGCCTCACGGACGTCACGCCGGTCCCCGACCAGTCGACCGCGCTGCGGCTCGTGGTGCTGGCCGACAGGCTGTACGACCGGGAGGTGCCCGTGCTCGCGTCGGGTGTGCCCTTCGACCGGCTGTTCAGCGAGGACATGCTGAACGGCGGCTACCGGAAGAAGTACTTCCGGGCGATATCGCGGCTCACGGCACTGGCCAGGGACGCCAAGGGGCTCGTCGGCGCGTAGGCCCGGCAGCGGGGCCGGCAGGGGCCGCGGAGAAACCGATGGCTACGCGCGTGGTTCCCGATCACCAAGGCGCGTGGTACACACATCCGGTCATATTCCTGTCCGCCAGCAGGAGGTTGCCCCATATGTCTGCCACTCGACGTCAGGTTCTCGCCCGTACCGGTGCGGTGGGGGCGGGAATCGCCTTCACCGGCGCTCTCTCCGAGCTCTTCGCGGGCAGCGCCGCCGCGCTGGGGAAGGCCGGGTACGGCCCGCTCGTACCCGACCCGAAGGGTCTGCTCGACCTGCCGAAAGGTTTCCGCTACAAGGTGCTCTCACGGGAGGGCGACGACCTCCGCTCGGGTGAGGGCAAGGTGCCGAGCAACCACGACGGCATGGCCGCCTTCAGAGGGCGCGACGGCGGGGTCCACCTCGTCCGCAACCACGAGAACCGGGTCACCGGCAAGATCGGCGTACCGACCGTCAAGGGCCTCACCTACGACCCGATGGCCAAGGGCGGCTGTACGGCGCTCTCGCTCGACCGGCGGAACGACGTCCTGGGCGAGCGCGTCGCGATCGCCGGGACGGCCGTGAACTGCGCCGGCGGTCCGACCCCCTGGGGCACCTGGCTGACCTGCGAGGAGACCGAGGACAAGGCCGGCACGAACGGCTACACCAAGGACCACGGCTTCATCTTCGAGGTCGACCCGGTCGATCCGCGCCGCACCGGCGCGGTGCCGCTGACCGCGATGGGCCGCTTCCAGCACGAGGCCGTCGCCGTCGACCCGCGGCGCGGCATCGTCTACGAGACGGAGGACGCCTTCGAGAAGCCCTTCGGGCTCTTCTACCGCTTCCTGCCGAAGAAGCCCGAGGGAGGCCGCGGGTCGCTGCGCGCGGGCGGCAGGTTGCAGGCGATGCGCGTGCCCGGCGTGCCGGACCTGTCCTCGGTCCAGGAGACGGGCGCGACGTTCGAGGGCATCGAGTGGGTCGACGTCCCCGACCCGCTGGCCGTGCGGACGCCCATCCGCCACCAGGACTTCGGCAAGAAGGGCATCACCCACGCGCAGAAGCTGGAGGGCTGCTACTGGGGCGGCTCGTCGGTCTACTTCGTCTCGTCCTTCGCGCGCAGGACGGAGGGCTCGGCGGGTGACCACTTCGGCCAGATCTGGCGGTACGACCCCGCGCGCCGCCGCCTCACCCTGGTGATCGTCTTCGGCCCCGCCACGGACGTCCAGCTGCCCGGCGAGTCCCCCGACAACATCTGCCTCGCGCCCAGCGGCGGCCTGATGGTCTGCGAGGACGGCGGCGGCGCCCAGTACGTCTACGGCGTCACCCGCCGGGGCGAGGTCTACGCGATGGCCCGCGGGCGCCAGAACATCGGCACGCCCGAGGAACCGGAGTGGGGCGAGTTCGCGGGAGTCACCTTCTCCCCCGACCACGACACGATGTACGTCAACTGCTACACCCCCGGCACGACGTTCGCGGTGACGGGGCCCTGGCACAAGTAGGGGCGCACCGGTCGCCCCTCCGCCCGCGTCCGGGGCGGAGGGACGGCCGCGCGGCCGACGGTCAGTACGCCGTCACGGGGTAGTGGTCCGACAGGTTCGTGTACGTGTACTCCTTGCCCCAGCTCGACACCGTCCAGGGGGCGCTCCGCTCCTTGAGCACGTCGTTGCGCCAGGTGGCGGGGCGGGCGTGGCCCTCGCGGTGGAGGATGTGGTCGAGGTCCTCGCGGGGGTCGTCCGGGTAGCGCTCGGCGGCGACGGAGTTGTCGCGGGTGTCGAAGGAGTACGGGTGGCCCGTGCGGGCGTCGGCCGGGACGAGGCCGCCGGCGGCGAGCATCGAGGCGTACTCGGAGCCGTGCCCGTCGACGTTGAGGTCGCCCGCCACGACGACCTGTTCGTCCGCCGGGATCTTCTTGGCGTCCAGGAAGGCGTCCAGCTCCTTGAACTGCTTCGCGCGCGTGGCCGCGGCCTCGCCCGCGCCGCAGCCCGGGTCGGTGGACTGGGTGTGGGTGCCCACGACGTGCGCCCTGACGCCGTTCACGTCGAGGACGGCGTAGACGAAGCCCTTGTTGGAGTACGCGTCGGAGCCGCAGGCGTCCTTGTACACGTACTGCTCCTCGCGCAGGACCGGCCACTTGCTGAGGACCGTCACGCCGCCGTCCTCGGGCGCCACCGCGGAGTACGCCCCGCCGGTCGCGTCCCAGCCGCTCCTGGAGCGGCCCAGCACGGGCGTCTGGTGCGGGTAGCGGTCCGCGGCGGCGCTCTTCAGCGCGTCGGACGAGGAGTTGTCGAACGCCTCCTGGAGCACGACGACGTCCTGCCCCCGGAAGAACCCCGCCTCGGGTATGGCCCTGGCGCGGTGGTCCTGGCCCCAGTTCGGGTACAGCGTCTTGCTGAACAGGAACGTGTTGTACGTGAGCACCTTGAGCGGCGGCGGCGCGGTGGCCGCGTGGGCGGGCGGGACGGCGGCGGCCAGGGTGGCGGCGACGACGGCGGCGACCGCGGCGGCGCGGGGCCCGCTCGGCGCTGAGTACGGCACGGAGACTCCTCGGGGTGAGGGGGGCAGGCGAGGGGGGGTGACCGCCTGATGGGCGGGCGGCTGCACATCCAACCACCCGCGATTACTTCTGGGGATACTCCGCGTGAACACACCGGTCCCGCCCGTCTCGGCCGTGCTCCCCCGTCGACAGCCGTACCGCCCGGAAAAGCCGCTCCAACAGCGCCCCGAACGGCCCCCGTACGGCCTTCGGAGGCGGCGAGGACGCCTTTCCGCCCCGGAGGTGAGGGGCGGCACCCGACGCCCGCCCGCCGGGCCGCCGACGGCCCGCCGACAGCCTCCGCACCCCACCCCCGAACCCCACCTGACCTGGGCTTTCAAGCCGCTACGAACCTACAATTACCCCTCGCACAAGGGGACTTGTAAGGGGACTCGATGGAACGCGACATCCGCACGATCGACGACGTGATGCGACTCCTGGACGGCCTGTTCGCGCCGGAGGCCGACCGGTGGACGCCCGAGGGGGCCGCCTGGTGGGACGGGTTCTACGCGGACCGCACCAAGCCGGTGCCGTTCTTCGCGGCGAAGCCCGACGAGAACCTCGCCTCGTACGTCGAGCGGGGCCTGGTGAGGCCCGGCCGCGCCCTCGACCTCGGCTGCGGCCCCGGCCGCAACTCCCTGTACCTGGCCGCCGCCGGCTTCGCGGTGGACGCCGTCGACCTGTCGCCCGCCGCGCTCGGCTGGGCCGCGGAGAGGGCCCGCGAGGCGGGTGCCGACGTGCGCTTCCACCTCGGCGACGCCTTCGCGCCCGACGGCCCCGTGCCGCCGGGGCCGTACGACCTGATCCACGACTCCGGCTGCTTCCACCACCTGCCGCCGCACCGCCGCGTCAGCTACCTCGCCCTCCTCGACCGCGCCCTCGCCCCCGGCGGCCACCTCGCCCTCACCTGCTTCGCCGCGGGCCCCTCGGGCATGGGTTCCGAACTCCCGGACGCGGCCTTCTACCGGCAGTCCGGGCTGCACGGCGGCATCGCGTACGACGACACGTCACTGCGCCACGTCTTCGCGGACCTCACGGAGGTGGAACTCCGCCGCATGCGCGACGAACCCCCGGGGTCCGCCCGCTTCGGCGAGCCGTTCCTCTGGGCGGCCCTGTTCCGCCGCGAGGCCCCTGCCGCGGGCCGGTAGGCGGGCCGGAGCCCGGGCACAGCGAAGCCCCACCCCGCGTCGCGCGATGGGGCTCCCCGGCCTGTGGTCTCCGACGCGTCAGAGGGCCCCGAGCTCTCCGGCCTTGACGCTCGCCACGAACGAGGCGAACGAGCCGGCGGGGAAGTCCAGGACCGGGCCGGACGGGTCCTTGGAGTCGCGGACGGGGACCACATCGCGCGAAGCGACAAGGTTCGTGGCGACCTCGATGCACTGGCCGCCGTTGTTGCTGTACGTGGACTTGAACCAACGCGGGTTTTCGGTCGTCACGGGGAACCCTTTCGAAGCTCTTCGATCATGGCCACGGAAGCCGCCTGGGACATGGCCTCGGCCTGTAGCTGATGGTAGGCCGTAAGGATGGGCAGCACGAACGTGCTTTCCCGCTCCAAGTGCCCTCGCTGAGCGGACTCCGCGTACGACATGAGCGACCGGTCCGGCAGCGTGAGCACCGTGACCGGCAGATCGAAGGGGCGGCGGGCGCCCATGTCGAACGGGGCGACCTGTAGGACCGTGTGCGGCAGATCGGCGAACTCCAACAGCCGTGCCAACTGCGCGTTCATGGTCTCCGGGCTGCCGATGGGGCGCCGGACGCAGCTTTCGTCCAGCACGGCCAGAACCAGCGGCAGGGGCTCACGGACGACAGCCGCCTGCCGGTCCGCGACGAGCGCCACACGTTGCTCGGCCTGCTCGGTCGTGACGGCCCCCCGCTTCACCGCGCTCTCGGCCAGCACCCGTGCGTACTCCGGTGTCTGTAGAAGACCGGGGACCACACCCACCTCGTACAGCCGGATCTCCGCGGCTCGTGACTCGTGCCCCACGTACTCCTCGAAACCCTCAAGCAACGCGGTATGCCGCACGGCCCGGCCCCGTCGCTGCAACTCGTGGCCAGTGCCGAACACCTTGTCGGCACGTGCCTCGAAGCGGGGAGTTGGGGGACGCCGACCAGTTTCCACGGCCGAGATGTGGGTGCCCGAGAACCCCATGTGTTCGCCCAGTTCGTCCTGTGTCCAGCCCCGCTCATCCCGCAGCCTGCGCAGACGTTCCCCGAATGCCGCTACGGGTGACGCGCTCGGGTCCAGCTCTTTCCGGTTCAACAGCTACCGCCCAACTCTTCGGTCAGAACACGCAAGTTGAAGACCATCTGACTCTAGGACACGCTGAGTCGCCTTGGTAGTGAAACCGCTACGGAGAGGAGTCGCGGTGCCTGCGCAGAACGTTCCCGGGGACGCCCCCGTCCACGTTCCCGAACCCGGCACGCTCATGGTGGACACCAGCCGGGACGGCCGGGTCGGGGAGTTCCGGGGTGTCGCCGGCCCTTACTGGGCGCTGCGCCCGGTCTGTGGCGGGACCGAATGGGAAGCGGAGCCCGAGCATGTGCGCCCCGCGGATGTCATGGAGCGACTGAGGGCGAAAGCCGCCCGCGCCAACGCACGGAGCCGGGGCGACGTGCTGTGACGCCGAAGCACCACAGCCCCCTACAGGCCCCCGCCCGGCTGCCCCTGTCTGGGGACGGTGGCAGTCGGGCGGGCTCCACACACGGACCTGCACGACGACACGGAGGGAACACCGCATGACCACGCTCATTGAGCCCCCCACTCGCGAACCGTGTAATAGCTCGTCCCGACGGTGATTCCGTCCCGCTGGAACAGCTCCCACCATGCGGGCCTGACCGTGAACAGGTTGGACGCGACGACCCCGAGGAACACGACCGGATCACGGGCCGGACGGGCAGCTACGTCCGCACCCGGTGCAACATCCGTGAAGCCGTGAACCGAGGGATCACGGTCCGGGCCGGAATCGTGGACATTCTGCCCGGGCAACGTGTCGCCGAGGCCCGCGCCGAGCTGGAATCGATGGGGGTGAAGCACATCAGCACCGACCGGGTGCGGGCCGTGGGGCGGGCAGCGCTGCCGGGGCGGGCGCCCACCCTCGCCGAGATGTGCGGACGGTGCACGCGCGGCCGGGCTGCCATCCTGCCGGACGGAGACCTCGCCGGCTGCGTGCTCTCCCGGGACTTCCCCGTGGGCAACGTGCGCAGGACCCGGCTCGCCGATTTGCTCGGGGGCCCGCGGTGGGCGGAACTCTCGGCGCTCGTACCCGCCCCCCGTGCCTCCGGGTGTACCCCTGCGGACTCCAACGACTGTGACCCCGCGAACACCGAAGCGTGCGGCCCCGCGTACTGATGACGGAAAGGCTCGACGGCATGGACCGGGAGATGTGGGAGAAGCGGGCGCGCACGCTCGCCGACAAGGTGACGGAGCCGGATTCCCGGTGGTGCGCACCCGTGGCATACGTGCCCCGTCACGAGCTGGTCCCGCGCTGGTGGGAGCGGGACGGCTCGGACACGTGGGCTCTGCGTGAGGGAGCGAGCGACCCGGAAGCCTGGGTGGATGCCGCGTACGCGGACCGATCGCTGATCACCAGGGTCGGCGGACTGCACGCCGATCTCGCGAAGCCCGGGGACCGGCCCGAGGGGCTGCCCACGTCTTCCGCCACGCTGCCGAGCCTGGTCGTCCAGATGCTTCGGCACGGGCGACTCGGGGACGGGCTGCCGTTCCTGGATCTGGGTACCGGAGCGGGCGGGCTCACCGCGTACGCCTCGCACCGCCTCGGGGCCGGACACGTGACGAGTCTGGACGTGGACCCCTACGTGACGGGCTCGGCGGGTGAACGGCTCGCACGCATGGGCTACCACCCTCGCTTCGTCACTGCGGACGCAACCGAGTACGTGCCGGGTAGGTATGACCGCATCGTCGCCACGGTGGGACTCCCCGCAGGCCCGGGGCTCCGTCCGGTCCTTGCCGCACTGGAGCCCGGCGGACGCATCGCGATGACCATCGGGCGCACGTGCCTGGTCATCACCGGGTGGAAGCAGCAGAACGGCGTGGTGGTGGGGCGGGTGGAACGGGACATGGCGGGGTTCATGGTCGCGCGGTCCGAGGACGGCTGTCCGCACCCCGCACTCTCCGAGCTGTACAGCCTCGCGGCGAACGCGGAAGGGGAGCAGCGCGGTAGCGGCCGCTATCCCGTCGTGGACGTGGCCAACGCATGGGAGTTGCGTTCCATGCTGGAGGTCACGACACCCGGTGTGGAAACACGCTATGAGACCAGCGGGCGGACCCGCACCGCTGTCCTGGTGCATCCCGACGGGTCGTGGGCCCGTGCGGTGGCCGAGTGGACCGACCCGCCGGAAGTCCACCAGGGGGGACCGCGACAACTCTGGACTGCGCTGGAGCGCATCCGGAACCGGCTCAACGCCGAGGGGTCCCTGCCGTTGCTCGGCGCACGGGCCCGCATCACACCCGACGGGGTGATCTTCCTGTCCCGCGGACAGTGGCAAGCAGCCATGGGAGCCGAGTGACGGGGGGCCGCGGAACAGCCCCGCTACCTGATCCAGCAGGATCATCCCGTGCCGCACCGCCCGCACGAGAGAAAGGCTCCGTCCACGATGAAGCTGCACACCCATGAATGGGGTACCGGCGACCGCGTCGCCCTGCTGGTCCACGGGATCATGTCGGACCACCGCACCTGGCGGCGCGTGGGACCCGCCCTCGCCGACAAGGGGTACCGCGCGATCGGTGTCGATCTGCGGGGCCACGGCGCGAGCGGGCGCGGTGCGTACGGTGCGGAGATCTTCGCGGACGACCTGGTCGAGACGTTGCCGGTCGGCGCGGAGGTCGCCATCGGGCACTCGCTCGGCGCTCTCGCGCTCTCCCTGGCCGTCGAACGCCTCGCGCCCGCGCGGGCCGTCTACTCCGACCCGGCGTGGGCGCTCGGCAACGCCGGGTCGGTGGACCCCGCGATGTTCGTGCAGTTCAAGAGGGTCACCCGGGGTGTCATAGCGGGCTTCAACCCCCGCTGGGAGGCGGCGGACGTCGACATCGAGGTGGCCACCGTGGCGGCCTGGGACCCGGACACCGCGCACGCGCTGGCGGGCAGGTACGCCGTCGACCGCACGCCCGACGCGCCCGTCGTCCCCTCGCTCGTGCAGGTCGCGGGCCTCGGCCGGCTCGTCGACGAGGAGCGCAGGGCGGAGCTGAAGCAGCGGGGGTTCGAGGTGCGCACGGTCGAGGGCGCCGGACACACCATCCACCGGGACGACTTCGACGCGTTCATGGAGTCGCTCGACGGGTGGGTGTGAGCTGTTCCGGCAGCCCTGGGGGGAGAGCGGGCCGGGCGCAGGCATCCCGCGGACGGGTGGCCGCACGGCGTGTCCACCGGCCCGATAAGCAGTTTGTCGTATTTATACGCATACCGTCACCCCGTGAACGCACTCGTACGGAGAAGCGCCGCGCTCTGCCTCACCGGCGCCCTGACCACCGTCCTCGCCGGCTGCTCCGGGGACGCGCGGCCCGTGCGCGCCACGCGTCCCCCCGTCGCCTCCCCCTCCGCCCCGCCCACGCTCGCGCCGGGCCCGCAGGGGCTGACCCCGGTCTTCGAGAACGGCTCGCGGACGCACGGCCGTACCGTCGCCCTCACCTTCGACGCCGACATGACGGCCGGCCAGGGGCCCCGCGCGGCCGGCGGCGAGCGGTTCGACAACCCCGCGCTCGTCGCCACGCTGCGGCGGCTGAAGGTCCCCGCCACGTTCTTCATGACGGGACGCTGGGCCGAGGAGTACCCCTCCCAGGCCGCGGACATCGGCGGGGACCCCCTCTTCGAGATCGCCAACCACTCCTACAGCCACTACGCCTTCACCCGCGACTGCTACGGCCTGCCCACCCTCCCGCAGGACCGGATGCGCGCGGACGTGGAGCGCGCCTTCGACGCCTTCCGCACGGCGGGCGTCGCGCGCACCGTCCCGTACTTCCGCTTCCCCGGCGGCTGCTACGACCAGCGGGCCCTCCGCGCGCTCGCCCCCGGCGGCGTCACCGCCGTGCAGTGGGACGTGGTCAGCGGCGACGCCTTCGCCACCGACCCGGCGGCCGTGGCACGGCAGGTGCTCGACGGCGTACGGCCCGGCTCGGTCGTCGTGATGCACTGCACCCGCAGCGCGGCCCCCGTCACCGAGCGCGCCCTGCGCACCATCGTCCCCGAGCTACGGAAGCGCGGGTACCGCTTCGTCCGTGTCTCGGAGCAGATCGGCTCGGCGGGGGCGCGGCGTTAACCTGGTCGTATGGCCGACGACGAGAGTTACTGCGCCGCTCCGGGCACGGACACGGCCGCGGCCGCGGCCGTGCGCGCCCTGGGCCTCGGCCCTGACGCCGCGACCGAGGGCCCGTTCGCCGCGTGCGTGCTCTGCCAGGAGCCCACGGAGTACCCGGAGTCCCACAAGGGCACCACCCTGTGCCCGGTCTGCGCCTGGCAGGAGGCCGAGCGCCAGGCGTGCTCGGGCTGACGCCGGGCTACGCGGCGCGCTTCAGGCGTACGAGGACGGGGGCGCCGAAGGGGTCGCCGGACTGGGTCACCTCGACCTTGCCCGCGCCCAGCCACGTGTCCGTGCCGGGCACGCGGTGGACCTCCTCCAGCCACAGCATCTGACCGGAGCCCTTGCGGGCCCCCGTCGACACGGGCAGGCGGTCACGTCTGATCTTCAGGCACCGGCCGCCGTCGTCCAGGAACCAGTTGCCGTCGAGGAACAGGCCCTCGTCGTCCTGGGCCACCGGTATCCGGTACGCGCACCCGCCGGGCGCCTCCTCCTGGTCGACCCATCGGGAGCCCTCACGGCGGAGCCGGATGAACTCCTCCTGGGGTTCGTCCTCGACCTCGCCGTGGTTGAAGGTGTTGCTGCCGTACGCGCGCACCTCGCCGTCCGCGAGCGCGAAGACCTTGATGAGGCTCGCGCCCGGCTCCGGCGGGACGGGCTCGTCGAAGCGGGCCTGCGGGGTCTCCACCTGCCGCCACGACGTGCCGTCCCAGTGCGCCGAGGCGGGCTGGTCGTAGGGTTCGCCGTGGACCTGTTCGGTGCCGGGGCCCGTCGACCGGCTGCCGACCGCCCACACGTCGTCCGGTCCCACCGCCGCGAGGTCGGCGGTCCTGTGGGGCAGCCGCGTCGTGGTCCAGCGGCTGCCGTCGAAGTGCACGGCGGTCCGCTCGCCCGTGAGGGCCCAGATGTCCCGGGGCCCCACGGCCTCCAGGTCCCCGACGTTGCCCGGCGGCGGGTTCGGCACCGCGGACCAGCGGGTGCCGTCCCAGCGCACCCACGGGGCGGCTCCGTCGCCCGCGGCGTACGTCTGGGGCCGCAGCCACAGGGCGTCGTCACCGATCTCTTCGAGGACGGGCGGGTAGTCGGTGTCGCCGAGGGCATCGGGCAGGGGCTCGCGCTGCCACCGTTCGCCGTCGTAGTGCAGCAGATGGGCGTTGGACCTGCCGTTGTTCTCGGTCCCGACCGCCCAGACGTCGTCCTCGCCGAGGGCCGCGATATCGGTGAAGCCGCCGCTGAAGTCCGCGATGTGCTCGAACTCCCAGCGGGGCGAGGTGTCCTCGCCCCCGGGGCGTGCGGTCCCTGAATCGGTGGCCCGCGAGCCGTCCGGCTCGGCTTCCGTGCCGCACCCCGCCGCCGTCAGCAGCACGGCCAGCACCGCGCAGGCCAGCGCGCGAGGGCGCCTGCCGCCGCCCATGACTCCGCCGGCCCGGCCGGTTCCGCCGGCCCCACTGGCTCCACGCATGCGGCACCCTCCCCGTTGCTGATGTCGTTCCGGTGCGGAAGGCGGGCAGCCTATCCCCTCGCCCCCGGGCACGCCCGGTGCCCCCGCGGCCCAGCCGCGCAGGGAGCTGAGCCCCTCGGTGGGCGCGTCGACGCCGGCGAGCAGCCGCAGCGGGGCCACTCCCCGCAGCACCCGGGGGGCCGCGCGGCCCGCAGCGGCGGCCGACGCCCCGCGGGGCGGATTCCCCGCCTGGCAGACTGGGCGCGTGAGCAGCGACGAGACCACCCCCACCGGCACGCGGGACGGCGAGCCCGCCGCGGACAGCCCCTTCCGCCACGAGAGCACCTCGCGCGACGAGGCCCCGCAGTTCGTACTGCCGCTCGTCGCCCGCATCGAGCGTGCCGCTCCCCCGGCCCGTACGGACGCGCTGGAGACCGCGGCCCGCGCCGTCCTGGTGATGCTGAGCGACGAGCGTTCGCTCGGCGACGGCGAGTGGGCGCGGGCGATGCGGGACTGGCAGGACGCCCGCATCCGCAAGGTGGTGCGCAGGGCGCGCGGCGGCGAGTGGCGCAAGGCCGAGGCGCTGCCCGGCATCACGGTCACGGGCAAGTCCGCGGAGGTCCGCGTCTTCCCGCCGGTCCCGCTGGACGGCTGGCCCAAGGAGCTGGCGAAGCTCCAGGTGTCGGGCACCGACCTGGACGACCCCGAGCCGCCGGGCGGGGCCGACGCGACGCACCCCGTCCTGTGGATGAGTCCCGACGTCGGCATGTCGGCGGGCAAGGCGATGGCGCAGGCGGGCCACGGTGCCCAACTCGCCTGGTGGGAGCTGTCCGCCGAGGACCGCACGGCCTGGCGCGACACCGGCTTCGCCCTCGCGGTCCGCACGGCCGCCCCCGCCCAGTGGCGGGCGCTGACCACGAGCGGCCTTCCCGTGGTCCGCGACGCGGGGTTCACGGAGATCGCCCCGGGCTCCTGCACGGTGGTCGCCGACCACCCGACGCTCCGCGCGTCGCTGCCGTGACCTCCGCGCCCGCCCTCTCGCGCGGTTGAACGCCCCGCCCGTATCTTCCGTACTCCTCGGTATCACCGGTGAGTACGGGAGCACCACGGGAGGCACCTTGCGGCGCGTCAACGGCACGGCTCTGATCATCGCGGCACTCGTCGCCACGCTGGGCGCGATCGCGTTCCCCGTGTGGTCCTACGCCGACCGCTCGGGCACGGGCGAGGCCAACCTCGCCGCCGGGTCGGTGGCCACCCGGTGGGGGCCGCTCTCCGCGGCCGACAGGGACCTGCTGGTGAAGGTGCGGCTCGCCGGGCTCTGGGAGATCCCCGCGGGCCAGCAGGCCGTGGAGCGGGCGCCGACGGAGGCCGTCAAGGAAGCCGGTGACCATCTCATCGTGGGCCACACCGACCTCGACGAGCGGGTGCGCTCCGCCGCCTCGCGGCTCGGCGTGGAGCTGCCCAACCAGCCGACCGCCCAGCAGCGGGGCTGGCTGGACGAGCTGACGGAGGCGAGCGGGGAGACGTACCAGCGCAAGTTCGCCAACCTGCTGCGCGTGTCGCACGGCAAGGTGTTCGGCGTGATCGCCCAGGTGCGCGACACCACCCGCAACTCCCTGGTCAGGCAGCTCGCCACGGACTCCAACCAGACCGTCCTCGACCACATCACGATGCTGGAGGCGACCGGGCTAGTCGACTTCGACGCCATCGCCGACGGCGCCGCGGCCGGCGCCACCGCGAGCCCGACCGGGCCGCCCCCGCCGTCCGGGGCCGCCCCGCCGGAGCCCCTGCCCGCCGGGCCCGAGGGCGAGGTGTCCACCACGTCGCGGCCCTCGCCGGGACCGCCGGGGAGCATCGACACCGGCCGGCCGGAACCTCAGATGTAGCTCTGAACGTCTCCCCTGCGGGGTTCGGCCGGTCCCGCCCGGGTGATGGTCCTGGGGACGAGTGACCGGGGGGACCGGGGGACTCGGGGGACCAAGGGGGAGACATGGAGCGTCTGGGGACCGGTATCGGCTGGCGTCCCGAGATGGCGGACGCCGTGGAGGCGATGTCCGGCATCGACTGGGTCGAGGCCGTGGCGGAGAACATCTGTCCGGGGCACCTGCCCGACCCGCTGCTGCGGCTCCGCGAGCGCGGCGTGACCGTCGTGCCGCACGGCGTCTCGCTCGGCCTCGGCGGCGCAGACCGCCCCCACGAGGGGCGGCTGACCGCGCTCGCCGAGCGGGCCGAGGCCCTGGGCTCGCCGCTGGTCACCGAACACATCGCCTTCGTCAGGGCCGGTGGCGACCTCACCGCGACCCAGCAGCTCGAAGCCGGGCACCTGCTGCCGGTGCCCCGCACCCGCGACGCGCTCGCCGTGCTCTGCGAGAACATCCGCGTCGCGCAGGACGCGCTGCCCGTGCCGCTCGCCGTGGAGAACATCGCGGCCCTGATCGCCTGGCCCGGCGAGGAGATGACGGAGGGGCAGTTCCTGTACGAGCTGGCCGACCGCACCGGCGTACGGCTGCTCATCGACGTCGCCAACCTCCACACCAACCACGTCAACCGCGGCGAGGACCCGGCCAAGGCCCTCGACGAACTGCCGGTCGAGGCCATCGCGTACGTCCATGTCGCGGGCGGCTTCGAGCGGGACGGGGTCTGGCACGACAGCCACGCGCACCCCGTCCCCGAGCCGGTCCTGGCGATCCTGGCCGACCTCGCGTCGCGCACCGCGCCGCCCGGCGTCCTGCTCGAACGGGACGAGAACTTCCCCGGACCGGCCGAGCTGGAGCGGGAGCTGAACGCCATCCGGGCCACGGTGCGGACCTCCGGGGCGCCCGCCGCCCCCGCCGTGCCGGCGGCCGTGCCGCCCGCCTCCGGCGCCGCCCGGCAGCGCACCGCCCTCGCCCAGGCCGCCCTGCTCTCCGCGCTCGTGGCGGGCACCCCGGCGCCCGAGGGCTTCGACCACGCGCGCCTGAGGGTGCAGAGCCAGGCGCTGGCCGCCAAGCGCGCCGACGTCGTCGCGAAGGTCGCGCCGGAGCTGCCGGAGATCCTCGGGACCGCGTACCGCGCCGCGTTCCTCGGCTACGCCCGGGCCAGGCCCATGACCGGCGGCTACCGCCACGACGCCCTCGGCTTCGCCGAGCACCTGCTGCTCGCGGGGCGGCCCGCGTCGCCGGACGCCCGGCAGCGGCTGAGCGACTGGTGGCGGGAGCGCTCGGGCCCCGCGCCGCTCTCCCGGCGGCCCGCCGCCAGGCTGCTGCACGCCACCCGCCGCGTCCTGCTGCGGCGGTGACGCCATCGGCGTCGCCGCGGTCGGGTAGGCGGCCGACGTCCTGCTCTCCTCCGCGCTGCTGGTCACGGGCGCGGTGACGGGGCCTTCGTACGGGGCACCCTCCTGCGGTACGCCGCGTGGCGTCCGGCTCGCCCCCGCCTGGTGGCCACCCGCGGGGGCGGGTCGTCGTGCTCCGGGGACGGTGGCTCCTCCTGCGGTGGCGGTGGGGCGGGTCCAGTTGCAGCAGTTCGTCCTCCCGCCGAGGGGCGGCGCACGCCGCGCCGCCCGGACCGGTGGCGCCGTACGGAGGTTGACGTAGGCCCCGTCGTAACACCGCACCGGGCCGCCCCCGGCGCACTAGCGTGCGGTGCCGCACCAGGAGGCACCCATGCGATCCCGCATCATCAACGGCACCGGCCTCGTCGTCACGGGGCTCGTCGCGACGCTCGCCGCGCTCGTCTTCCCCCTCTGGTCCTACGAGGACCGCTCGGGCACCGGCCTGGACAGACTGAACGCGGAGGCGGTGGCGACCGACTTCGGGCCGCTCTCCGCCCTGGACAGGGACTTCGTCACCAAGGTGCGCCTCGCGGGCCTGTGGGAGCTGCCCGCGGGCCAGCAGGCCGAGGAGCGCGGCACCGCCAAGGCGGTGCGGACCGCGGGCCGGCACCTCGTGGAGGGCCACACGTTCCTGGACGCGCGCGTACGCGAGGTCGCCGCCCGGCTGAGCCTGGAACTGCCGAACCAGCCGGACCCGCCGCAGCGGCGCCGGCTCACCGAGCTGAGCGCGGCGCGCGGCGGCACGTACGACGAGAAGTTCGCCAACATCCTGCGCCGGGCGCACGGCACGGTGTTCCCGGTGGTGGCCGAGGTGCGCGCCACCACCCGCAACTCGCTGGTGCGCACGCTCGCCGACGACGCGAACACGACGGTCCTCGACCACATCACCGTCCTGGAGAAGACCGGCCTGGTCGACTTCGACGGCCTCGCCCGGGACGCGGCCCCCGGCCAGGCCCCCGCGACCCGCTCCCCCGCCCCGCCAGGACCCGCAGCGTCCCCGGCCCCGGCATCGCCGGTCACCCCGTCCCCCACGTATCCCCTGCCGCCTGCCGCGTCACGCGCGAAGCCGGAGTAGCCCCGCCACCCCGCCGGGAAACGGAACGTTACCCACCCGTCATCGAACGTCCCGCATGCTGAATAAGCCATGGCGCGCGGCACCGCCTTCGCATAGAACACCGCCATGTTCTGGCTCCCCCTGCTCCTCATCGCCTGGGCCGCGACCGGCCTGACCTGCGGCAGGCTCTGCATGGCCGCCGCCCGTGCCGCCACGCCGGGGGCGGCCGTGCCGCGCGGCCGCCGTCTCACGCTCTACGAGGCCGCGTTCCTGTCCGGCGGGCCCGCCCGCGTCGCCGATCTGGCGCTCGTCGCGATGGCGGGGGCGCGGCGGCTGCTGATCGCGCACACCGGGTGGGCGACCGTGGTCGACCCCGAGGGGCGGGACGACATCGAGCGTTCGGTGCTCGGCGCGATCGGCCCGGCGGGGCAGTCCCGCATAGCGCCGATACGCCGCGGGGCGGCCACCGCCGACGCCGTGCGGGCGCTGGCGGACCGGCTCGTCGCCGCGGGCCTCGCCGTTCCCGACGGCACGGGCGGGGGCGTGGCGGCCGGGGTGCGCCAGGTGCGGGCCGCGGCGGTGGCGGTGCTCGCACTCGGCGCGGTGGCGGTGCTCATGCCGGGCCAGGAACCCGCGGGCGCGGGCGAGATGCCGGTCGCCGCGTGGTTCGCGCTGCCGCTGCTGCTGTGCGCCGGGTGCCTGCTGATCGCCCGCGTCGAGGTCCACCCGTACACGCGCTGGGCCTCGCCCGCGGGGCAGGCGCTCCTGGGGACGCTCGCGACGGGCGACGACCCCCTCACGGCCGTGGCGGTACGAGGAGTGAGCGCGGTCTCCGACCCGGGGCTGCGCGCGGCGTTCTCGCACCGTGCGGGCCGGGAGGACGGGGAAGCCGCTCAACGGGGTCATTGAGCCGACACCGAAGGACCGGTGCTTTACTTCGCCGACTATCACACGAATCATCCCCTTTGTTCGACGCCTGTGCCGACGGCCGACCAAGGGGTAACGAAGCGCGATGAAAGCAGCAGCCGTCCGTTGTGCAACCGCCGGGTCCCTGGCCCTGAGCGCCCTCGTCGCCGCCCCCGCGGGAAGCGCGAACGGTGCCACCGCGCCCTCCGCCGAGGAGCGCGGCGTCAGGATCGCCGCCGAGCGCGCCGAGGCCGCCGGCATCCGCTGGGGCACCTGCGCCAAGGCCGAGGACATGCCGCCGTCCCTGCGCTGCGGGACGGTCGTGGTGCCGCTGGACTACGCGCGGCCGGGCGGCAAGCAGATCCGGCTGACCGTCAGCCGGGCGCGGGCGACCGGCAGGTCCGGGCACCGGGCGGTCGCACGGCAGGGCTCGCTGGTCTACAACCCGGGCGGGCCCGGCGCCTCGGGCATGCACTTCCCGGTCATGGGCGTCATGCCGGAGTGGAAGCGCGTCGCGGCCGCCTACGACCTGGTCGGGTACGCCCCGCGCGGCGTCGGCCGCTCCGCCCCGCTCTCCTGCCGGAGCGCCGGGCAGTCCGCCGAGGCGCCCACGAGCGCGCCGAGCCACCCCGACGCCGCGTACAAGAAGAAGCGCGTCGCCAGGGCGAAGGCGTACGCGCGCGGGTGCGCCGCCCGCAACCCCGGGCTGCGGCACTACACGACGCTGAACAACGCGCGCGACCTCGACGTGCTGCGGGCCGCGCTCGGCGAGCGCAGACTGACGTTCGTGGGCGCCTCGTACGGCACCTACCTCGGGGCCGTCCACGCGACGCTCTTCCCCTCGCACGTGCGCCGCATGGTCTTCGACTCGGCGGTGAACCCCGCGCCCTCACAGATCTGGTACCGCAACAACCTCGACCAGTCGGCGGCCTTCGAGCGGCGCTGGGCGGACTTCCGCGCGTGGACGGCCAAGCACCACACGGCGTACGGCCTGGGCAGGACTCCGGAAGCGGTCCTGCGCAACTACGACCGGGCGAGCCGGAAGCTGGCCCGCAAGCCGGCCGGCGGCAAGGTCGGCCCGGGTGAACTCCAGGCGGCGTTCCTCCAGGCCGGGTACTACGACGACTACTGGCCGATGCGCGCGGCGGCGCTCTCGGCGTACCTCAAGGGCGACCCGAAGCCGCTGGTCGAACAGGCCGCGCCCGAGCCGCGGGGGGCCGCCGAAGCGGAGAACGCCAACTCCGTCTACACGGCCGTGGAGTGCAACGACGCCCCCTGGCCGACGGACTTCGGGACCTGGGACCGCGACAACTCGCTCCTCGCCCGCTCGGCGCCTTTCGAGACGTGGGAGAACGCCTGGATGAACCTGCCGTGCGCCTACTGGCCCGCGCCCCGGCAGCGGCCGGTCGACGTCGGTGCGGCCGAGGGCGAGCTGCCCCCGACCCTGATCCTGGCCGCCGAGCGCGACGCGGCCACCCCGTACGCGGGCGCCCTGGAGCTGAACCGCAGGCTGGGCGGATCGGCCCTGGTGACCGAGCGGGGCACGGGGACGCACGGCATCGGCGGCGGCACCAACGCCTGCGTCAACCGCCACCTGGAGGCGTACCTCCTGACGGGCCGTGTCCCGGCGGGTGGCGCGTCGTGCGCGCCGCGCCGGGAGCCGGAGCCGCAGAGCGCCGAGCGGGCCGCGCGGCCCGCCGGGGCGCTCTGAGGGACGTCGGGGCTAGGCCAGGCCCGCCACGAGGTCGGCGACGGACTTGCGGCGGCCGGTGTAGAACGGCACCTCTTCACGGACGTGCATCCGGGCCTCGGAGGCACGCAGGTGACGCATGAGGTCGACGATGCGGTACAGCTCGTCGGCCTCGAAGGCCAGCATCCACTCGTAGTCGCCGAGCGAGAACGAGGCGACCGTGTTGGCGCGCACGTCGGGGTAGCCGCGGGCCATCTTGCCGTGGTCGGCGAGCATGCGGCGGCGGTCCTCGTCGGGCAGCAGGTACCAGTCGTAGGAGCGCACGAAGGGGTAGACGCTGATGTAGTTCCGCGGCGTCTCGTCGGCCAGGAAGGCCGGGATGTGCGACTTGTTGAACTCGGCGGGGCGGTGCAGCGCCATGTTCGACCAGACCGGCTCCAGGGCGCGGCCGAGCCTGGTGCGGCGGAAGAGGTTGTAGGCCTCCTGCAGCTCGTCGCTCGTCTCGGCGTGCCACCAGATCATGATGTCGGCGTCGGCGCGGAGCCCGGAGACGTCGTACGTGCCGCGGATGGTGATGTCCTTGGCCGCGAGCCGGTCGAACAGCTCCTGGACCTCGTCGGCGTAGCCCGCGCGGACCGTTCCGTCGTCGGGCAGCACGTCTCGCAGCCTGAAGACCGACCACAGGGTGTAGCGGATGACCTCGTTGAGGTCCTTGGCCTTCTTGCCGGCGTTCGGGGTCTTGGCGGGGGTGTCGTCACTCATGCCCCTTATTCTCCTCCGGCCCCGTGGAGACTCTGCACCGGGTTGCGGCTGAGCTCGTCCACGCCCGTGAGGTCGCCCGCCAGCCCGTCGACGGCGGCGACGGCGCTCGCGACGCAGGCGGGGATGCCCACGCCGTCGTACGCCGCTCCGCACACGGCGAGGCCGGGCAGCCTGCCCACGTGCTCGCGGACGCGGGCCACGCGCGCGTGGTGGCCGACGGGGTACTGCGGGAGGCCGTCGTGCCAGCGGGTGACGCGGGTGGCGACCGGCGTGGCGTCCAGGCCGGTCGCGGCGCGCAGGTCGTGCCGGGAGAGACCGACGAGGTCGGCGTCGTCGCGGCCCAGGATCTCGGTCTCCCCGTACCGCCCCACCGAGGTGCGCAGCACCAGCAGGCCCGGGTCCTCGTCGGCGATCCAGCCCCACTTGCGGGAGGCGAAGGTGGACGCCTTGATGGTGTGCCCGTCGACGGGCGGCACGAGGAAGCCGCTGCCCTCGGGGAGGTCGATGTCACCGCGGCGGTAGGCGAGGGTCGTCAGGGCCATGGAGGCGTACTCGACGCTCGCCAGCTCGGCCGCGACGGCGGGCGCCTCGGCGCCGAGCAGCGCGGCGGCGGCGTAGGCGGGCACGGCGACCACGACGCGGTCGGCGGCGACGGCGTCGTCACCGGTGCTCACCCGCCACCCCGCAGGGGTGCGCCGCAGCCCGGTGACCGGCGTCCCGGTGCGGATCTCCCCGCCGAGCGCGCGCACCGAGTCCGCGACGGCGAGCGGCAGGCGTCCGACGCCGCCCTCGATGCCCATGAAGACCGGCCCGGTCCGCTGGTTCCGCGCGGCCTCGGCCTGGATGGCGCGGACGCCCTCGGTGAGGGAGGCGTGGGTGCGGGCGGCCTCGAAGAGCTGGGGTACGGCCGAGCGCATCGAGATGCGGTAGGCGTCGCCCGCGTAGACGCCGCCGAGCAGCGGTTCCACGAGGCGGTCGACGACCTCGCGGCCCAGGCGTTCGGCGACGAAGGCGCCGACCGCGACGTCGTCGCCGACCTCGGTGGGCGGCAGTTCGCGGTCCCGCTCGATGCGGCGCAGGCCCTCGTCGGAGAGGACGCCGGAGAGCGCGGAGGCGTCGCCGGGGACGCCCATGACGTGGCCCTTGGGCATGGGGCGCAGGGCGCCGCGGGTCCAGATCGACGCGGTGCCGGTGGCGGGCGGCTGAAGCCGGTCGCCGAGGCCCACCTCGCGGGCGAGCGCGACGGCCTCGGGGCGGCGGGCGAGCATCGACTCGGCGCCGAGGTCGACGCGGACCCCGGCGATCTCCCCGGCGTGCAGCTTGCCGCCGATCCTGTCGGAGGCTTCGAGGAGCGTCACCCGGGTGCCGGGTGCGGTGACGAGCAGCCGGTGCGCGGCCGCGAGGCCGGCGATCCCGCCGCCGATGACGACGGCGTGGCCGCTGCCCGTACGTGTGTCCGTTTCGCGCATGTCCCCACTCTCTCAGAGCCGGTGCCGCTCCTCCGACCCAGACCCTTTTACGCCCGAGTCCCGAACGTGACCGCATCGGGACCGTCCGGCAACCACCGTCCTGGCCCGCCCCGCGTCGAAGGAGCACCAGTCACCACATCCCTCGGGGGGACACCGATGCACACCTCGGACACGAGCGCCCACCACGCCTCCGGCCGCCGCGGTGCGCGGCGCCGCGCGGCCCGGACCCTCTCCGCGGTCCTGCTGGCCGTCGCGCTGGCGCTCGCGGGCTGCTCCGCGGGCGACGGCGGCAGCGGGGCGGACGACGACAAGGCGGCGGTGGAGCGGAAGCCGGACGGGGCCGGCGGCCCGGCCGGCGGCGGCCGGGCCGACAAGTCCGCCGAGAGGCCCGGCGCACCCGGCGGGAAGCAGCCGCGGCAGCCGGCCGGCACCCACGTCATCCGCACCGCGACGCTCACCGTCCGCGTCACGGACGTGCCGAAGGCGCTGGCGGAGGCCAGGGCGGCGGCCGGGGACGCGGGCGGCATCGTGGGCGACGAGAAGACCTCCCGCGACGGCGACGGCCGCGACCGCTCCCGCCTCGTGCTGCGCGTCCCGCAGGAGCGGTACGAGGAGGTCCTCGCCGCCCTTGAGGGGACCGGCAGGCTGATCGCCAGGAACGCCAAGGCCAAGGACGTCACCGACCAGGTCGTCGACGTGGAGAGCCGCGTCAGGTCGCAGCGGGCCAGTGTGGCGCGCGTACGGGAGCTGATGGACGAGGCCACGAAGCTGAGCGACGTCGTCACCCTCGAAGGGGAGCTGAGCACCCGTCAGGCGGAGCTGGAGGCGCTGCTCGCGAGGCGGGCCTCGCTGAAGGACCGCACGACCATGGCGACGATCACGCTGTCGCTCACCGAGGGCGCCGCGCGGGCGGACGCCGCGGACGACGGCGGTCCGACGCTCCTGGACGCGCTGGCGGGCGGCTGGAGCGCGTTCGTCACCGTGCTGCGCTGGATCGGGATCGCACTCGCCGGGGTGCTGCCGTTCGCGGCGGTGGCGGCGCTGCTGCTCCTGCTGTGGCTGCGGGTGGTGCGCCCGAGGCTGCCGCGCCGCGCGCGCCCGGTGGCGCCGGGCGCGAACGGAGGGGCCGGTGGGGCCGAAGGGGCCTGAGGGGCCTGAGGGGCCTGAGGGGGCTGAGGGGCCTGAGGGGCCGGCGACGGGCCGCGGCGCTCTCGTACGGGGCGCGCCGTAGCGTGTCCGTATGAGCGGCACACGAGAGCGACTTGTCATCATCGGAGGCGACGCGACCGGCATGTCCGCGGCGTCGCAGGCGCGCAGGCTGAGGAAGCCGGAGGAGCTGGAGATCGTCGCGTTCGAGCGCGGCGGCTTCACCTCGTACTCCGCCTGCGGCATCCCCTACTGGGTGGGCGGTGACGTCGAGGACCGGGACGATCTGATCGCGCGCACGCCGCGGGAGCACCGCGAGCGCGACATCGACCTGCGGATGCGCACCGAGGTGCGCCGCCTCGACGTCCCCGGCAGGCGCGTCCTGGCCCGTGACCTCGCGTCGGGCGAGGAGTACTGGACGGCGTACGACAAGCTCGTCATCGCCACCGGTGCCCGCCCCGTCCGCCCGCCGCTGCCCGGCATCGACGCCCCCGGCGTGCACGGCGTGCAGACCCTCGGCGACGGGGAGGCGCTGATCGACACCCTGCGGCGCACGGAGGGCCGGCGGGCGGTGGTCGTCGGCGCGGGCTACATCGGCGTCGAGATGGCGGAGGCGCTGATCCGCCGCGGTTACGAGGTGACGGCCGTCAACCGCGGCGAGGAGCCGATGTCGACGCTCGACCCGGACATGGGCCGCCTGGTGCACGACGCGATGACCGGCATGGGCATCGAGATGGTGAACGACGCCGAGGTCACGAAGGTCCTCACCGGGGACGACGGCCGGGTCAGGGCGGTGGCCACGGAGGACGCCGAGTACCCGGCGGACATCGTGGTGCTCGGCCTCGGCGTGCGCCCGGAGACGACGCTCGCCGAGGAGGCGGGCCTGCCGGTCGGCGAGAACGGCGGCCTGCTGACCGACCTGGCGATGCGGGTGCGCGGCCACGAGGACATCTGGGCGGGCGGGGACTGCGTGGAGGTGCTCGACCTGGTGTCGGGCAGGGAGCGCCACATCGCGCTCGGCACCCACGCGAACAAGCACGGCCAGGTCATCGGCTCGAACGTGGGCGGCGGCTACGCCACGTTCCCCGGCGTGGTGGGCACGGCCGTCAGCAAGGTGTGCGACCTGGAGATCGCCCGCACGGGGCTGCGCGAGAGGGAGGCGCGGGCGGCGGGCCTGAAGTACGTGGCGGTGACCATCGAGTCGACGAGCCGCGCGGGCTACTACCCCGGCGCGGCCCCGATGACGGTGAAGATGCTGGCCGAGCGGCGCACGGGCAGGCTGCTGGGCGTCCAGATCGTCGGCCGCGAGGGCGCGGGCAAGCGGGTGGACGTCGCGGCGGTCGCCCTGACGGCGAGGATGACGGTGGAGCAGATGACGGCCCTGGACCTGGGCTACGCGCCGCCCTTCTCCCCCGTGTGGGACCCGGTCCTGGTGGCGGCGCGCAAGGCGGTGGCGGCGGTCCGGGCGGGGTGAGGGGCAGGGTGAGGCAGGGGCCAGGAAAGGGCCAGGGAAGGGCCAGGCAAGGGTGGGGCCGACCCGCGGACCTCTCCGCGTGCCCTGTTTCGCACCCCCTTTCCCGGCGCGGGGCACACGTGCCGCGCAGGTCAGAACGCGCTTGCTACGCGGGGGCCGCCACCCGGCGGCCCCCGCCCACTGGCCGAAACCTTCTCTTTCCCCGCACGAGATCCACGGGGCCGTGGGAGCCCGCCCACGGCAGCCGCGCGCACGGGGCACGCGGCGCCCCCGCCCACCGGTCGCACCCCCTCTGAGCGGCGACGGCCCACCGGAACAGCTCACTCCACCGCCACACCACGCGCCTCCGGTCGCCGCCCCGCCCCTCCGGACGACCGCTGTCGCTTTTCCGCCAGCTTTCACGGAATCAACACAGGCTTCACAGGTGGCACGCACCATGTGACGCGTCAGAGCGGCACGGGCACAGTCGGCGACTGGGGTCCGCGCCGCTGGGGGGCGGGCCGCAGGGTGGGGACACCCTCGCCGGCCCGACCGTGGAGGGGACCCACGCCATATGAAGGACACCGCGCGAGCCACCGCTCACCGCCCGCTCACCCGTCGCCCACTGCCCGGCAAGGGGGTGTGAGGCGTGCGCATCCTCATCCTGGGCTCCACCGGGTTCCTGGGCGTCCACATCACCGAACGGCTGCGGACCCTGCCGGGCGTGCGGCTGCTGCGCGGGGGCCGCGCCCCCGGCGACGACCAGCGGATCGACCTCGCCACCTGCACCCCGGACGGGCTCGCCGAGCGGCTCGCCGAGGCCGCGCCGGACGCCGTGGTCAACTGCGCGGGCTCGGTCGGCGGCGGCACGCCGCACCTCGCCGAGGTCAACGCCCGCGGCCCCGCCGTGCTCTGCGCGGCCCTCGCGGCGGCGCTGCCCACCGCCCGCCTCGTGCACCTCGGCTCCGCGGCCGAGTACGGGCCGACCGGCGTCGACGAGCGGCTCACGGAGGACACGGCCGCCCGCCCGGTCACCCCGTACGGCGCCACCAAGCTGGCCGGGACGCTCGCCGTCCTGGAGAGCCCGCTCGACGCCCTGGTCCTGCGGGTCACCAGCCCGGTGGGCCCGGGCGCACCGGCCGCGGGCCTGCCCGGCCGGCTGACCGCCGAACTGAGCAGGGCCGTGGCCCGCACCCCGCACGGCACGGTCAAGGTGGGCGGCCTGTCGGCGCACCGGGACTTCGTCGACGTACGCGACGTGGCGCGGGCCGTGGCGCTCGCGCTCGCCCTGCCGGGGCGGCTGCCGCGGCTGCTCAACGTCGGCAGCGGGCGGGCCACCCCGGTGCGCGACCTGGCGCACGGTCTGGTCAGGGCGGCGGGCTTCACCGGCGAACTCCTGGAGACGCCGGGCGCGGCGGGCCGCGCCACGCCGGTGCCCTGGCAGTGCGCCGACATCACGGCGGCCGAGTGGGAACTGGGCTGGCGCCCGCGGTTCTCGCTGCGCGAGTCCGTCACCTCGCTCTGGGCCTCGGACGGCACACCGGCCGCACGCCTCGGCACGCCCTGACCGCACGGTCGCGGAAGCGAACGGACCACCGGCGCGGAAAACGGCCCCTGCTGCTCGGGCAGAGGCCGTTTTCGGACAATTTTCAGGCTGATGTGCGCTCGTGCACGTACTCCACGAGCCGGGTCAGCGCCTCGGGGTCCGTCGTCGGCAGGACGCCGTGGCCGAGGTTGAAGATGTGCCCCTCAAGGCCCTTCGCGGCAGCGAGCACCTCGTCCGTCTTCGCCTCGACGGCCTCGCGCGTCGAGAACAGGACCGCCGGGTCGAGGTTGCCCTGGATCGCCTTGCCGGGCCCGACGCGGCGCGCCGCCTCGTCCACCGGCACCCGCCAGTCGGCGCCGACGACGTCGGCGCCGGCCTCGCCCATGAGGCCGAGCAGCTCGCCCGTGCCGACACCGAAGTGGATGCGCGGCACGTCGTACGCGGCGACCGCGTCGAAGACCT
The DNA here is from genome assembly GCF_040654435.1 of Streptomyces sp. NPDC050703. Classification (NCBI taxonomy): domain Bacteria; kingdom Bacillati; phylum Actinomycetota; class Actinomycetes; order Kitasatosporales; family Streptomycetaceae; genus Streptomyces; species Streptomyces sp. NPDC050703. The sequence continues at coordinate 44,111 of NZ_JBFAHX010000041.1, forward strand.
TCTTCGACGCGGGCATCACCGAGCGCCGGTAGTCGGCGGGCGAGAGGGCGCCCACCCAGGAGTCGAAGAGCTGCACGGCGCTGGCGCCCGCCTCGATCTGCACCTTCAGGAAGGCGCCGGTGATCTCCGCGAGCCGGTCCAGGAGGTCCGCCCAGAGCCGCGGGTCGCCGTACATGAGCGCCTTGGTGTGCTCGTGGTTGCGGCTCGGCCCGCCCTCGACGAGGTAGCTCGCGAGGGTGAAGGGCGCGCCCGCGAAACCGATGAGCGGCGTGGCGCCCAGCTCGGCCGTCAGCATCCCCATCGCCTCGGTGACGTAGGGGACGTCGTCCGGCGTGAGGTCCCTGAGCCGCGCGAGGTCGGCACGCGTCCGGATGGGGTTCTCGACGACGGGACCGATGCCGGGCTTGATGTCGAGGTCGACGCCGATGGCCTTCAGCGGTACGACGATGTCGCTGAAGTAGATCGCGGCGTCCACGCCGTGCCGGCGCACCGGCTGCAGGGTGATCTCGGTGACGAGGTCGGGGCGCATGCAGGACTCCAGCATGGCCGTGCCCTCGCGGACCTTGCGGTACTCGGGCAGTGAGCGCCCCGCCTGCCGCATGAACCAGACCGGCGTGTGCGGCACGGTCTCCCGCCTGCACGCCTTCATGAACGGGGAGTCGTACGTCGCTGCGTGTCGCCGGCCCACGGGGCTCTGGCTGCTGTTGGCACTCACCCGGAGAGTCTCCCACGTCGACCGGGAGCCCTCTCACGGGTGTCTCTCCCTGCGCGAAGGCGCGGTTCCCCTTAACCTTCCCCGCATGGCTGCGGCTCAGGGACAACGGTCGGACGGCGCTGGCGAGATGGACGGTTCGGAGGGGAAGGTGGCGGATTCGGCTCCGCCGCCCTTCCGCGCGGCGGTCGACGCGCTGCGGGGGGCACGGCTGCGGCCGGAGATCGAGATCGACCCGACGCGGGCACCGCAGCGGCTCGCGCCGTACGCGTACGCGCTGGAGGCGGCGGTCGTGGAGGGCGAGGACGACCTCGCGGACGGCCGCCTCGTGCTGCTGCACGACCCGGCGGGGCACGACGCCTGGCAGGGCACCTTCCGGCTCGTCACGCTGGTGCGGGCGGAGCTGGAACCGGAGATGGCGGCCGATCCGCTGCTGCCGGAGGTGTGCTGGTCCTGGCTGACCGGCGCGCTCCAGTCGCGCGGGCTCTCCGCGGGTGAGGCCAGCGGCACGGTGACGCGCGCCGGATCGCACTACTTCGGGGGGCTCGCGGAACGCCCCCCCGCCTCGCAGATCGAGATCCGGGCCTCGTGGACGCCCCGCGAGGGCCCCGGCGGGGCGCCGGACACCGCGACGCACCTGGCCGCGTGGTGCGAGCTGCTCTGCCAGGTGGCGGGGCTGCCGCCGGTCACGCCGGGCGACGGGTCCGTGGTGTCGCTGCCGCAGCGGAGGGGGCCGCTCTCGCGCTGACGCGCGGCCAGGGCCGGCGCCGGCCCTGCGGACCCCCCACACGCGCTCCGCACACGCCCCGCACACACGCCCGCACACACGCCCCGCGCGCACGCCCCCGTCCACGCGCCGCTTCTCTCCGCTCACGCACCCACTCATCACCCACCCATCGCGCACCCCTCGCGCACCCGTCACCCACCCGTCGGCCCGACGGGTGGGTTTCGTGTGCGCCGGAGCCCGGGAGCGGGATACCCCGTCCGTGGTCACTCGGAAGAGTGACCATTCGGTTCGATCTTCGGATGATCGAGTGCGCGTCCGAATTGCCCTGATTATTACGCACCGAATCCTGATCATTTCCTAAAGGCGGGGGCCTTTGCTGCCGAAGAGGTTTGTGACCTTGAAAGCACGGTTTCGCCCGGCTTCATCCCCGAGCCGGCCCCTTCCCGCCACCCCCAGGAGGCCTGGTGTCCGTTCTCCTCGAGCAGCCCGCAAGCCTGGTCGCCTACCGCCCGAACAAGCCGACCGCCATGGTCGTCGTGGCCGACCCCCGCGTCCGTTCCACCGTCACCCGCCACCTGTGGGCGCTCGGTGTGCGCGACGTCATCGAGGCCTCGTCGATCGCGGAGGCTCGTCCCCGCATCGGCAACCCCCGGGACATCTGCGTCGCAGACGTCCACCTCCCCGACGGCTCCGGCCTGACGCTCCTCTCCGAAACCCGTGCCGCGGGCTGGCCGAACGGCCTCGCCCTCTCCGCCGCCGACGACATCGGTGCCGTACGCAACGCCCTCGCGGGCGGCGTCAAGGGCTACGTCGTCACCGGCACGCGGACGAACGTCGGACTCCCCACCCGCCCCGGCGCCGCTCCCATCGGCTCGGCCGCCGCCCGAATGCACCGCCGCCCACCGGGCACCCCGAGCCACCCCGGTGGCTACCGCGAGCTCTCCGGCCGCGAGGTCGAGGTGCTCCGCCTCGTCGCTGAGGGCCAGTCCAACAAGGCCATCGGCGTCTCGATGGGCCTGTCCGCCCTGACCGTGAAGAGCCACCTCGCCCGGATCGCGCGCAAGCTCGGCACGGGCGACAGGGCCGGGATGGTCGCGGTCGCCCTGCGTACCGGAATCATCCACTGACTCATTTACATCCCCTTCACGCCCGTCGACGGAACGTTCCGTCGACGGGCGTCGTGCATACACAGATACCCTTGACAGGTGACCGACGCCCAAGAGACCGCAGCAGACAGCTCACTGCGAACCACCGGAGGCGCCCCTCCGGACGACGTCGAAACGGCGCCGACCCCGTTGCTGGAGCCCCGTGACGGCATTCCGCCGGTGATCGCCGACGAGGACGCCCTCGCCGAGATGATCGCCGCGTACGCCCGCGGCACCGGCCCCGTGGCCGTCGACGCCGAGCGCGCGTCCGGCTACCGGTACGGCCAGCGCGCCTACCTCGTCCAGCTCCGCCGCGAGGGCGCGGGCACCGCGCTGATCGACCCCGTGGCCTGCCCCGACCTCTCCGGCCTCGGCGAGGCCATCGGCGACACGGAGTGGGTCCTGCACGCGGCCACGCAGGACCTGCCGTGCCTGCGCGAAATAGGCATGGTCCCCTCCCGGATCTTCGACACCGAGCTGGCGGGGCGGCTCGCCGGATTCCCGCGCGTGGGACTCGGGGCGATGGTCGAGGGCGTCCTCGGCTACGTCCTGGAGAAGGGCCACTCCGCGGTCGACTGGTCCACCCGCCCCCTTCCCGAGCCCTGGCTGCGGTACGCGGCGCTGGACGTGGAGCTCCTGGTCGACCTGCGCGACGCCCTGGAGAAGGAGCTGGACCGGCAGGGGAAGCTGGAGTGGGCCCGCGAGGAGTTCGACGCCATCGCCTCCGCGCCGCCCGCGCCGCCCCGCAAGGACCCCTGGCGGCGGACGTCCGGGATGCACAAGGTGCGGCGGCGCCGTCAGATGGCGGTCGTACGGGAACTGTGGACCGCGCGTGACAAGGTCGCGCAGCGGCGGGACGTGTCGCCGGGCAAGGTGCTCAGTGACGGGGCGATCGTCGAGGCGGCGCTCGGGCTGCCGCCCAACGTGCACGCGCTCGCGGGGCTCTCGGGCTTCGGGCACCGCATGGGGCGGCGCCAGCTGGAGCAGTGGCAGGCGGCGGTGGACCGCGCCAAGGCGCTGCCGGACTCCGAGCTGCCCCAGCCCGGGCAGACGGTGAGCGGTCCGCCGCCGCCCCGCTCCTGGGCGGACCGCGACCCCGCGGCGGCGGCGCGGCTCTCCGCCGCGCGGGCGGCGGTCTCCGCGCTGGCGGAGCGGCTGAACATGCCCCAGGAGAACCTGATCACTCCGGACACGGTCCGGCGCGTCTGCTGGGAGCCTCCGGCCGAGGTGACCGAGGGCTCGGTGGCCGAGGCCCTGGCCGCTCATGGGGCGCGGCCCTGGCAGATCACGCAGGTGACCCCGGCGTTGGTTGCGGCCCTCGCCTGAGCACCACGGAACCTGGCGGGACGCCGGGGCGCGCGTTCCCCCACCGCCGGGTGCGCGCTTCCCCACCGCCGGGGCGCGCGTTCCCCCCGCCGCTGGGGCGTGCGTTTTCCCGTGTCGCTGAGCCGGGTCTTTGGCCCCGCCGCTTCGCGGCGGGATTCTTTCCCACCCACCCACCCGTTCACCCCGCATCGAGCCCTGGCCGACCCCGGGTGAGCGGGCGGGCGGGTGGGAGGCTCCCGCCGCGAAGCCGACCCCCGGCAGCCGCCCGAGAGACCCAAGCCCCCCCCCCACAGCACCGACCAACGCCAGGTGCGCGGGCGGGTGGGTGGGGGAACACCCGCCGCGAAGCGGCGGCCACGCGGCCGGCCCGCGGCCAGCGGGAGAGCACCGGACGACGGCAAGCCCCGCGGCAAAGCGACCCACCGAACACCACCACCCCCGGCGAGGAAAAATGACCCCGCCGACCCCACCGCCCCCGGCGAGCAAAAGCGGCCCCGCAAAGAACACCGCCCCGCGGTCGGGGACCAGCCACCGGGGCCCGCGGCCAGATGTGACGTTCGCCTCCCCAAACCCTCCCTTGGCCACATAGTTACCGGCAAGTAGGGTGAGTGGAAGGAAGCGCGCCGCAGGCGTGGCGCAACCGCACCCTGGAGGAGAGCCATCGTGCCTCGTACCGTCAGGGACGTCGTCTTCGTGGACGGCGTCCGCACCCCGTTCGGCAAGGCGGGCCCGAAGGGCATCTACCACGAGACCCGTGCCGATGACCTCGTCGTGAAGGCCATCCGGGAGCTGCTGCGCCGCAACCCGGACCTCGACCCCGCCAAGATCGACGAGGTCGCCATCGCCGCGACCACGCAGATCGGCGACCAGGGCCTGACGATCGGCCGCACCGCCGGCATCCTGGCCGGGCTCCCGCAGTCCGTGCCCGGTTACTCCATCGACCGCATGTGCGCCGGTGCCCTGACCGCCGTCACCTCGGTCGCGGGCAGCGTCGCCTTCGGCGCGTACGACATCGCCGTCGCCGGCGGCGTCGAGCACATGGGCCGCCACCCCATGGGCGAGGGCGTCGACCCCAACCCCCGGTTCGTGAGCGAGAAGCTCGTTGACGAGTCCGCGCTGTTCATGGGCATGACCGCCGAGAACCTGCACGACCGCTACCCGAGCATCACCAAGCGGCGCGCCGACGAGTACGCCGTGCGCTCGCAGGAGAAGGCCGCCAAGGCGTACGCCGACGGCAAGATCCAGGCCGACCTGGTCCCCATCTCCGTACGGCGGACCAACGAGGAGGCCGGTGAGACCGGCTGGGGCCTCGCCACCGCCGACGAGCCGATGCGCCCGGGGACGACCCTGGAGAACCTCGCGGGCCTCAAGACGCCGTTCCGTACGCACGGCCGCGTCACCGCGGGCAACGCCGCCGGTCTCAACGACGGCGCCACCGCCTCCCTCATCGCCTCCGAGGAGTTCGCGCGGGAGAACAACCTCCCCGTGAAGATGCGCCTCGTGTCGTACGCCTTCGCGGGCGTCGAGCCGGAGGTCATGGGCTACGGCCCGATCCCGGCGACCGAGAAGGCCCTCGCCAAGGCGGGCCTCGGCATCGGCGACATCGGTCTCTTCGAGATCAACGAGGCGTTCGCCGTGCAGGTGCTCGCCTTCCTGGAGCACTACGGCATCGCGGACGACGACGCGCGCGTCAACCAGTACGGCGGCGCCATCGCGTTCGGCCACCCGCTCGCCTCCTCCGGCGTACGCCTGATGACGCAGCTCGCGCGGCAGTTCGAGGAGCAGCCCGAGGTGCGCTACGGCATCACGACCATGTGCGTCGGCTTCGGCATGGGCGCGACGGTCATCTGGGAGAACCCGAACCACAAGGACGCCGGAGGCGACAAGTGAGCAGCTCCACCACTGAGCTCCTGAAGGGCGCGGCCGAGCTCTTCCCGGGCGAGGTCGTCACGCAGGCGCACGTACGCCACCTCGACCTCCCGCAGGGTGCCGGGCGCTTCGCGCTGATCACCCTCGACAACGGTCTGGACCACACCAAGCCGACCACCTTCGGCCCGCAGTCCCTCGCCAACCTGAACACGGCGATCGACCAGGTCGAGAAGGAGGCGGCCGAGGGCGCGATCGTCGGCGTCGGCATCACCGGCAAGCCGTTCATCTTCGCCGTCGGCGCCGACCTCAAGGGCGTGGAGCTGCTGAAGCGCCACGAGGACGCGCTCGCCATCGGCAAGGGCGGGCACGAGGTCTTCAAGCGGCTCTCCGGGCTCGCCGTGCCGACCTTCGCGTACTACAACGGCGCCGCGATGGGCGGTGGCGTCGAGGTCGGTCTGCACTGCACCTACCGCACCGTCTCCAAGGCGCTGCCCGCCTTCTCGCTGCCCGAGGTCTTCCTCGGCCTGGTCCCCGGCTGGGGCGGCTGCGCGCTGCTGCCGAACCTGATCGGCGCCGACAAGGCCGTCTCGGTCATCATCGAGAACTCGCTGAACCAGAACCGCCAGCTCAAGGGCGCGCAGGTCTTCGAGCTCGGCATCGCCGACGCGCTCTTCGAGGGCGCCGACTTCCTGGAGCAGTCGCTGCTCTGGACGGCCTCCGTGCTGACCGGCGAGACCGAGGTCGTCCGCGGCGAGGTCGACCGCGGCGAGGGCTGGGACGCCGCCGTCGCCCGCGGCCGTGCCATCGCCGACTCCAAGGTGCACGGCGCCGCCCCGGCCGCCTACCGCGCCCTGGAGATCATCGAGGCCGCCAAGGACGGCGACCTCCAGAAGGGCTTCGACGCCGAGGACACCGCGCTCGCCGACCTGATCATGGGCGGTGAACTGCGCGCGGGCATCTACTCGTTCAACCTCGTGCAGAAGCGCGCCAAGCGCCCGGCCGGCGCCCCGGACAAGAGCCTGGCGCGCCCGGTCACCAAGGTCGGCGTCGTCGGCGCCGGTCTGATGGCCTCGCAGCTCGCCCTGCTCTTCCTGCGCCGCCTGGAGGTGCCGGTCGTCCTGACCGACATCGACCAGGAGCGCGTCGACAAGGGTGTGGGCTACGTCCACGCCGAGATCGACAAGCTGCTCGGCAAGGGCCGTGTCAACCAGGACAAGGCCAACCGCCTCAAGGCGCTCGTCACCGGCGTCCTGGACAAGGCCGAGGGCTTCTCCGACGCCGACTTCATCATCGAGGCCGTCTTCGAGGAGATCGGCGTCAAGCAGCAGGTGTTCGCCGAGGTCGAGGCGGTCGCTCCGGCGCACGCCGTCCTCGCCACCAACACCTCCTCGCTCTCGGTCTCCGAGATGGCGTCGAAGCTGAAGCACCCCGAGCGGGTCGTCGGCTTCCACTTCTTCAACCCGGTCGCGATCCTGCCGCTCCTGGAGATCGTGCGCGGCGAGCGGACGGACGACGCGTCGCTGGCCACGGCCTTCGGTGTCGCCAAGAAGCTGAAGAAGACCGCGGTGCTCGTGAAGGACGCCCCGGCGTTCGTCGTGAACCGCATCCTCACCCGCTTCATGGGCGAGATCCAGAACGTCATCGACGAGGGCACCCCGGTCGCCGTCGCCGAGAAGGCCGTCGAGCCGCTCGGTCTGCCGATGTCGCCGCTGGTGCTCCTGGAGCTCGTCGGTCCCGCCATCGGTCTGCACGTCTCCGAGACCCTGAACCGCGCCTTCCCGGAGCGCTTCACCGTCTCCCCGAACCTCGCCGCCGTCGTCAAGGCGGGCAAGCGCGGCTTCTACGTGTACGACAGCGGGAAGCCGGAGCTCGACCCCGAGGTCGCCGCCCTCCTGAAGCAGGGCGACTCCGTCCTGACCGAGGAGCAGGTGCGGGACCGCGTGCTCGACGCGGTGGCGCAGGAGATCGGGCTCATGCTCGACGAGGGCGTCGTCGCCGAGGCGCAGGACATCGACCTCTGCCTGATCACCGGCGCGGGCTGGCCCTTCCACCTGGGCGGCATCACGCCGTACCTGGACCGTGAGGGCGTCAGCGAGCGCGTCAACGGCAAGCGGTTCCTCGACCAGGGCGTGGCGAGCGTCCCGGCGTAGCACGCGGAGCACGACAGGGCGGGGCCGTACGGAAGTCGCTTCCGTACGGCCCCGCCGTCGTACGGCCCCGCCGTCGTACGGGCCCGCGGGGCCCGTGTCAGAGCGTGGTCCACGCCTCCAGCGCGAGGCCCGGCTCCGCCTTCTGGCGGGCCAGGCGCGGCGTCCCGTCGAGGCCGACGGCCGCGATGACCACACGGCCCCGCGCGTCGAGCGCGAGGGCCGGGGCGCCGAGGCACGGCTCGCCGGTCTCGGCCCACCACAGGCCCGCGCCCTCGTCCTCGGTGGGGAACGCGCCGATCGCCGGGCGTCCCGAGCCCGTGCGGTGGGCGAGGACCGTGCAGTCGTGGCCGTCTATGGGCGTGCGCAGGGCGGCGACGGCTCCGGTGCCGGGGTCACCGCCGAGCGGCACGGCGGCGCCGCCGTCGGCGGGGCGGTACGCGAGGACGCCCTTGCCGTCCGCGCCCGCGGCGTAGTACGTGAAGCGGTCGGGGCCGGTCTCCAGGAGCGCGCCGGAGCCGGGGACGGGGGCGAGCGGGATGTCGTCGGCGGGCAGCAGCTCGCCGCCCCGGCTCTCCTGGGCCCAGCGCAGGGTCGCCTCGGCGCCGGGCGCGTAGACCTCGACGCGGCCGGTGGAGGTGGCGCGGGCGACGATGCCGTCCAGGGCCCGGCGGACCTTGAAGTCCTTCCACCCCTCCCACTTGCCGCCCTTGCCCTCGCGGCGCATCCGGACGCTGTTCACCGCGTCCCGCACGAAGACGTGGACGGTGCCCGCGGCGTCCACGGCGGCGGCGGGCGCGCCGAGGTGCGGCGCGCGCTCGACGAGCTTGGTGTGCGGGTTGCCGACCGAGCGCCAGTCCATCAGGGGCCGTCCCGACTGGTACTGGATGGAGTGCACGAGGTCGACCGTCTTCCCGCCCTCGGCGTCGCGCCGCTCGCGGCGGCCGATGAAGTGCACGTACCGGTCGGCACCCTGGGCCAGTGTCAGGTAGGTGATGCCGGGTGCCTCGAAGAAGTCGGGGCCCGTCCAGTCGGGGCCGCCGGGCGCGGTCTCCGTCCAGCGGAGCAGCCCGCCGTCGGCCCGGACGTAGGCGGTGAGTCTGCCGTCCTTGCCGCGCAGCAGCCAGCGGGCGCTCTCCAGGGGACCGGTGCTCACCGGTTTCGACCTCGACGGCATGACTCGGCGGCAACCCTTCCACGACCACGTGCGCACAACGCTTCACCGGCTAGTTTACGTTTGCCGTATGAGAACTCTCGTCGTCGTCGACGCCGCGAACGTCGTCGGGTCCAAGCCCGACGGCTGGTGGCACGACCGCCGCGGGGCCGCCGAGCGGCTGCGGGACGGGCTCGTCGCGTACGCGGAGGACGGGCTGCCCGGCCATCCGGGGCCGCTGGACATCGTCCTGGTCGTGGAGGGCGCCGCGCGCGGCGTCCGGTCCGTGCCCGGCGTCCGCGTGGAGAGCGCGCCCGGCAGCGGCGACGACCGCATCGCGGAGCTGGCCGCCGAGGCCGCGGGCCGCCCCTGCCTGGTGATCACGGCCGACCGGGAACTGCGCCGGAGGGTGGGCGGTTCGGGGGCCCGGTGTGCGGGCCCCCGAACCGTACGCCCGTGAAGGACGCCTTGCCTACAGCCGCTTGGCGCTGCGCAGGGTGGAGGCGTAGTAGCCGTTGCCGTCGAGGCGGGACGTGCCGCCCTTGTCGCCGATCGTCGGGCCGTTGACCTCTTCGCGGCTGGAGATGAAGATCTTGTGGCCGTCGGCGTCGTGGCCGACGAAGATCCCCACGTGGTCCAGGCGCTCCTTGGTGCGGGCGTCCAGCTTGAAGAAGACCAGGTCGCCCGGCTGGATGACGTCGATGGACTTCGGGCGGTCCGCGGAGGACACGCCCTTCAGCTTGATGACGTCCGTGCCGGCCTTGCCGCGCGCCATGCCGTTGGCGGTGCGGGGCAGACCGTCGCCGGCCTGGTCGCTGGCCATCAGGGGGTAGCGGGCGCGGTAGCCGAAGACCGTGCGGATGAACCCGGAGCAGTCCATGGAGCGGGCGCGGATGGTCTCCGGCTGGATGGTGGTGCCGTCACGGAAGGTGTACGGGATGCCGAGGTAGTCGAAGAAGTCCGACTGCTCAAGGCGCAGGTCGTTGCCCTCGCTGCCCTCGGGGTTGATCGGGCCGAAGTTGGCGTCGCCCGCGTAGGCGATGCCCTCGTCGTCCTTCTTGACCGGCGCGCCCTGCACGTACTGGAACGCCATCGCGAAGATGTCGTCCTCCTCGCTGCCGGAGAACTCCTTGTACCAGTCCTTGAACCACTTCTCCTTCTCCGCGCCCTCGCGCCAGGTCTCCGGCATCAGCCGCACCCAGTCGTTGGTGACGACGCGGGACTTGGTGTTGGCGGGCTCGGTGAAGGTGCGGCTCGGTCCGGTGAGCGTCGCGGTGCGGGCGCCGTCCGTGAAGGTGGCGAGCACCTTGCCGCTCTCGGTGCGCAGGACGGAGCGCTCGGGGTTCTTCAGGCGCTCCCACTTCTGCTTCCCGCTCCCCTGCTGGCCGTTGCTGTTCTGCAGGCCGGGGGTGTCGGTGACGGCCTGCACCTTGGGTGCCTTGGCCTCTTCGTCCTTGCGCAGCTCCACGGTGAGGTACGCGCTGCCCGCGAGGAGGGCGAGCACGGTCGCCGCGTGAACGACGGGACGTTTCTTCTTGGGCGGCATGGATGACTCCTGCGATTCAGACGGACGGCATGAAGCCGAGGAGGATGCCGGCGGTGAGGACGACGTAGGCCATGAGCGTCACCGAGCCGGTGGCGAGCAGAGTGGGGCCCTTGGGCTGGCGCACCAGCTGGTAGGCGATGAGGCCGGGGACGATGAAGCCGAGCGTCTGGTTCGCGTACATCAGCGGGAACTCGATCGACAGCACGATCATCACGGTCGCCTGGAGGGAGACACCGAGCAGCACGACCGCGGCGAACAGCCGCTTGCCGTACAGGATCACGTACTTCTGCATCAGCAGGGTGCCGAGGTAGGTCAGCACCGTCACGCCGAGCACCATGGCGGCGCGCTGGAGGTCCTCGACGAGGGTCAGGGCGAGCCAGCCCGGGGTGATCATGCCACCGGGCGAGAGGTTGGTCGTCAGGTAGCAGACCAGGGAGAAGAGCAGCCCGAGCGCGATGCCGACCGCGGCGATCTCGGGGGTGAGGACGGAGGGAATCAACGGGGCTCTCCTGGGCTGTGCCACTGCTGGTCGTCGTCATGGGCGGGCGGTACGGGCGGTACCCGCGGCTCGAAGAGGCCGCGGGGCGCCGGGGGCTGGGGCTGCGGTTCCCGGGGCGCGTAGCCCTCGTGGGACACGTACTGCTGGTTCTGCTGGTTCTGCTCGTACTGCTGCTGCTCGTACTGCTGCTGCTGCTCGTACTGCTGATGGTGCTGCTGTTGCTGTGGGTACTGCTGCTGGTACTGCGGCTGCTGGTGCTGCTGCTGCTGCGGCGCGTAGGACTCGTACGGCTGGTCGGGCGTGCGCTGTACGGGTACGTGGACACCCGGCGGGAGCTGGCCCTGGCCCTGCTGGGCGTGGTGGGCCTGCTGGGCCTGCTGCGCGTGGATCTGCTGGATCTGCTGGGTGTGCACCGGGGTGTACCGCTCCTCGTACGCCTCCGGATAGTGCTGGTACGGGTCGACGTGCGGCTCGTAGAACGGCGCGGGCTCCTCGGGGGCCTGCTCCTCGCTCTCGTCGGCCGGCAGCTCCGCGAGGTGTTCGAGCAGCAGCTCGCCCTGGCCGTGGATGTTGCCGATCGCGACGAGCGAGGAGTCGGGTCCGAGCTGCCCGAGCATCTGGTGCATGAACTCCTCGGGGTCGCGCCGGTCGCCGCCGAGGTCCACCGCGCGGTCGCGCCAGTCGGCGGGGATCGCGTCGATGGCGGACTTGGCGGGGTGGCCGATGACGAAGACCTTCTCCGGCCGGAGGTCGGGGACGATCTCGCCCATCTGGCCGTTGCGCTCGACGCGGTCGGGACGGCAGTTGATGACCACGTTCAGCGGGCGCTTGATGGCGCCCAGGTCGAGGAGCTGGTTGATGTTCATCAGCGTCGACTCGGGGTCGTTGGCCGCGAAGACGTTGGCGAAGCGCAGCTTCTTGCCGTCCTCGGTGGCGTACCGCTCGACGGAGAGGACACCGGGGTCCGGCGGGGCGTCGTACATGCCCTGGAGGGCGACCTCGCGGCCGACGCCGACCAGCTCGGCGACCTTGAGCGCGATCGCCACGTTCTCCTTGAAGGTGAACCAGCTGAAGCCGCGCAGCTCCTCGTCGCTGACCGTCTCGGGATCGGCGTAGATCAGCTCGCAGTTCCGCGCGTCGGCCTCCTCCTGGAGGATGTCGAAGCGGTCCTTCTCGGCGGTGACGCAGATGCCGTTCTCCGGCATGGAGCGGCACAGCGAGCGCGCCACGTCGTCGAGGGTGGGGCCCATCTCGGCGAGGTGGTCCTCACGGACGTTGCAGAGCACGCCGATGGTGGAGCGGATCAGCTTGGACTGGTTGATCTCCTGGAGCGCGGGCATGACCGCCATGCACTCGATGACCAGGGCGTCCGGGTTGTACGCGGCGGCACGCCGCACGATGCCGATCTGCTCGACGACGTTGGCGATGCCGAACTTGCGGTAGACGGGCTCCTCGGTGGCGTCGGGGTGGATGAAGCGGGCGGCGGTGCCGGTGGTCTTGGCGACCGTGGTCAGCTCGCCGCCGCGCAGGGCGCCCGCGCAGAGGCGGGTGATGGAGGACTTGCCGCGGATGCCGTTGACGAGCACCCGGGTGGGGATGTGCTCCAGGCTGGCGAAGTGCCGCCGCTGTTCGACGACGCCCGCCGCCAGCAGGATGGCGCTGCACACCACGAGCACGGTGTAGAGGAAGAGCACGGGGTTCAGTTCCTTCCGGCGAGGCCGGCCGTGGCGCCGTCCCGCTTGCGCTGTGTGCCCGTCGGCAGCTGCTGCCTGATCAGCTCCAGACTGCGGGTGACGGCACCGACCTCGTCGTGGTGGGTCGGGTACAGGACGGTGCGGCGGTCCCCTTCGGCGAGCGCCTCCGCCCGGTCGGCGAGGTGCCGCAGCGGCCGTACGACGACGATGTGCAGCCACCCGAGACAGGCCGCCGCCGCGGTGATGCCGAGGAGTCCGGCGAGGACGGTGCGGTTCTGGAGGGTGTACTCGGGGATGGCGAGACCGGAGGCCGGCTGCCAGCTGACGACGGTCCAGTTGAGGGAGGACGCCGCGCCGCCGCCCGCGAAGGGAGCCGCCGCCGCGATCTGGATCTCGTCGCCGTCGCGGTAGAGGACACCGCTGGGGCGCGTGCTGACGCCCACCTTCTGCGCGGTGCCCTCGGCGAGCGCGTCGAGCCGCCCGCTCGGCAGGCTCTCGAACTCCTGGTAGCCGTAGTTGGCGCCGATCACCTTGCGCTTCGCGTCGACGACACGCACCTGGCCGAGCCCGGGACGCTTCAGCAGCGCGTTGAGGAACTCGATGCGGAACTCGCCGACGACGGCGGCGCCCTGGCGGCCGGACATCTCGGCGGTGCCGATGATGACCGGTTCCTTGCCGCCCTCGTCGAGGACGCGGACGGCCTTGTCCGACGGGCCCTTGCCCGAGGGGCTGCGGGGGTCGTCGCCCGCCTTCGCGAGGACCTTCCCCTTCGCGTCGAGCACGTAGAGGGACTGGTAGCGGGTGTGCTGGTGCATGGTGCTCTCCAGCACCTTGGACATCTCCGACGCCTCGGTGCGGTCGCCGATGAGCGAGGCGACCGAGGTGAGGTCGGCGTGGCCCTCGTTGAGGGCGCGGCGCACCCGGTCGGTGAGGGTGTCGGTGCGCTCGCGCTGGTCGTTGACCATCTGCTGCGGCACGACGACGGTGTCGCCCGCGCGGTTGAGCATCAGCATCAGCGGCGCGGACCACGCGAGGAGCAGGACGGCGCAGACGGCGATCAGGGTGCGGGCGCCGAACCTGCCGCGGCGGGCGGACCCGGGCTGCTTGTCCGCGGGTGCGCCGAGCAACTGGCGGCGCAGCCGTTCGAGGGCTGCTCCGATGCGGGCGGCCTCACCGCTGCGCGGCACGGAGACCGGCCGGTCGAGGTCGCCCCGGCTCAGCCTGCGGCCCTCCAGGAAGAGCTGGATCAGCGGGCGCTGCACGGTCCGCAGGAGCAGGAAGACCGTGACGCCGCCGATGAGCAGCAGGGCGGCCGCGGCCAGCAGCCCGAAGGCCGAACTGGTGGTGGCCGTCGGGTCCTCGGCGACCGGCACCATGGCGACGACCGTGAGGCCGAGCCGGGTGGCGTCGGTGGCCTTGCCCGCCTCGGGGCCCGCGAGGCCCGCGTAGCCCGCGACGTAGCGCTCACCGAGGTAGCGGTCGCCGGTGAGGTGACCGCTGACGCCGAGGAAGCCGCCCGATCCCGGTTCCTTGGACATGATCGGGTGCGTGCGGGACTTCTTCGCCGCGCTGGTGGCGAAGGCCTTGAGCTGCTTGTCGGCCTGCTTGATCCGCTCGCGCCGGCCGTCGCCGTCCTCCTGGAGGGGGTCGGCGATGCCGTCGTCGCTCAGAATGTGCCCGTCCTGGCCGACGACGGCGATGGAGCGGAACTTTCCGAGGCTGATGCCGGGGAAGCGCAGGCTGCTCGACGCGACGAGGAGCTGCTGCGGCTTGCCCTCCCAGGTGAGCAGGGCGAAGGCGAGCAGACGGGTCTCGCCGTTCTCCAGGCGCACCATGCGCGGCGCGAGGCCGTCCTCGTCCGCGAGCTTGCCGCGGTCGACGGCGGTCAGCGGCAGGTTCTCGCCGCGGGCGGCGAGGAGCTTGCCCGAGGAGATCTCGACGACCGCGGTGCCCCGCCACTTCTGGTAGACGCTGCCGATCTTGTCGAGGACGGCGTCCGGGGGCACCGGCTCGCCGGCGCTGAACAGCTCGGCGTTCCGGGTCAGGTCGGTGACCGACTCGTCGATGGAGGCGCGCAGCGCGATGGCACCGTCCTCGGCGAAGTGCTGTTGGGACAGTTTGACCGCTTTGGGTACTGCTTCCTGGCCTGCGCGGCCAAGGGTGAGAGCGGTGACGCCCGCAAGGGCGAGGAGCAGGACCGACAGCACGGCGATGGGGGGACGTATGCCACCCAGCAGAGACATGTCGGTCCTTCGGCGGACCTTGTGCCGCCGCTTCGAACGCGAAGCGGCCAAGGGGTGCTCCTCTCCTGGGGGTGACGCGGGACACGGAAGCGCATAGTGATGCGTTCCGGAGAGCTTGGACCCGTGAACCCCTCGAAGAGATGTACGGGATGGGGAAAATGTGAGCTACATCGCACCGATGACCGGAGTGCGGCGGTCAGTCACCGGGTAGTGACTGAAGCGGTTCGAGGCCGTCCTTGGCCGCGCCCCGGTTCATCAGTGTGCCCTGGGTGCGCTCGAAGGCCAGGCGGTAGCGGGCGCGCTGCTGCTCGCTGAGCCCCTCGCCGTCCTTCAGCGTGGCGGCCACGTCGAGGAGCCGGTGGTCCTTGACGGCGTCCTTGGGCAGGGCGCCCGTCTCGTTCGGGTCCGGCGGGATGTCCATGAGCGTGGGCACGTACTTGGCGTCGACGTCCCACTCCCCCCCGCGCTCGACGAACTCGAACCAGCCGATGACGCCCTCCTCGGTCAGCCCGCTCGGCGCGTCGTGCCGAGCGACCTGGTTGCCGAGTCCGTACGCGATCCAGGTGCCGTCGACCTTCTCCATCGGCTGGACGACGTGCGCGTGGTGGCCGATGACGAGGTTGATGCCGGTCTCGCGCGCGATCCTGCGGGCCAGGCCGACCTGCGAGGAGGTGGCTTCGGGCTGGTGCTCGCGCCCCCAGTGGACGCTCAGGATCACGACCTCGGCGCCCGCCGAGCGCGCCTTCTTCTCGGCGGCGGCGATCGCGTCGAAATCGTTCTGGTTCACGATCCACGGCTTGTCCTTGGGGACCTCGCGGCCGTTGAAGCCGAAGGAGAAGGACAGCTGCGCGACCTTGACGCCCTTCACCTCGGTGATCAGCGGCTTGGCCGCCTCCGCGGCGTTGCGCGCCGACCCGGTGTGCCGCAGGCCCGCCTTGTCGAGCGTGTCCAGGGTGCGGGTGACGCCGCCGAGGCCGTGGTCCAGGGTGTGGTTCGACGCGGTCGAGCACTGGTCGTAGCCGGCGCCCTTGATCGCCGTGGCGATCTGCGGCGGCACGATGAAGTCGGGGAAGCTCTCGAAGGGGCCGCCCGGCTTGCCCGCCACGGTCTCGAAGTGGCAGATGCCGAGGTCGGCCTTGCTGATGACGGGTCTGGCCCCGGCGAGCAGCGGCCCGAAGTCGATGCCCTGCTCGCCCTTGCCGGTGTCCTTGGCGTCCTTGCGGGCCTGCTCGGTCAGTTGCGGGTGGATCAGGATGTCGCCCGCGGCGGCGACGGTGAACGAGGGGCCGCCGCCGGAGGCGGCCTTGCCGTCGCTGCCGAAAGTGCCGCAGGCGGTGGCTGTGCCGGCGAGCAGGAACGCGGAGGCCGCACAGGTCACAATCTGCCTGCGGGAAGGACGTGTCATCACAGGGATATCTTTATACAACCATGAAGAGCTACCGCACACGGCTGGTCACGACCGCAAAGAAGCTCGGGGTCCTCGCGGGCGTGACGGCCTGCGTCCTCAGCCTGTCGCAGTGCGGCTCGGGGCCCTCGGACCCGGGCCGCGAGCCGTCGCGGGAGAGCCGGAGCCCGGCGGGCTCCCCACCGGACGGCCGACCGGCCGACGGCCTGGAACGCCGCATCACGGACTACACCGCGGGCTTCGACGAGGACACCGGGTACCGCCGCCCCACCCGCGGCGACCGGCGCACGCTGGCCGCGAGCGTCGCCCTTCTCCTCGACGGCAAGCGCACAGCCGCCGAACACCACCTGGCCGACGTCGACTTCGCGGTCCGCACCGTCGAGGACCCGGTCGGCGGGCGGCGGTACGCGGAGATCGCCGACCGCTCCGAGGGCGGTGCCGCGCCGCGCGGCTGGGGCCGGGTCTACATCGACCTCGACTCCCCCGTCCGCTGGTCGGCCCAGGTGCCGCACCCCGTGGCCGACCGGTACACCGAACAGCTCGGCGCGCGCCTCCTCAGCCGCTCCCCGGGCGGCATCCTCGTCATCGCGGGTGCACATCGCGAAGCCGGGCGCGGTGACACGGCGGACGTCGCGCACCGCAGGGACAGCGTCTTTCACGCCATCTGTGCCGAACTGGTGCGCCGCGGACTCCCCGGTGTGCAGCTCCACGGCATGGCCGACGACTCGGCACCGAAGCACGACGTCGTCGCCTCCACGGGCCGGGGCAGGCATGCCGTGTCCGAGGGCCGCGGCCTCGCGGACGCGCTGCGGGAGCGGGGCTTCGACGTCTGCCGCGCCTGGGCCAGGTCCTGCCCGCTGGAGGGCCGCTCCAACGTGCAGGGGCGGGCCGCCGCGTTCCACGACGTGCCCTGGCTGCACGTCGAGTTCGGCCCCGGCCTCCGCGAGGACCCCTCGCGCGCCCGCCAGGCCGTCGAGGCCCTGGCGGACGTCACCCGCACCTGGCGCCGCCGGGACTAGGTGTATTGATCACGAGCGTTGTTAACAGGGCTGGGTCTTGATCATGGCGAAGACCTCCGGTGTGGTGGAGGTGTCTAGGCTCCACACCACA
>NZ_JBFAHX010000042.1:0-61206 GCF_040654435.1 Streptomyces sp. NPDC050703
AGCGGAATCGGCGCAGCCGACGCGACCGACAGGGAGCGCCCTTTACTGGCGGGGCGGAGGCGCCACACTTCCGGGGAACCGGGCGGCCCCGGCAATTAGACAACGCCCCCGGCCCACCGACGCTTCAGGCACCCTAAAGCCCCGGAGCCGACCCCACCCCGCTCGGGTCAAGGGGGAGGGCGGGGCCGGACCCAGGTGACGGGGGCCGGGGGTCAGAGGGACTTGCGGGCCGCCGGGACCGCCAGGCCGGCCGTGTCCTCGGGGTAGTGGCACGCCGTCAGGTGGCCCTCCCGGTTGCCGTCCACCCGGACCAGCGGCGGGTCGTCCGACGCGCACTTCTCCGTGGCCTTCCAGCAGCGGGTGCGGAAGCGGCAGCCGGACGGCGGGTTCACCGGGGACGGGACGTCTCCCGTCAGGAGGATGCGCTCGCGGCGCGGGACGTCGTCCGCCGTCGCCTCGGGCACGGCGGACAGGAGCGCCTTGGTGTACGGATGGCGCGGGTTGCCGTAGAGGTCCTCGCGGTCCGCGATCTCCACGATCCGGCCCAGGTACATGACGGCGACCCGCTGCGAGAAGTGCCGGACCACCGCCAGGTCGTGGGCGATGAACAGGAAGGCGATGCCCAGGTCCTTCTGGAGCTTCTGGAGGAGGTTCACCACCTGGGCCTGGATGGAGACGTCCAGGGCCGACACCGGTTCGTCCGCCACGATCAGCTTCGGTTCCAGGGCCAGGGCACGGGCGACCCCGATGCGCTGGCGCTGACCGCCCGAGAACTCGTGCGGGAAGCGGTTGTAGTGCTCCGGGTTGAGACCGACCGTCTCCAGGAGCTCGCGGACCCGCGCCTCGCGGCCACCCGCGGGGTTGATGTCGTTGACCTCCATCGGACCCGAGATGATCTTGCCGACCGTCTGCCGCGGGTTCAGCGACGCGTACGGGTCCTGGAAGATCATCTGGATCTCCGAGCGGACCGGCGCGAGCTGCTTGCGCGAGGCGTGCGTGATGTCCTGGCCGCGGTAGGAGATCTTGCCGCCGGTCGGCTCAAGGAGGCGCGTGATCAGGCGGCCCGTCGTCGACTTGCCGCAGCCCGACTCGCCGACCAGGCCCAGGCTCTCGCCCTCGCCCACGGTGAAGTCCAGGCCGTCGACGGCCTGCACGGCACCGATCCTCCGCTTGAACGGAAAGCCGCCCATGACGGGGAAGTGCTTGGTCAGCCCGCTGACGTCCAGGAGAGGAGGGGGTGTGGTGCTGCTCATCGTGGTGGGTCCCGTCTCGATTACGTCGGTCGTCAGTCGGTTCTTGTACGGCGGCGCCGTCGGCGTCAGTCGGTCCGCGAGCCCGCGAAGTCCGAGAAGAACTCCGTCCGCTGCGCGTCGGTGAGGTGGCAGGCGGCGCCCCGCCCCCCGTTGAGCTCAAGGAGCGGCAGCTCGCGGGAGCAGCGCTCGCCGCCGACCTGCTCGGTGAACGCGCACCGCGGGTGGAAGCGGCACCCGGTGGGCGGGTTGAGGAGGCTCGGCGGGGTGCCGGGGATGGGGGACAGGGGGACGTCCACCGGGCCCTCCAGCGACGGCATCGAACCCAGCAGGCCCCAGCTGTAGGGGTGCTGCGGGGTGCGCAGGACCTCCTTCTTGGTGCCGCGCTCCACGCACCGGCCGCCGTACATCACCAGGACGTCGTCCGCGATGTCGGCGATGACGCCGAGGTCGTGGGTGATGAAGATGATCGCCGTGCCGAACTCCTGCTGGAGGTCCTTGAGGAGGTCCATGATCTGCGCCTGGACCGTCACGTCGAGGGCCGTGGTCGGCTCGTCGGCGATCAGCAGGGCGGGGTTGCAGACCAGGGACATCGCGATCATCGCGCGCTGCCGCATACCGCCGGAGAACTGGTGCGGGTAGTCGTCCACCCGCAGATCGGGCTGCGGGATGCCGACCTTCGTCAGCATCTCGATCGACCGCGCCCGCGCCTCCTTCTTGGAGGCACCGGTGTGCTTGCGGAACGTCTCGCCGATCTGCCGGCCGATGGTGTGGTACGGCGACAGCGAGGCGAGGGCGTCCTGGAAGATCATCGCCATCTTGTTGCCGCGCAGCCGCTCCAGCTCCCGCTCGGTGGCGGTGAGGAGCTCCTGCCCGTCGAGCAGGATCTCGCCGTCGATCGTGGTGCTGTCCTTGTGGTGCAGGCCCAGGATGGCGAGGTTGGTCACCGACTTGCCGGAACCTGACTCGCCCACGATGCCGAGGGTCTTGCCCTTCTCCAGCTCGAAGTCGAGGCCGTCCACGGCCTTGACCATGCCGTCCTCGGTGGAGAAGTGGACGCGCAGATCGCGTACGGAGAGGAAGGGGGTGCTCATGGGTCCGGCTCCTAGGCGAGGCGCACGCGCGGGTCGATGAGGGCGTACACCGCGTCGACGATGATGTTGAAGATGAGGATCGCCGCCGCGGCCACCAGGACGACGCCGAGCAGCATGGGCAGGTCGCTGGTGCTCACGGCCTTGACCGAGAGTTCGCCGATGCCGTGCAGGTTGAACGTCTTCTCGGTGATGATCGCGCCGCCGAAGAGCACACCCAGGTCGAGGCCGAAGATGGTGACGATCGGGCCCATGGCGCCGCGCCAGGCGAAGCGGAAGAAGACCGTACGGGACGAGAGCCCCTTGGCCTTCGCGGTGCGGACGTAGTCCTCGTTGAGCGTCTCGACCAACTGGGAGCGGGTCATGCGGGTGTAGTTCGCGGTGAAGATGACCGAGAGGACGATCCACGGCAGCAGCAGCCCGGCGAACCAGGCCCCCGGGTCGTCGGTGAACGGCGTGTAGGAGGGCCGCTCCAGCCAGCCGAGCTGGTTGGTGAAGAGGTAGATGGCGAAGACGCCGACGATGTAGATCTGCAGCGAGGAGCCGATCAGCGACGCGGAGGACGCGATCTTGTCGAGCGCCTTGCCCTGCTTGACCGCGGCGAGCATGCCGGTGCCGACGCCGAAGACGACGAAGACGGCGGCGCTGCCGAGCGAGAGCGAGATGGTCGTCGGGAAGCGGTCCAGGATGGTGCCGAGGACGGGCTCGCTGTTGCGGAACGAGTAGCCGAGGCAGGGCGCGGGGCAGTTCCCGAACGTCGCGTAGTCACGGCCCACGAAGAGGCCCTCGAACCAGTGCCAGTACTGCACCGGGAGCGGGTCGGCGATCCCCAGGTTCTTCTGCACCAGTGCCAGGGTCTCGGGAGTGCAGACCTTGCCGCAGGCCAGACGCGCGGGGTCGCGCGGGGCGGCATAGAAGAGGAGGAACACGATGGCGCTGATGATCAGCAGAATCACCGCGCCGCCGACGATGCGGCGGAGGAGGAAGCGGAACATGGCGGAGGTTTCCTGACGGATGCCGACGGGGGAGCGGGGGCGGGGCGGCCCGGTGGGCCGCCCCGCCACGGAGGCCGGGCGTCAGGCCTTGGCGTACACCTTGTTGATCAGGGTCGCGGAGAACTGCGGGTCGAACTGCGCGCCGCCGACCTTGGAGCCGTGCAGGTAGAAGCGGCGCTGGTACATCTCGGGGATGATCGGCGCCTCCTCTTCCATGATCTTCTTGTCCAGCTCGGCCCAGGCCTTGTTGGCCGCGTCGGGGTCGGAGAGCTTCACGTTCTTCTTGATGGCCTCGGTGACCCAGTCGACGTCCAGCTGCGAGACGTTGTTCGAGCCGTTGCCGATGGTGGTGCCGTCGAAGAGCGGCTGGAGCAGCGTGTAGCCGGTCGGCCAGTCGGGGGACCAGCCGAACCACATCACGTCGAAGTTGTTGTCGACCTGCTGCGCCTGGTCGTAGTACGTGGTGGAGTCGATCGGCTTGATGACCGGGTCGAAGCCGGCCTTCTTGAGCGCGGCCTCGATGACGACCTTGGTCTTGTCGTACGTCGGGCTCTTCGGGAAGGCGTAGACGACCTTCATGCCGAGCTTGCCGGCCTTCTTCAGCAGCTTCTTCGCGGCCTCGGGGTCGCCCTGCGGCTTGTCGAGCTTTCCGTAGAGGTCGTACTTCTCGCGGCCCTGGATGTCGGGGCTGAGGATCGTGGTCGCGTAGTCGCCGGAGTTCTGGCCGCCGTAGATCTTGCGGATCTGCTCCAGCGGCCAGGCGTGGATGAGCGCCTTGCGCACGTCGAGGTCGGTGACGCGCTTGCAGTTGATGGCGTAGTAGTAGATGCCGGTGAGCAGGCCGTTGAAGCTGCGCTTCTTCAGGTCCGGGTCCGTGAGGACCTTCTGCATGCGCTCGGCGGGCACGTTGTTGTAGATGGTGATCGTGTACTGGTCCTTGCCCTGGTCCGCGATGAGGCGGTCCGCGAGGTCCAGGCCCTCGGTGCCGAACTCGAACTCGTGGGTGTCCGGGTAGGCGTTGCGGATCGGGTCGGTCTTCGCGTCCCAGTGCTTGTTGCGCACCCAGGTCATCGACTTGTCGATGGAGCGGTGCTTGAGCCGGTAGGGGCCGCAGGAGACCGGCTTCTTGTCGTACTTCTCCTTGGTGTCCATCTTCACCGGGGTGGCGGCGTAGGAGTGCATCGCCAGGGTGAAGTTGAAGTCGGAGCGCGGCTGGGCCAGATGGAACGTGATGGTCTTCTTGGCCTTGTCGATCTTGATGGCGTCGAGGTGCTTGCCGCCGTAGGGGCCCTCGTACTCCTTGCGCCAGTCGTCCTTGCCGGTGAGGGCGATCTGCGCGTACGTGGCGCCTTCGGTGACGAACTTGGCCCAGGAGCGCTCGAAGCCGTGGCGCACGTCCTCGACGGTCAGCTCGCTGCCGTCCTCCCACTTCAGACCGTCCTTCAGCGTGAAGGTCCAGGTCTTGCCGCCGTCGGACATCTTGCCGGTGTCCGTGGCGAGGTCGCCGACCAGCTTCTGGGAGCCGTCCTCGGCGGTCTTGTAGCCCGTGAGGCACCGGGCGAAGAGCATGGCGCCGGTGGAGTTGAGCGCGTAGTAGATGCGCTGCGGGTCGAGGTGCGAGAGGTCGTCGGGGGAGACGCCGTAGATGGTGCCGCCCTTGCGCGCTCCCTTGACCTCGGGGGCGGGGCCCTGGGAGTCCTCGGCGGTGCCGACGGTGACCGAGGCGCCCGTGTACTCCTTGGAACCCGCGGGGCCCTTGCTGTCGCCACCTCCTCCGCCGCTGCTGCACGCGGACAGGACCATGGAACCGCCGGCCGCGACAGACGTGGCGATGATGAAGTTTCTGCGAGAGAAGGACATGGCTTCCTGTCTGGTTTCGGTGGAGAGACAGCGGATGCTTCCGGCGGTGGGCCCCGTCGCCCGGCCGGATCGGGGAGTGTCAGCGCCTGGTCTTGGGGTCCAGCGCGTCGCGCACGGAGTCGCCGAGGAGGTTGAAGGCGACGACGAAGATCACCATGGACAGGCCAGGGAAGAGCATGAAGGTGATGTCGTCCTGGTAGTACTTCGAGCCGTTCTGGATCATCACGCCCCAGTCCGGCGTCGGGTCGCTCAGACCCACGCCGAGGAAGGCCAGCCCGGCCTCGGCGGTGACGAAGGCCGGGAGTGCGAGCGTCGACTGGATGAGGATCGGCGTCCAGAGGTTGGGGAGCAGTTCCTTGAAGATGATCCGGGCCGGTGAGGCGCCGGTGACCTTCGCGGCCTCCACGAACTCCCGTTCCCGCAGGGCGAGTACCTCGCCGCGCAGGAGCCGGGCGATGGACGCCCAGCCGAAGGCGGTCATCACCGTGATGAGGCTGACGACGGTCAGCCAGACCGGAGTGTTCTCCTCGGGCGATACGAGGATCGAGATCATCACCGGCCAGAAGGCGATGAAGAAGAGCGTGGAGGGGAACGCGAGCAGGATGTCGATGACCCTGCCGATGAAGTAGTCGGTCTTGCCGCCCAGGTAGCCGGCGGTGACGCCGATGACGATCCCGAAGAAGGTGACGAGGAGCGTCGTCGCGCCGGCGATCAGGAGCGAGTTGCGCATGCCGTAGAGGAGGAAGGTGAAGACGTCCCGCCCGAGGCTCGGTTCGATGCCGAACCAGAACTCCCCGTCGATGCCGCCGTTCGGCTTCACCGGGTAGCTGAACTCGTTGAGCAGGGACGGGTCGTCGACCCCGTACGTCGTGTACGGGTCCTTTCCGTAGAGCTTCGCGATCAGCGGCGCGCACAGGGCGACCACGAAGAAGAAGATGACCACGCAGGCGGCGATCACGCCGGTCTTGTCCCGCTTGAACCGGGTCCAGGCGAGCCGCCCCGGCGAACGCCCCGTGCTCCCCTGGGTGTTGGGCGTGGGCGGGGTGCCGGTTTTGTCCGTCACTTCAAGAGTGGCGGGTGCGGCGGGAGTTGGCGAGGTCATGGCGCTCCAGGCCCGGAGGGGTCATCAGGATTCCGCAGGACGAGCAGGCACCTACGGGCTAGGCGCGACTGTCGCAAGGCATTTCCCGCTCGGTCAATGAATCCTCAGCCGCCTTGGCGGGCTCTTGAGATCCTTGACCATAGCTTTACCTGATAAATCCCATGACTTTACCTTGGCGTAATCAAGCGTGATGGACAAAGTGCGGCGACTCCTCGTAATCCAGGCAATGAGTTCGATATACGGGCGCGGGTGTCTCGGAATACGTACATCCGGAGGAGCTCCGACTCGTACGGGCGGGGTAAATGTGCGGTTCATCCGGCCTGCGGCGATATTTGGCGATACGTGAAGCCGAGGCAGCACCGGGACAGGAGGACTCCATGGGTGGAGCCACGCACGCCAGGTGGGCCGCATGCGCGGTGACCGTCGTCCTCGCCGCGACGGCGTGCGGGGGCGGGGGGAGCGGCGGCGGTGGCGACTCCGCGATCGTCAGCTCCTCCTGGGGCGATCCGCAGAACCCGCTGGAGCCCGCGAACACCAACGAGGTGCAGGGCGGCAAGATCCTCGACATGATCTTCCGGGGCCTCAAGCGGTACGACCCGAAGACCGGCAGGGCGGAGAACATGGTCGCCGAGTCGATCGAGACCGAGGACGCGCGGAACTTCACGGTCAGGATCAAGGACGGCTGGACGTTCAGCAACGGCGAGAAGGTCACCGCCAAGTCCTTCGTCGACGCCTGGAACTACGGGGCGAACCTGAAGAACAACCAGAAGAACGCGTACTTCTTCGGCTACATCGAGGGGTACGACCAGGTCCACCCCGAGAAGGGCGAGCCGAGCGCCGAGACCCTGTCGGGGCTGAAGGCCGTCGACGAGAAGACGTTCACCGTCAGGCTCAGCCAGAAGTTCTCCACCTGGCCCGACACCCTCGGCTACCCGGCCTTCGCGCCCCTGCCCAAGGCGTTCTACGACGACCACGAGTCCTGGCTCTCCAAGCCCGTGGGCAACGGACCGTACACCGTGGACTCGTACACCAAGGGCTCGCAGATGTCGCTGCGCGCGTGGAAGGGATACCCCGGCGACGACAAGGCACGGAACGACGGGGTGGACATGAAGGTCTACACCGACAACAACACCGCCTACACGGATCTGATGGCGGGCAACCTCGACCTGGTCGACGACGTCCCCGCCGCACAGCTCAAGAACGCCGGGGACGACCTCGGCGACCGCTACATCAACACCCCCGCCGGCATCATCCAGACCCTCGCCTTCCCCTTCTACGACAG
Organism: Streptomyces sp. NPDC050703; assembly: GCF_040654435.1. Taxonomy (NCBI): domain Bacteria; kingdom Bacillati; phylum Actinomycetota; class Actinomycetes; order Kitasatosporales; family Streptomycetaceae; genus Streptomyces; species Streptomyces sp. NPDC050703. The sequence goes on from NZ_JBFAHX010000042.1 coordinate 7,581, forward strand.
CGAGTGGACGGAGCCGGGCAGGGAGAAGGTCCGCCGGGGGATCTCCATGGCGATCAACCGGGAGCAGATCACCGAGACCATCTTCCACAGGACGCGGACGCCCGCGTCCGACTGGACGTCACCGGTGCTCGGCGACGACGGCGGCTTCGAGAAGGGGCTGTGCGGCGAGGCGTGCACGTACGACCCGGCCAGGGCCAGGAAGCTCGTCGAGGAGGGCGGCGGCATCCCCGGCGGGCAGCTCAAGGTCACGTACAACGCGGACACCGGCTCGCACAAGGAGTGGGTCGACGCCCTGTGCAACTCTGTCAACAAGGCGCTCGGCAAGGACAAGGCCTGCGTCGGCAACCCCATCGGCACCTTCGCCGACTTCCGCGGCAAGGCATCCAAGCAGGAACTCGACGGCGCCTGGCGCGCGGGCTGGCAGATGGACTACCCGCTGATCCAGAACTTCCTCGAACCGAACTACTTCACCGACGCCCCGTCCAACGACGGCAAGTACAGCGACGCGAAGTTCGACCAGCTCGTCAACGAGGCCAACGGGGAGACGGACACCGCCAAGGCCGTCGGCACGTTCCAGGACGCCGAGAAAATCCTCGCCGAGGACATGCCGGCCATCCCGCTCTGGTACCAGAACGGTAGCGCGGGCTACTCCGACCGGCTCTCCGACGTGTCGCTGAACCAGTTCAGCGTGCCGGTGTACGACCGGATCAAGGTCGAGTGAGAGACCGGCCGAGGCGCCCTCACCACAGCCACCCTCCCGCGCGCCTCCGGCCCCCGGAGCCCCCACTACCCCCGGAGCCCCCATGGGACGTTATGTGATCCGGCGTCTGCTCCAGATGATCCCGGTCTTCATCGGCGCCACGCTGCTGATCTTCCTGATGGTGCACGTGATGGGCGACCCCGTCGCCGGGCTGTGCGGGGACCGCAGGTGCGACCCCGCGACGGCCCTGCGCCTGAAGAAGGAGTTCGGCCTCGATGACCCGGTGTGGCAGCAGTACTTGACCTACATGGGCAACGTCTTCACCGGCGACTTCGGCACCGCCTTCAACGGCCAGAAGGTCACCGAGCTGATGTCGGCCGCCTTCCCGGTGACGATCCGGCTGACCATCGTCGCCATCGTCTTCGAGATCGTCATCGGGATCTCGCTCGGCGTGCTGACCGGGCTGCGGCGCGGGCGCCCCGTCGACACCGCCGTGCTGCTGCTCACGCTCGTGGTCATCTCCGTCCCCACCTTCGTCACCGGACTCGTCCTGCAGCTGCTGCTCGGCGTCCAGTGGGGCGCCATCAAGCCGTCCGTGTCGAGCGAGGCGTCCTACGACGAACTGCTGGTCCCCGGCCTCGTGCTCGCCTCGGTCTCCCTCGCGTACGTGACCCGGCTGACCCGCACCTCCATCGCGGAGAACCGGCGCGCCGACTACGTCCGCACCGCCATCGCCAAGGGCCTGCCCCGGCACCGCGTCATCACCCGGCACCTGCTGCGGAACTCCCTGATCCCGGTGGTCACCTTCATCGGCACGGACGTGGGGGCCCTGATGGGCGGCGCGATCGTGACCGAGCGGATCTTCAACATCCACGGCGTCGGCTTCCAGCTCTACCAGGGCATCCTGCGCCAGAGCACCCAGACCGTCGTCGGCTTCGTGACCGTACTGGTGCTGGTCTTCCTGGCGGCCAACCTGATCGTCGACCTCCTGTACGCCGTACTCGACCCGAGGATCCGCTATGCCTGACCCCCAGGAGCCCGAGGGAGCCGTCGCGGCCACCGGCATGGGCGGGGCGATGGACCTCGCCGCGAGCGAGGCGACGACCCTGGAGCGGACGCCGGGCGGGCCCGACGGCACCGGGCCCTCGGCCCCCGCCCGCAGCCTCTGGTCCGACGCCTGGCACGACCTGCGACGGAACCCGGTCTTCCTCGTCTCCGGGCTGATCATCGTCTTCCTCGTGGTGATCTCACTGTGGCCCTCGCTCATCGCCACCGGCAACCCGCTCGACTGCGATCTCGGCAACGCGCGGGAGGGGTCGTCGCCGGGGCACCCCTTCGGCTTCAACGAGCAGGGCTGCGACGTCTACACGCGCGTCGTGTACGGGACACGGGTCTCGGTCACCGTGGGTGTCTGCGCCACGCTCGGCGTCGCCGTCCTCGGCAGCGTCCTCGGCGGCCTCGCCGGATTCTTCGGCGGCGGCTGGGACGCCGTGCTCTCCCGCGTCACCGACGTCTTCTTCGCCATCCCCGTCGTGCTCGGCGGTCTCGTGCTCCTGTCCGTGGTCACCAGCTCCACGGTCTGGCCCGTGGTCGGCTTCATGGTGCTGCTCGGCTGGCCGCAGATCTCCCGCATCGCGCGCGGCTCCGTCATCACCGCCAAGCAGAACGACTACGTCCAGGCGGCCCGCGCGCTCGGCGCGTCCCACTCCCGGATGCTGCTGCGGCACATCGCGCCGAACGCCGTGGCGCCGGTCATCGTCGTCGCCACCATCGCGCTCGGCACCTACATCGCCCTGGAGGCCACGCTCTCCTACCTCGGCGTCGGTCTGAAGCCGCCGACCGTGAGCTGGGGCATCGACATCTCCGCCGCCTCCCCGTACATCCGCAACGCCCCGCACATGCTGCTCTGGCCGGCGGGCGCGCTCGCGGTCACGGTCCTGGCGTTCATCATGCTCGGCGACGCGGTGCGCGACGCCCTCGACCCGAAGCTGAGGTAGGCGCATGGCAACCGTGGCATCCGAGGCATCCCCGTCCGGTACGCCCGCGGCGTCCGAGCTGCTCGACGTGCGCGGCCTGCGCGTGGAGTTCCGTACCAGGGACGGGGTCGCCCACGCCGTCAACGGGGTCGACTACAGCGTGGCGGCGGGCCGGACCCTGGCCGTGCTCGGCGAGTCGGGCTCGGGCAAGTCCGTGACCGCCCAGGCCGTCATGGGCATCCTCGACACCCCGCCGGGCCGGATCACCTCGGGCGAGATCCTCTTCCGCGGCAGGGACCTCCTGAAGCTCAAGGAGGACGAGCGGCGCAAGGTGCGCGGCGCCGGAATGGCCATGGTCTTCCAGGACGCGCTGTCCTCGCTGAACCCCGTGCTCAGCGTCGGCGCGCAGCTCGGCGAGATGTTCGTCGTCCACCAGGGCATGTCCCGCAAGGACGCCAGGAGGAAGGCCGTCGAGCTGATGGACCGGGTGCGCATCCCGGCCGCCGAGGAGCGCGTCGGGCAGTACCCGCACCAGTTCAGCGGCGGCATGCGCCAGCGCATCATGATCGCCATGGCGATGGCGCTCGAACCCGCGCTCATCATCGCCGACGAGCCGACCACCGCCCTCGACGTCACGGTCCAGGCGCAGGTCATGGATTTGCTCGCGGAGCTCCAGCGCGAGATGGACATGGGCCTGATCCTCATCACCCACGACCTCGGCGTGGTCGCGGACGTCGCCGACGACATCGCCGTCATGTACGCGGGCCGCATCGTCGAGCGGGCCCCCGTCCACGAGATCTACCGGGCGCCGGCACACCCGTACACCCTCGGCCTGCTCGCCTCGATCCCGCGTCTGGACCAGAAGGGCCAGGACCTCTACGCGATCAAGGGCCTGCCGCCGAACCTCATGGACATCCCGCCCGGCTGCCCCTTCCACCCCCGCTGCCCCATGGCCCAGGACGTGTGCCGCACCGACGACCCGCCGCTGGCCCGGGTGACGTACGAGGGCCTGACCGCCGAGCGCCGCAGCGCCTGCCACTTCTGGAAGGAGACGCTCGATGCCGCACCCGAACGCCGGGCGTGAACCGATCCTCCAGGTCCGCGGCCTGGTCAAGCACTATCCGCTCACCCGGGGCATCGTCGTCCGCAAGCAGGTCGGCGCGGTCAGGGCCGTGGACGGCGTCGACTTCGACCTCGGGCAGGGCGAGACGCTCGGCATCGTCGGGGAGTCCGGCTGCGGCAAGTCGACGGTCGCGAGGATGCTGGTCAACCTGGAGCGGCCGACCGCGGGCGAGATCCGCTACAAGGGCGAGGACATCACCGGGCTGTCGGGACGCGCGCTCAAGGCCGTGCGCCGCAACATCCAGATGGTGTTCCAGGACCCCTACACCTCGCTGAACCCGCGGATGACCGTCGGCGACATCATCGGGGAGCCCTACGAGATCCATCCCGAGGTGGCGCCGAAGGGCTCGCGGCGGCAGCGCGTGAAGGAACTGCTCGACGTCGTCGGGCTCAACCCGGAGTACATCAACCGCTATCCGCACCAGTTCTCCGGCGGCCAGCGCCAGCGCATCGGCATCGCGCGCGGGCTCGCGCTCAGACCGGAGGTCATCGTCGCCGACGAACCGGTCTCCGCCCTCGACGTCTCCGTGCAGGCGCAGGTCGTCAACCTGCTGGAGAAGCTCCAGGCCGAGTTCGACCTCAGCTATGTCTTCATCGCCCACGACCTGTCGATCGTGCGGCACATCTCCGACCGGGTCGGCGTGATGTACCTGGGGCGGATCGTGGAGACCGGCACGGACGAGGAGATCTACGACCACCCCACGCACCCCTACACCCAGGCCCTGCTCTCCGCCGTGCCGGTCCCCGACCCCGAGGCCCGCGAGCACCGGGAGCGAATCCTCCTCAGCGGCGACGTGCCCTCCCCGGCGAACCCGCCCTCGGGCTGCCGGTTCCGCACCCGCTGCTGGAAGGCGCGCGAGCGGTGCGCCCTTGAGGTGCCCGCGCTCGCGGTGCCGGCGGAGTTCCGGTACGAGGAGGGCCCCGCGGCGCACGACTCGGCCTGCCACTTCGCCGAGGAGAAGCGGGTGGTGCCCTAGCGCCGCGGCCCCGCCGCCTACAGGCCCAGGGAGCGCTTCAGGAAGTCCGCCTGGAACAGGAGCAGGTTCTCCGCGGTCCGCTCGTGCGCCATCATGTGCGTCACGCCGGACAGCGGCAGGACCTCGTGCGGGCGGCCCTCGGCGAGCAGCGCGGACGACAGGCGCAGGGAGTGCGCCACGACCACGTTGTCGTCGGCGAGGCCGTGGACGACGAGCATGGGGCGGTGCGGCTCGGCCGCCCCGATCAGCCCGTCGTCGCCGACCAGGGAGTTGTGGCGGTACGTCTCCGGGGTCTTCGTCGGGTCGCCGAGGTAGCGCTCCTCGTAGTGCGTGTCGTACATCCGCAGGTCGGTGACCGGGGCGCCGACGATCGCCGCGTGGAACACGTCCGGGCGGCGCAGTGCGGCCATGCCCGCGAGGTAGCCGCCGTAGGACCAGCCGCGGATCGCGACCCGCTCCAGGTCGAGCGGGTACGTGCCGGCGAGGGCGTGCAGGGCGTGGACCTGGTCGTCGAGCGTCAGCGTCAGGTCGTTCTTGATCGACTTCTCCCAGGCGGGGGAGCGGCCGGGGGTGCCGCGGCCGTCCGCCACGATCACCGCGAAGCCCTGGTCGGCGAACCACTGCGAGGTGAGGTGGGCGTTGTGCGCGTGGAGCACGCGCTGTCCGTGCGGCCCGCCGTACGGGTCGAGCAGTACCGGAAGCGGTCCGTCCGCCGCCTTGTATTCCGTGGGGAGCAGGACGGCGCACGGAATCCGGCGCGTGCCCCCCTCGGTGAGTGTCACGCGCGGAGTGAGCCCCGGACGCTCGGCGAACGAGGCCACGTTCGCCACGCGTCTGCCGTCCCGCAGCACCCGCACCCGGGAGCCGGGGTGGTCGAGGGCGGCCGACACGAGCACGGTGAGGCCGCCCGCCCGCACCGCCGAGTGCACGCCGGGCTCCCGCGAGAGGCGCTCCACGCCCAGTTCGTTCACGCGGTAGACGTGCACCTCGCCGGTCTCCGGACCGGCGGCGGCCCGCCCCGCCGACGCCGAGAGCAGGATGTCCTCCTCCGTCACGTCGAGGACCGCGCGGACGTGCAACTGCGCCCCCGTCAGCGGCCGCTCGCCCCACGCGAGGACGCGCGCGCCGCCCTCGTCGACGATCCGCACCAGCTTCCCGCTGGGCGACCAGCAGGGCACACCGGGGAACAGTTCAAGCCAATCTTCGTCCTCCTCCGCGTGCACCATCCGCGTCGAGCCGTTCTCCGGGTCCACCGCGAGGTAGAGCTGCCCGCGCTGGTCCCTGGACTGCACGAGCAGCAGCGGAGGGCCGTCCGCCGACCAGTGCACCCGGGCGAGGTAGGGGAAGCGGCCCCGGTCCCACACCACCTCGGTGCGCGACCCGTCCAGGCCAAGGACGAACAGGCGTACGTCGGCGTTGGCGGTGCCCGCGGCCGGGTACGCGATCCTCACCGGCTCGCGCTCGGGACGGGCCGGGTCGGCGATCCACCAGCGCCGCACGGGCGCGTCGTCGACCCGCGCCACGAGGAGCCGGGCCGAGTCCGGGGACCACCAGAAACCCCGGTACCGCGCCATCGACTCGGCCGCGACGTGCTCAGCGAGGCCGTACGTCACCGTCTCCGCCTCGCCGGGCTCCGGCGCCGCGAGCACCCGGTCGCCCCCGCCGTCGGCGCCCGTGACCCGCAGGGCGCCCCCGGAGACGTACGCGACATGCCGCCCGTCGGGCGAGGGCCGCGGGTCGATCACCGGTCCCGCCGCGGGCAGTTCACGGGTCGTGCCCGCACGCAGCTCCGCCGCGAAGAGCCGGCCCGAGAGGGCGAACGCGGCCAGTTCCACGGCGGCGTCCGTGGCGTACGCCACGATGCCCGCGCCGCTCTCCCTGCTGCGCTCACGCCGTGCGCGCTCGACGGGGGAGAGCTGCTCCGCCGCGCCGCCGAGCAGCGCCTCGGGGTCGGCGGCGGTCCGCTCGCGGCCGTCCTCCACGTCCAGTACCCAGAGCCGGCTCACCGGATCGGAGCCGGCGGAGGAGCGCAGGAAGACGACGCGGGAGCCGTCGGGAGCCACCGTGAACGCACGGGGCGCGCCGAGGGTGAAGCGCTGCGTACGGGCTTGCTGACGCGGGAAGGAGAGCGGCTGCGCCGGGCTCTCGCCGGGCCTGGGAACTCCGGGGTCTTCGGTGGTCATCCCCCGAGCCTATGGCGCATGCGCCCCCTTGTGCTGCCGTGCTCCGAGTCATGCGTCCACACGGATAGTTATGATCCGTAGCGCTTGGTGGGTATGTACCTGCTGGCGTCCGCACTGGGTTACGGCTACGACTTGGAGGTGACCGCCGTGGCACTCTCGATTTCGGCGGTGGTGCTGCTGGCGATCATCGTCTTCCTGCTGGTCAAGAAGTCAGGTCTGAAAACGGGGCACGCGGTGGTCTGTACGCTGCTCGGTTTCTACCTGGCCAGCTCGTCCATCGCTCCGACGATCAACGAGCTGACGACCAACGTGGCGGGGATGATCGGCGACATCAAGTTCTGAGCCCTCCCCCCGGCATCCTCGGCGGCCTCGCCGTTCCTCGTAGGGTGGTCCCATGACGGAACTGCCCGCCCGGCGCCTGCTGCTCGTGCACGCGCACCCGGACGACGAGTCGATCAACAATGGCGCGACCATGGCCAAGTACGCGGCCGAGGGTGCCCATGTCACGTTGGTCACCTGCACGCTGGGCGAGGAGGGCGAGGTCATCCCGGACGGCCTCGCCCATCTCGCAGCGGACCGCGAGGACCGCCTGGGGGCCCACCGCGTCGGGGAGCTGGCCGCCGCCATGAAGGAGCTGGGGGTCACCGACCACCGCTTCCTCGGCGGCGCGGGCCGGTACCGCGACTCCGGGATGATGGGCACCGAGCAGAACCGCCGCCCCGGCGCCTTCTGGTCGGCCGGCCTCGACGAGGCGGCGGCCCATCTGGTCGCGGTCGTCCGCGAGGTCAGGCCGCAGGTCCTCGTCACCTACGACCCCGAGGGGGGCTACGGCCACCCCGACCACATCCAGGCGCACCGCGTCGCCATGCGCGCCGCCGACCTCGCGGCCGACCCCGGCTTCCGCGCCGACCTCGGCGAGCCGCACACCATCGCCAAGATCTACTGGAACCGCGCCCCGCGCTCCGTGGTCGACGAGCGCTTCCGGTGGCTGCGCGAGGTGCTCCCGCAGTCGTCCTTCAGCACCCCGGGCACCCCCTCGGACGTGCCGGGCGTCACGGACGACGAGCGGATCACCACGGAGATCGACGGCGCGCTCTTCCGGACGGCGAAGGCGGCGGCGATGGCCGCGCACGCCACCCAGGTCACGGTCGACGGGCCCCTCTTCGTCCTCTCCAACGACCTCGCGCAACCCCTCTTCGAGGTGGAGTACTACGAACTCGTGCGGGGAGAAGCGTCCGGAGCGTCCACGCCGGGCCGGGACCGGGAGACGGATCTCTTCGCGGGTCTCGCGGGTCTCGCGGGACCGGCGGACGCGGCCGAGGGGAGGGCGCTGTGAGTACGCGGTCCAGGGCGTCGTCCGGCGCCGGTTCCAGCTCCTCCAAGCCCACGCCCACCCCCGCCCCCGCGCCCGCGGGCAGCTTCCTCGCGCAGCCGCTGCGGGTGGGACGCGTCGCCGTCTACGCCGGCCTCTTCGTCCTCGGCGCGGTCGTCGGCGTCGCCGGGGCGCTCGTCCAAGGCGGCTTCTTCCCCGCCGGGTTGCTGCTCGCGCTCGTCGGCGCGGCCGGCGCCTTCTACGGAGGGGGGCGCGCGGCCGGCACCAGGGCCGGGGCGGTGGCGCCCGCCGCGGGCTGGCTGGTGGCGGTCATGCTGCTCACCGCGACCAGACCCGAGGGGGACTTCCTCTTCGGCGCGGGACTCGGCAGCTACGCGTACCTGCTCGGCGGGATGGCCGTGGCTGTGATGTGCGCCACGCTCGGCCGGGGACCGCAACCGACCGGGTCCGCCGCCCGACTTGCCAAGTGACGTACCACTTCGGACCGTGTTCCGCACGGGTTTGACGCCGGTCGCAGAGAGAGCGCCGACGGCGGCCAGTATGGTGGTGCGGCCGCCGAGCCTCCCCCACCTCCGGCCTGGGGGACCCCGGATGAGGTCGAGACGGGCGGCGGAGTCAACCAGGAGAACCTGCCTTGAGTCGTGAAAATGACAGTTCGTCTGCCGGGCCCCAGGGGCGCGGTGGAGCCGCATACCCCTCGGGGACGCCGCCGTACGGCTCCCCGGCGCAGGGCGCTGCCGACGGCGGCGCGGACAGAGGGCGGCGGCAGGCCGCCGACGAGCGGCCCGAGGAGCCCGAGACCCAGACCACGCTGACCACCCGCATCCGGATCAACATCCCCGGCTCGCGGCCGATCCCGCCGGTCGTCATGCGGACGCCCGTCGGTGACGAGGCCGCGCGCGGGGACGCGCCGGACGAGGACGGCCGCCGTGACGGCGCGGCACCGGGGGCACCCGGCGCCGCCGACGCGGGGCAGACCTCCTCCGCCGCCGATGGATCGCTGGGTTCCGGTTCCGCTTCGGGTTCCGGCGGCGGTGCCGGGTCCGCCGCGGGCGAGGGCGCCCCGAACTCCTCGGGCGCGGGAGCGGCCGAGGAGAAGACGAGCGACTGGTTCGCGCCCCGCAAGCCCGCGCGCGCCGAGAGCGCCGGGGCCGCGGGCGGCCCCCGGCCCAACGGCGGCCCGTCCGCCCCCGCTTCGGCCGCCCCCGGCGGCTCCGGCGCCTCCCGCGGCCCCGGCGCCCCCCAGGGCGCTCCCAGCGGCCCCACGGGCCCCGCAAGCCCCGGCAGGAACGGTTCCGGTACGGGTTCATTCGACGTGTCGGGCGCCGTGGCGTCCGGCCCCCTCGGCGGCGGCCCGAAGGGCGGCGACGCCACCCGCGGCGACCTGCCCTACTTCTCCGGCGGCCCCACGGGAGCGACCGGCGGCCCCGTCACGGGCGACGGCCCGATGGCGCCGCCCCCGGGCCCCGGCAGGCACTCGCCGCCCGGCGGCCCCGGCAACCCGGCGGGCGGCCCGCCGCGTTCGGGCGCCCTGGGCGACGACACCGCGATCCTCACCCCGCAGAAGTCCGGCCCCGCCGCACCGCCGCCCGGCGGCAACGTCTCCGGCACGACGCTGACCAGCGGCATCCCGGTCGTACCGCCGACGCAGGGCGACTCCCCCTTCCCGCCGGGCCCCGGCGCGGACGGCGCGATGGCGCACACCCCGCCGAAGCTGCCCGAGCCGGTGCGCTCCGACGTACCGGCCGCCCCGGCGCCCGCCGCCAAGAAGAAGAAGGGCCGCAACAAGCTGGTCCTCCTCGCGGTCGCCGCGGTCGTCGTGGCCTGCGGCGCGTACGGCGCGGGCCTGCTGATGAACCACGCCGACGTGCCGAAGGGCACCACGGTGCTCGGCGTCGACATCGGCGGCGGCACCCGTGACGAGGCCGTCAAGAAGCTCGACGAGGCCATCGGTGAGCGCGTGGCGAAGCCCCTGAAGCTGTCGGTGGCCGGCGAGGAGGTCACGCTCAAGCCGGACCAGGCAGGGCTGACCCTGGACAGCCAGGCCACCGTCCGCGCGGCCGCGAGCAGCGACTACAACCCGGTCTCCGTGGTCGGTTCGCTGTTCGGCGGCGAGCGCGTCGTCGAGCCGGTCATGCCCGTCGACGAGGAGAAGCTGGCCGCCGCCCTGGAGCGCGCCGCGGGCGGTTCGGGCTCGGCGAAGGAGGGCACGGTCAAGTTCGTGCCCGGCAAGGCCGTGCCCGTCTACGGCAAGGTCGGCAAGGGCATCGACGCCGGGGCGTCCACCAAGGCCGTCGCCGACGCCTACAAGAAGCAGGTCGAGACGGGCAGCGCGGGCACCGTCCAGGTGCCGGTGACCACGCGGAAGCCGACGGTCTCCAAGACCGAGGTCGACAAGTTCATGACCCGGTTCGCGGAGCCCGCGATGTCCGCCAACGTCACCGTCAAGGCGGGCGCCAAGTCGATCCCGTTCGGCCCGGAGAAGTCGCTGCCGAAGATCCTTGAGACCAAGGTCCTCAAGAACGGCACCCTCCAGGTGTACTACAACCTGGAGGAGCTGGAGAAGCTCTACGGCAACGTCTTCGACGGGGTCCTGATCCAGCGCGGCAACGGCGACAAGACGCCGGTCCAGCCGACCGACGTCGCCCAGGCGATGGGCAAGGCACTCGTCGGCAAGACGCCCGCCGAGCGGATCGGCGTGATCGAGACGAACGCGAGCTGATCCTCGTACGCGACCGGAGGCCGGGCCGCCCCCTCGACGGGGCGCCCGGCCTCCGGCACGACATCGTCGTCACGGACCCGGCACACGCGGCACCGCCCGCCGGCGCCCCGACCCGGCCACGATGGTCCCCATGACGACGACCGCGGCACCGCCCGGGGCGGGCGCTCGACCGAAGGACACGATGAAGGCGTGAGCGAGACCCCCCGCGCCCGGGACGCGTGCGAAGACCTCCCGTCCGACGGAAGCCGCCCCGGCCGCACCGCGGGCAGGCCCGTCAGGGACCGCCGTCTCCTCCTCTCCAAGGCGCTCTGGATCGGCGTCTGGCTGGTGTTCCTCGCCGCCCCGGTGAACGACCTGCTGCACACGGAGCGCGGGACCGCGGCCACCGTCCTCGGCGCGCTGGGCCTCGCGGCGTTCGTGGCCTGCTACCTCACCCTGGTCTTCCGGTACACGAGCAAGGCACCCGACCGGCGCGCGGTGGGCGTGTCGTTCACGCTCCAGCTCACCCTGGCCGTCGTCCTCGCGCTCGGCTTCGGCGCGCACTGGCTCGGCCTCTTCGTGTACGTGTCGGTCTCCGTGGGGGCCGTGGCGCCACCGCGGCACGCGGCCTGGGGCATCCCCGCCGTCACCGCCGTGATGGCCCTGACCGGCCTGGGCGCGGACAGCCCCCCGGGCCTCGTCGGCAACCTCGCCGTCCTCGACGTCCTGGTCGGCTTCGCCATGACCGGCGTACGCCAGTTGGTGCGTACGACGATCCAGCTCCGCGAGGCCCGCGCCACCGTCGCCCAGCTCGCGGCCAACGAGGAGCGGCTGCGCCTCGCCAGGGACCTGCACGACCTGCTCGGCCACTCGCTCTCCCTGATCACGCTCAAGAGCGAGCTGGCGGGGCGGATGCTCCCCGACCACCCCGAGACGGCGGCCAAGCAGGTGGCCGACATCGAACAGGTCGGCCGCCAGGCCCTGGTGGACGTGCGCGAGGCCGTCTCCGGCTACCGCAGGCGCACTCTGGCGGGCGAGCTCGCGGGCGCCCGTACGGTGCTGACCGCCGCCGGCATCGAGGCGGACCTGCCGCCGGCGGCACCGGAGACGCTGCCGGACGAGGAGGGCGAGGCGGCGCTCGCCTGGGCGCTGCGGGAGGCCGTGACCAACGTCGTCCGGCACAGCGGCGCCCGGCGCTGCACGGTGGCGTTCACGGTCCGCCGGACCCTCGCCGGGCCCCGCCTCGAACTCCGCGTGGAGGACGACGGGAGGGGCGGCGCGGGGGCCGCGGGCAACGGTCTGACGGGCCTCGCCGAGCGGGTGGCCGCGGTCGGCGGGGAGCTGGACGCGGGGGCCGCCGGGCGCCGCGGCTTCCGGCTCGCGGCCCGAGTCCCGCTCTCCGGCACCGCCGTAGGATTCCCCTCATGACCAGCGAGGCCGGCCGCGGCGGCGACACGGTGACCAGGGTGCTGCTCGCGGAGGACCAGGGGATGGTCCGCGAGGCCCTGGCGGCGCTGCTCGGCCTGGAACCGGACATCGAGGTCGTCGCCCAGGTGGCCCGCGGCGACGAGGTGCTCGCGGCGGCGCGCGAGGCGGCCGTCGACGTCGCGCTGCTCGACATCGAGATGCCGGGCTGCACCGGCATCGAGGCGGCCGCCCGGCTGCACGCTTCGCTCCCCGCCGTGAAGGTGGTGATCCTGACGACCTTCGGCCGCCCCGGCCACCTCCGCAGCGCCATGGAGTCCGGCGCCGACGCGTTCCTGGTCAAGGACGCCCCCGCCGCCCAGCTCGCCGCCGCCGTGCGCAAGGTCCTCGCGGGCGAGCGGGTCATCGACCCCGTCCTCGCCGCCGCGGCACTCGCCGAGGGCGCGAACCCCCTGACGGGCCGTGAGCGCGAGGTCCTGCGCGCGGCGGCGGGCGGCGCCACCAACGCCGAACTGGCGGGCACCCTCCACCTGTCCCAGGGCACCGTCCGCAACTACCTCTCCACGGCCATCCAGAAGCTCGCCGTCCGCAACCGCGCCGAGGCGGTCAGCACCGCCCGCGACAAGGGCTGGCTCTGAGCGCCGGCGCCACGGACGCCCTGACCGCCCCGGTCGCTCAGTTCAGCCTGGCGCGGGCCACCCGCGCCTGGCGCCGGGCCCGGTCCGCGGTCGCCTCGTCCGTGCCGGCCACCTCGTCGGCGAAGGTGTCGAGCTCGCGCGCGCCGGTGACGAAGTCCCCCCTCTGCACGAGGAGCTGGGCGCGCTCGAAGCGCAGCCGGGGCGGCGGCGACGGCAGGAGCAGGCAGAGATCGAGCGCCCAGAGGGAGACGTCGCAGCACTCGGGGCGCGGCCCGGCCCAGGCGCGGATGTTGTTCAGGACCCGCCGCACGATGTCCAGCGTCCGCGCGGGCCCCAGCATGGCCGGCACGAGGGGCTCCCCGGTGGCCGCCGCCACGAGCAGCTCGGCGTCCGCGGCCGTCAGGACCCGGCCGCCCGCGAACGGATCGGCGAGCACCAGGTCGTCCGGGGGCCCGAAGCCCACCACGAAGTGGCCCGGCAGCGACACCCCGTGGACCTGGGCGCCCGCGCGCCGCGCCACCTCGATCCACAGCACCGAGAGCAGGATCGGCAGGCCCCTGCGGCGCCGCAGGACCCGGTGCAGCAGGGATGACTCCAGGCGCTGGTAGTCACCGGGTCTGCCCCGGAAGCCGCAGCGCCCGCCGAGGAGTTCCCCGACGGCCGCCGCCCAGGCCCACGGGGTGTCGGGGCGGTGGCCGCCCCGGCCGGACACGGCCTCGTCGGCGAGCCGGTCGAGCAGCCGCCGCGCCGTGTCGATCCCCTCCCGGTCGAGGGAGGGGTCCGCCTCCGTGCCGATCAGCAGGCACAGCAGCGCGAGATCGGGGTGCGGGGCCCCGGCCTCGGCCGCGAACAGCCGCCGCCACTCGGTGGTTCCGGGGGATCGGGAACGCATACGTCGGTGGTGCCCGGCCGGACCGATCGCTTACCGCGCCGGACGGCTCAGTTCAGCATGGCCCTGGCCGCCCGTGCCTGCTGGCGGACCCGTTCGGCGGTGGTCGGCTCGACCGCCGTCACCACATCGGCGTACTCGTCGAGCTCCGCCGCGCCCCCCAGGAAGTCACCCCGCTGGACGAGGAGTTGCGCCCGCTCGTAGCGCAGCCGGGCCGGGTGCGCGGGCAGCAGCAGGGACAGGTCGAGCGCCCACAGCGCGACCTCCGAGCGCTCGGGGCGGGCGGCGGCCCAGGCGCGGATGTTGTTGAGGATGCGCTGGATGATGTTGAGCGGGTCGGCGGGCGTCAGCATCGAGGGCTGGAGCCCCGTGCCCGCGGTCCCCGCCACGAGCATCTCCGCGTCCTGCCCGGTCAGGATGCGGCCGCCGTCGAACGGATCGGCGAGCACCTGCTCGTCCCGCGGTCCGAAGCCGACCACGAAGTGGCCGGGCAGCGCCACGCCGTAGACGGGGGCGCCGGCGCGCCGCGCCACCTCCATCCACACCACGGACAGCAGGATCGGCAGCCCCTTGCGGCGCCGCAGGACCAGGTGCAGCAGGGAGGAGTCCAGGCGCTGGTAGTCGCTCGGCGTGCCCTGGAAGCCGCACTGCTCGCCCAGGAGTTCGGCGAGGGCGGACGCCCACGCGCGGGGCCCGCCGGGCCGGAAGGGCAGCAGCCCCGCCAGCCGGTCGAGTTCGATCTCGGCGGTGTCGATCCCCTCCTGGCCGAGCGAGGGGTCCGCCTCCGTGCCGATCAGCAGGCACAGCAGGGCGAGACCGGGCCGTTCGGACCGTACTTCCTCGGCGAACCGCCGCCGCCATTCGCCGGACTCCGCGTGCATACGTGCCTCGTGTCTCATGCCCCGGTGGGGCGCTGTTGCTGTGTGCCGTGTCGTGCCCGGCCGCCCCGCTGCCCGCTCAGGCCCGTCCGTGCCGGTAGTGGTGGTACGTGTGATGCGCCGCGAAGCCCATCCCGCCGTACAGCGCCCGCGCGCCGTCATTGCCGTTCTCGACCTGCAGCCAGGCCGCCGACGCGCCGTCGGACAGCGCCTGCCGGGCCAGTGCGGCCATCACCGAGGTGGCGAGCCCCTGCCTGCGGCGCCCGGGGTCCACCTCGACCGCCATGAACCCCGCCCAGCGTCCGTCGACCACGCACCGGCCGATGGCGGCCGGGACGTCACCGCTCCCGGGCACGGAAGCGAACCACACCGAGGGCCCGCTCGCCAGCACCTTGCGCACATGCGGTCCCGGAGTCCCGGTCCGGCCGTAGCGCCGCAGCCACCCCTCGTCGCAGGAGCGCGAGAGTTCCACGCGCGCCCCTTCCGCGTCCAGATCCCCGACGGGGGCGAGCGCGCCGATGTGCAGTTCCGCGCTGACCTCGCGCTCCCAGCCCCGTGCCGCCAGTTCCGCGCAGAGCATCTCCTGGGTGCCTTCGGCACCGGTCGCGGTCTGGATGTACGCGGGCAGCCCGCGCGCCCCGTACCACTCCCGTACCTCATCGAGCGCCTCGTCGAGGGGCCGTCCTGGGTCGCCGAGCGGCAGCGCCGAGTTGGCCCGCCGCGTGAACCCGGCGGCGGCCCGCAGCTCCCAGTCGCCGAGCGGCTCGCTCTCCACCGGCTGCCAGGCGCGCGCCGAGACCCGCGCCAGCTCCTCGTAGGAGGCGGCGGGGCCGCGTCTGCGCGCCGGCGCGGCGGGCACGACCTTGCCCGCGACCAGCGTGTCCTCCGCGATCCGGACGCTCTCGCCACCCCTTCGTGTGATGAGCACCACACCGTCGTCCCACGATGTGAGAACGCCGACCGTGTCGGTGAAACCGCCGCCGCGCTCGCCGGGGTCGGTCCGACGCCGGACTGATACACGTTTGCCCACGTCAGCGGCAGTGATGCGGACCTCAAGCCGTCCGCCCGCAGTGAATTCCACCGGTTCTCGAGCCCCTCCTGTTCGGATCATGCCCAGGAACGGAGATACTAGGGGCGGGCATCGACGACGCCGCGCTCCCGCGCGCCAGGCGAGCGGAGCCTGAGGACGGCCCGCCAACGCCCGTATCGAGGAGGAACGACAGCGTGACCTACGTCATCGCGCAGCCTTGTGTCGACGTCAAGGACAAGGCGTGCATCGAGGAGTGCCCGGTCGACTGCATTTACGAGGGCTCCCGGTCCTTGTACATCCACCCGGACGAATGCGTCGACTGTGGAGCCTGCGAACCGGTGTGCCCGGTCGAGGCGATCTTCTACGAGGACGACACTCCTGAGGAGTGGAAGGACTACTACAAGGCGAACGTCGAGTTCTTCGACGAGCTGGGTTCGCCCGGCGGCGCGAGCAAGCTCGGCCTGATCGAGCGCGACCACGCCTTCATCGCCGCCCTGCCGCCGCAGAACCAGTAGCAGCGGCGTCAAGCGCCGCCCCGGTCCCGTACGGCATGTCCCGCGTACGGGACCGGGGCGTTTGTCCATCCACGCAAGCCGGGAGTCCGTACGTGTCCGCAGTTTCCGACCGCCTTCCCACCTTCCCCTGGGACAAGCTGGAGCCCTACAAGGCCACGGCGGCCGCCCACCCCGGCGGCATCGTCGACCTCTCGGTGGGCACGCCGGTCGACCCGGTGCCCGAGCTGATCCAGAAAGCGCTGATCGCGGCGGCGGACTCGCCGGGCTATCCCACGGTGTGGGGCACGCCCGAGCTGCATGACGCGCTCACCGGCTGGTGCGAGCGGCGCCTCGGCGCGGCCGGCCTCACGCACCGCAACGTCCTGCCGGTCGTCGGCTCCAAGGAGCTGGTGGCCTGGCTCCCGACGCAGCTGGGCCTCGGTCCGGGCGACGTCGTCGCCCACCCCCGGCTCGCCTACCCGACGTACGAGGTGGGCGCGCGCCTGGCCAGGGCCGAATACGTCACCTACGACCCGGACGTGTTCGCCTCCGACGCCGCGGTGGCGGGCCTCGACCCGGCCGGGATGAAGCTCCTCTGGCTCAACTCGCCCTCCAACCCGACCGGCCGCGTCCTCTCCGGGGACGAGCTGAGGCGGGCCGTGGCCTGGGCGCGCGAGCACGGCGTGCTGCTCGTCAGCGACGAGTGCTACCTGGAGCTCGGCTGGGAGGCCGACCCGGTCTCCGTCCTGCACCCGGACGTGTGCGGCGGCTCCTACGAGGGCATCGTCGCCGTCCACTCGCTCTCCAAGCGCTCGAACCTCGCCGGCTACCGCGCCGCGTTCATCGCCGGTGACCCGGCCGTGCTCGGCGATCTGCTGCAGATCCGCAAGCACGGCGGCATGATGACGTCGGCGCCCACCCAGGCGGCCGTCGTGGCGGCGCTCGGTGACGACCAGCACGTGCGCGAGCAGCGCGAGCGGTACACGGCCCGGCGCACCGCCCTGCGCGAGGCCCTGGTGAAGCACGGCTTCCGCATCGAGCACAGCGAGGCGAGCCTCTACCTGTGGGCCACGCGCGGGGAGTCCTGCTGGGACACCGTCGGCCATCTCGCGGACCTGGGCATCCTGGTGGCGCCAGGCGACTTCTACGGTCCCGCGGGCGAGCGGTTCGTCAGGGTGGCGCTGACGGCGACGGACGAGCGCGTGGCGGCGGCGGTCGAACGCCTGGCGCTCTGAGGGACGCCCGGACATGGCATAGGGCTGCCAAGAAGCCAAGAAGCCAAGAAGCCAAGAAGCCAAGAAGCCAAGAAGCGGGGCATGACGTAGGGCCCCGAGCCGAGTGGCTCGGGGCCCTACGTCATGGGGGTCGCTCGATCAGCCGAGCGGCAGACCCTGGGTCGGCAGCCCGCCCTCGGTCAGCGCGTCGGTGGGCAGCCCGCCCTCGGTGGCCGTGCCCGCGGTGTCGCCGACGACCTTGCCCGCGGCGCCGGCGACGTCGCCGACGGCCTTCTGGGCGACCGGCGTCGTCGTCTTGGCGCTCTGGCCGACGATCTTCGTGGCGGCGGGCACGGACTTCTTCACGGCCTTGCTGCCGGCCTCACCGGCGAGGTTGCCGGTGTTCTGGGCGGCGCCGTCGACGGTGTTGCCGAGGTTCGCGGTGTCCAGCGCGGTGAGCCCGCCCAGGTCGGGAGCGGCGGGGAGGGCGCTTGCGGAGCCGGCCGCACCGACCACGGAAGCTGCTCCCGCAGCGCTGAGCAGCGCCGCGCGGGCGATCCGGCGGGTCAGGGGGAGGGACATGATGCTCCTTCAGACGGGAGAAGACGGTGAGGTGTCCGGCCGGATCGTCCCCGGCGTCCCACCGGATGGGTTCCGGCGCTCGGACGCAGTGAATACCGCTCAAGGCCCCGATTGGTTACGGCGGGCCAACGTAAAGAGTCGGCAATGCGTCGCATAATCGGCTCCGGACAAAAGCGGGCAGAGAACGCACGTCTCGTGACACCCGCAGAATCCTTCATTCCCTTTGCCCCCAAGGGATCAGGGGCAGGCGCAGCAGGTCGGGGGCGGAGTGACCGCCCGCCCGCCGAAGGACGGTCTCCATGCCCCCGCAGGGGGACGGGTCGCACTACTGCGCGGTGACGATCCGGACCCGGTCGGCCGCACCGGGGCCCGCGGCCCTGCCCGCCGCCACCTCGTGCCACGTACCCGAACCGCCCGCGCGCCACTCACGGCCCGCGTACGAGACGCGCTCCACGCCCAGCGCCGACGACTGCGCCACAGCCCAGTGCGCCAGCTCCCAGCCGCGCCGCGGCGCCTCGCCGCCCGCCGCCGCGGTGGCGGGCACCGGGACCGTCACCGTGCGGCCCCCGGCCGCCTCCGGGCGCACGGCACGGCCGAAGTCACGCTCCAGCGCGGCCCGCACCTCCGCGGGGCCGCCGGGGGCCGCGCCGGGGCGGCCCTCGCAGCTGAACGTCGCGGGCGCGCGGCCGGTGAGCGCGGCGGCGAGCAGCAGGGCGTCCGGCTCGTGCTTGGCGTAGGCCTGCGGATAGCCGCTGCGCTGCACGCGCTGCGCGGCGACCGTGAGGGGCAGCCGCGAGTAGCCGGGGACCTCGGCCAGGTGCGCGTAGAACCGCGCCGCGGAGTAGGCCGGGTCCATGATCTGGCGCTCGTCGCCCCAGCCCTGCGTGGGGCGCTGCTGGAAGAGGCCGAGCGAATCGCGGTCGCCGAAGCGGATGTTGCGCAGGCCCGACTCCTGGAGGGCGGTCGCGAGGGCGATGGTCACGGCCCGCTCGGGCATGCCGCGCGAGGTGCCGACGGCGGCGACCGTCGCGGCGTTCTCCGCCTGCTCGGCCGTGAACTCGTACGAGGCGCCGTCGCCGTTGGCCGACACCACCGTGCACCGGGGGGAGGGCTTGCCGCCGTACACGTACTGCACGGCGACATAGCCGGCGACGGCGAGCAGCACCGCGACCGCGGTGCCGAGACGGGTGAGGCGGCCGCGCCGGGGGATGGTGGGTGGCTCTGGCACGCGTCCAAGGTACTGGAGTCCGCCGACGGGCCGTCCCGCCCTCGGAGGTTAGGGTCGTCCGCATGTCTCAGACCCCGCTTGACCTCACGCTGGACGCCGCCGAGCTGACCGCCCGCCTTGTCGACTTCCCGTCGCCGAGCGGTTCGGAGGCGGCCCTCGCCGACGCCATCGAGACGGCCCTGCGCGGCCTGCCGCACCTCACCGTCGACCGGCACGGCAACAACGTGGTGGCCCGCACGAACCTCGGCCGCGCGGAACGGGTCGTCCTCGCCGGGCACATCGACACCGTGCCGATCGCGGACAACGTGCCCTCGCGCCTCGACGAGGACGGCGTCCTGTGGGGCTGCGGGACCTGCGACATGAAGTCGGGTGTCGCCGTGCAGCTGCGCATCGCCCGGACGGTCACGGAGCCCAACCGCGACCTCACCTTCGTCTTCTACGACAACGAAGAGGTCGCCGCCCACCTGAACGGACTCGGGCACATCGCCGAGGCGCACCCCGACTGGCTCGCGGGCGACTTCGCGGTCCTCCTGGAGCCGACCGACGGCCAGGTCGAGGGCGGCTGCCAGGGCACCCTGCGGGTGCTGCTGAGGACCAAGGGGGTACGGGCGCACTCCGCGCGCGCGTGGATGGGCTCCAACGCCATCCACGCCGCCACCCCGATCCTCGTCAGGCTCGCCGCGTACGAGCCGCGCAAGCCGGTGGTGGACGGCCTGGAGTACCACGAGGGCCTCAACGCCGTCCGCATCGAGGGCGGCGTCGCCACCAACGTCATCCCCGACGAGTGCACGGTCACCGTCAACTTCCGCTACGCGCCCGACCGCAGCGAGGAGGACGCCCTCGCCTTCGTGCGCGACTACTTCGCGGACTGCGGCGTCGACGAGTTCGTCGTCGACGACCACACGGGCGCGGCCCGCCCCGGCCTCGACCACCCGGCGGCCGCCGCCTTCATGGCGGCCGTCGGCGGCGAGGCCCGCCCCAAGTTCGGCTGGACGGACGTCTCCCGCTTCAGCGCGCTCGGCGTGCCCGCGGTCAACTTCAGCCCGGGAAACCCCCTGCTCGCCCACAAGGTCGACGAGCGTGTACGCGCCTCGCTCATCCCCGAGGCGGAGGAGCGGCTGCGCAACTGGCTGACGTCGTGACCGGGTCCCCCGGCACGGTGCCGGACATCCCGAGGTCCCTCGGTCGTCACCTGCGTGGACCTAGGCTGTGGTTCCGTACGCATGGAGGGAGCAGACGATGACCGACCACGACGTCCCCGCTGCCGGGAAGCGCCCCGACGAGAAGCAGGTGGGCCCGGTGCTGCGCCGGCGCGACAAGGTGCAGGCCGGAACCACCACCGATCAGCGTCTCCTCGACTCCGACGGCCCCTCCGAGTGGGTCCACACCGACCCCTGGCGGGTCCTGCGCATCCAGTCGGAGTTCATCGAGGGCTTCGGCACGCTCGCCGAACTGCCGCCCGCGATCAGCGTCTTCGGCTCGGCGCGCACCCCGATGGACTCACCGGAGTACGCGGCGGGCGTGGAGATCGGCAGAGCCCTCGTGGAGGCCGGTTTCGCGGTCATCACGGGGGGCGGGCCCGGCGCGATGCAGGCCGCCAACCAGGGGGCCGTCGACGCCAAGGGCACCTCGGTCGGCCTCGGCATCGAGCTGCCCTTCGAGCAGGGGCTCAACCCGTACGTCGACATCGGTGTCAACTTCCGGTACTTCTTCGTCCGCAAGACGATGTTCGTGAAGTACGCGCAGGGCTTCGTCGTCCTGCCCGGCGGCCTCGGCACCCTGGACGAGCTCTTCGAGGCGCTCACCCTGGTGCAGACCCGCAAGGTCACGCGCTTCCCGATCGTCCTCTTCGGCACGCAGTACTGGAGCGGCCTGGTCGACTGGCTGAAGAACACCGTCATCGCCCAGGGCAAGGCCTCCGAGGCCGACCTCCTCCTCTTCCACGTCACGGACGACGTGGAAGAGGCCATCTCCCTGGTGACGAAGGAAGTCGGGAAGTAGCCCCCACGCGCGCGGGAGCCCGTCGGGGCCCCCGCGCGCGTGCCGAGGCCCGCGCGGGGCCGCTCAAGCCAGTCCGCGCCGCGCCACGGCGGGGGCCCTGTGCCCCGCGATCGTCGCCACCATGTCGAGCACCTGGCGCGTCTCCGCGACCTCGTGGACGCGGTAGACCTGCGCGCCGAGCCAGGCGGAGACCGCCGTCGTCGCCAGGGTGCCGATGACGCGCTCCTTGACCGGCTTGTCCAGGGTCTCGCCCACGAAGTCCTTGTTGGAGAGCGAGACCAGGACCGGCCAGCCCGTCTCCACCATCTCGCCCAGCCTGCGGGTGGCCTCCAGGCTGTGCCGGGTGTTCTTGCCGAAGTCGTGCCCGGGGTCGATGAGGACCGCGTCGCGCGGCACCCCGAGGGCGACCGCGCGCTCGGCCAGGCCGACCGTCACGCGCAGGATGTCGGCCATCACGTCCTCGTACGCGATGCGGTGCGGCCTCGTGCGCGGCTCGGCCCCGCCCGCGTGCGTGCACACGAGCCCCGCCCCGTGCCGCGCGGCGACCTCGGCGAGCCGGGGGTCGACCCCGCCCCAGGCGTCGTTCAGCAGATCGGCACCCGCCTCGCAGACGGCCTCGCCGACGTCGTGCCGCCAGGTGTCGACGCTGATCACCACCTCCGGGAAGCGTTTGCGCACCTCGGCGACGAAGCCGACCGTACGGCGCGCCTCCTCCTCGGCGGACACCTCGTCGCCGGGGCCCGCCTTGACGCCCCCGATGTCGATGATCGCGGCGCCCTCGGCCACCGCCTGCTCCACGCGGGCCAGGGCCGGCTCGTCCCGGAACGTCGCCCCCTGGTCGTAGAACGAGTCCGGTGTCCGGTTCACGATCGCCATGATCACCGGCTCGTGCGCGTCGAACTCGCGCCGTCCAAGCCTGAGCATCCCCTGTGGCCCTCCTGGGTCCTCGTCGCGGTTCGGCCGCCTGCGACCTTAACTGTCACAGCCGCATGGCACGATCGGACACTGACACTTTCAGCACGGGCAGTCGAGCGTGGGGGCCTGCAGCCATGGTCTTGTTCTTGTTCCTGGTCATCGCCCTCGTCGTGGTGGTCGGCGCGGTGACCCTCGCCGTCGTGGGCGGCGGCGAGAGCGGGGCCCTGCCCGACGCCGCGCCCGAGCGCCTCACCGACCCGCTGCCCCCCGACCGGCCCCTGCGCCGCGCCGACGTCGACGCGCTGCGCTTCCCCCTGACCCTGCGGGGCTACGACATGGTGGACGTCGACGAGGCCCTCAGCCGCCTGGGCGCGGAGCTCGCCGAGCGGGACGCCCGCATCGCCGAGCTGGAGGCGGCCCTCGCGGGCGCCCAGGCCACGGCGGTGGCGGGCCCGTCCCTCTTCGACGGGTACGCGCCGAGGCGGGCGGACGACCCGTACACCGCCCCGCCGCGCGCCGAGGACGGGTTCGACGACGCGCCACGCCCCTCCGAGGGAGTCCACGACGAGCGCGGCGAGAGAGGCGACGACAAGTGAGCACGACGAGCGACGCGGTCGCGGGGCCCGACGGCGGCCTGCGCTGCCCCTGGGGCCTGTCCACCGAGGACTACGTGCTGTACCACGACGCCGAGTGGGGCCGCCCCGTCCGCGGCGACGACGCCCTGTACGAGCGGCTCAGCCTGGAGGCCTTCCAGTCGGGCCTGTCCTGGATCACGATCCTGCGCCGCCGCGAGGGCTTCCGCGCGGCCTTCGCGGGCTTCGAGATCGCCTCGGTCGCGAAGTTCACCGACGAGGACCGCGAGCGGCTCCTCGCCGACACCGGGATCATCCGCAACCGCGCGAAGATCGACGCGACGCTCGCCAACGCGCGCGTGCTCGCCGGCTGGTCCGAGGGCGAACTGGACGAGCTGATCTGGTCGTTCGCCCCCGACCCGGTCTCGCGCCCGGCCCCGAGGTCGCTCTCCGACGTCCCGGCGATCACCCCGGAGTCCACGGCCCTCTCCAAGGCGCTCAAGAAGCGGGGCATCCGCTTCGTCGGCCCCACCACGGCGTACGCCCTGATGCAGGCCTGCGGCCTGGTCAACGACCACCTCGCGGACTGCGTGGCCCGCGAGGCGCCGAGACCGTAGCCCGAAGGTCAGCGGCCCAGGTACTTCGGCTCCTCCTTGGCGATGAAGGCCCGGACGGCGATGGCGTGGTCCTCGGAGGCGCCCGCCCTGGTCTGGAGCTCGTCCTCCTTGTCCAGGGCCTCGTCCAGGGAGTGCTCCGCCGCGTAGGCGAGGGACTCCTTGAGCGCGGCGTAGGCGAGGGTCGGGCCCTTGGCCAGGGCGCGGGCCACCTTCGCGGCCTCGGCGGCGAGCTGGTCCGCGGGCACGACCTTGGTGGCGATGCCCAGGTCGTACGCCTCCTGCGCGGTGATGTTCCGCGGGAAGAGCAGCAGGTCCGCGGCGCGGCCGGGGCCGATCACGCGCTGCAGCGTCCAGGAGACGCCCGAGTCGGCGGTGAGGGCGACCCCGGCGAAGGAGGTGTTGAACTTGGCGGTGTCGGCGACCACGCGGTAGTCGGCGGCGAGCGCGAAGCCGAGGCCGGCTCCCGCGGCGACGCCGTTGACCCCGGCCACGACCGGCTTCGGCATGCCGGCCAGCGCGCGCACTATGGGGTTGTAGTGCTCCTTGACGGTGCTCATCGTCTGCCCGGTGCCGGCCTCGCGGTCCGCCATGAGGGAGCCGATGTGCTCCTTGAGGTCCTGGCCGACGCAGAAGGCGCGCCCGGTCGCGGTCAGCAGCACGGCGCGCACGGCGGGGTCGTCGGCGGCGGACCTGATGGCGTCCCGCAGGGCGGCCTTGGCCTCCGTGTTCATGGCGTTCATGGCCTCGGGACGGTTGATCGTGATCGTCGCGAGTCCGTCGCTGACCTCGTAGAGCACGCTGTCGGCCATGGTGAACCCTTCCGTTTGTCCGGTACGTGGCTCCTCAGCATGACGGAGATCATCGAGGTCCGGCATGAGGGCGGATATGTGACCTGCGTCTAACAATTGCGGGCCGACGGGGCATGCGGGGCGGCGAAGTATCGCAGGCACATCGCCGAATTGGGTGGTTTTGCGGGCGCGCGTTGCGCAAGCGATGCCGACCGATGTTGGTCATCGGGTCCCGCCATGCGGGATAATGGCCTGGAAGCAATATGTTCGATGCCGGTGACACCTGGGTTGTCGGCTGCGATGAGCTGGTTTCAGGAAGGGGAACGAGCATGGCGGCCATGAAGCCGCGGACGGGCGACGGCCCGCTCGAGGTGACCAAGGAGGGGCGGGGCATCGTCATGCGCGTTCCGCTCGAAGGCGGCGGACGACTTGTCGTCGAACTGACTCCGGACGAGGCCGACGCGCTCGGCGACGCCCTGAAGAAGGTCGTCGGCTGACGCGGAAGCGCGCCCAAACTTCCCACTGCCCCGGCTCCCGAGCGGACCCGGGGCAGTGCTTTTTCCTGGCCGGGGGCCCTTCACTGAGAGGCGAGACCCGGAAAGGGGCGCGGGGAACCACGCACAGAGCCAAGAGGCGCGGCGCGAAACCACGCGGCGGGGCGGAAAGGGGCGCGGGGAACCGCGCACAGAGCCAAGAGGCGCGGCACGGGACGGCGTGGGCGAGGCCCGTCAGGGGCGCGGGGAACCGCGCACAGAGCTGAAAGGTGCGGCACGAAACCACGCGGCGGGGCGGAAAGGGGCGCGGGGAACCGCGCACAGAGCCAAGAGGCGCGGCACGGGACGGCGTGGGCGAGGCCCGTCAGGGGCGCGGGGAACCGCGCACAGAGCTGAAAGGTGCGGCACGAAACCACGCGGCGGGGCGGAAAGGGGCGCGGGGAACCGCGCACAGAGCCAAGAGGCGCGGCACGGGACGGCGTAGGCGAGGCCCGTCAGGGGCGCGAGGAACCGCGCACAGAGCTGAAAGGCGCGGCCCGGAACCACAAAACCGTACGGAGCCTAGAGGTGCAGCACGGAACCACAGGGCACCGCACAGAGCCAAGAGCTGCAGCACGGAACCGCGAGGCACCCCGCAAGAACCGCCAAGGCCACCGCAGAGCTACCGCTTGACCGCACAGAGCAACCCATCCCCCACAGGCAACAGCGAAGGCACGAGCTCCACACTCTCCCGCACGGTCCGCAGCAGATCCCGCAGACAGAGGACTTCGACGGGCTGCGGCCCGGAATCGACGGTCCTCCCGTCCGCGAAGGCCCCCTCGAAGCAGACGAGCCCACCCGGCCGCAGCAGGCGCAACGATTCAGCGAGGTATTCGAGGGACTCCATGCGGTCCCCGTCGCAGAACACGAGGTCGTAACCGCCGTCGGCGAGCCGCGGCAGGACGTCCAGCGCCCGCCCCGGAATGAACCGTGCCCGGTTCCCCGCGAAGCCGGCGGCCCGGAAGGCCTGGCGGGCGAACTGCTGCCGCTCCGGCTCGGGATCGACCGTGGTCAGGACCCCGTCGGGCCGCATGCCGTGCAGCAGGTGGATGCCCGACACCCCGGTCCCCGTACCGATTTCGGCCACTGCCTTCGCGTCAACCGTGGCGGCGAGCATCCGCAGCGCGGCGCCGGTGCCGGGCGACACCGAGGGCAGCCCTGCCTCCCGGGCCCGGTCACGGGCCCAGCGCAGCGCCTCGTCCTCGGCGACAAAGGCGTCGGCGAACGCCCAGCTCGTCTGCCGGTTGCCGGTAATGGCCCTCTCCTGTCCCCGTGGTTGCCTGGCCGTGACTGTATCCGTTGGCGCCGGGAACCCGCAGATGAGGCCGGGCGTTAATAGGGGGTGTGAGGACGGCGGGGGTCACGGATGGATCAAGTCTTGAAGCGGGCGCCTCGAAGCGGCAGGACAACCGCTGAGAAGCCCGTACCAAATTCACGTAAAAACGCTTATCCGGAGCTAACGGGCGAGGTGGTTATGGTAGGGGCTCCACTGGACACCACCAGAGCCGACAGGGGAGGTGCGGCTGCGTCCGCGGATCGGGGAGGAGTGCTCCGGCGCTTTCTCGGATTGGCGGGTGAGCCGAAATCCGTGACCGACACCGCTGACCGCATCCGTGCCAACGACTCCGCTCAGACCGCGACCTTTGCCGCTGACGCGGAATCGCAGGCGTGGACTCCGCCCACATGGGAGGAGATCGTCAGCACACACAGCGGCCGCGTGTACCGCCTGGCGTATCGCCTGACAGGCAATCAGCACGACGCCGAGGACCTCACCCAAGAGGTCTTCGTCCGTGTCTTCAGGTCCCTCTCGACCTATACGCCGGGCACGTTCGAGGGCTGGCTGCACCGCATCACCACGAACCTCTTCCTGGACATGGTGCGCCGCAAGCAGCGCATCCGCTTCGACGCCCTCGGGGACGACGCGGCCGAGCGCCTCCCCAGCCGCGAGCCCTCGCCGCAGCAGGTGTTCAACGACACGCACTTCGACGCCGACGTCCAGCAGGCGCTCGACACCCTCGCGCCCGAGTTCCGCGCCGCGGTGGTCCTCTGCGACATCGAAGGACTGTCGTACGAGGAGATCGCCGCGACCCTCGGCGTCAAGCTCGGCACGGTCCGCAGCCGTATCCACCGGGGCCGTTCCCAGCTCCGCAAGGCCCTCAAGCACCGCTCTCCCGAGGCCCGCGCGGAGCGCCGTGCGCTCGGTGCCGACACCCCTGCCCTCCAGGCAGTGGGGGCCCCCGGAGCCGTGGCGCTGGGAGGAGGGGGCGCGACCGCGTGAGTGGATCACGGGCGAATCCCGCCGAGCGGCCCCTGGCCGACGCGGAGCAGCATCTGGGAGACCGGCTCGCCGCCCTGGTGGACGGTGAGTTGGGTCATGACGCGCGCGAGCGCGTCCTCGCGCATCTGGCGACCTGCCCGATGTGCAAGACCGAGGCCGACGCACAGCGCCGCCTGAAGAGCGTCTTCGCGCAGGCGGCACCGCCGCCGCCCAGCGAGAGCTTCCTGGCCCGTCTCCAGGGCCTGCCCGCCGGTGGCATGGAGCCGCCCGACGGTCCCAGACCCCCGGGCGACGGAGAGGGCTTCGCCACCGGGGCCGGCTCCGCCGGGCTGCCGAGGGCCGGACTCTTCGGCGTGAACACCGAAGGCTTCGTGGGGTATGTCCCCTCGGGTGCCCACGCGGCCGTCCTGCCCGGTGAGGGGCGCGGTTTCCGCATCCATGACGTCACGCGGCACGAGGGCGACCGCTCGCTCTGGCGCGGACGCCGCTTCGCGTTCGCCGCGGCCGGCGCGGTGTCCCTGGCCGCCATCGCGCTCGGCGGCGTCACGGCGGGCGTCCCCGCCGACACGAGCGACACCAGGGCCGGCGGCTCCAAGGCCAACAGCAACGTCACGCCGCAGCGCCCCCAGGGCGCGGGTTCCGCCGTGTCGCCCGACTCCGTGCGCCGCCGCGGGGCCGGTAATCCGCTGTCGGTGCAGGGCCAGCGCCCCGGTGCCCTCGCGGCGCCGGTCGCGCCGGCCGAGGTGACGGGGCCGTTGCTGCCGGGAGGCCCCGCGCAGCCGCTGCGCCCACGGACGTCGGCGTACGCGGTGACGGCGCCGCTCCTCGCGGGCGCCGCCGCTGTCTCCCCGCTGATAAGCCCGCCGCAGCCGGGCCACCGCGGCGCCGCGCCGCCCGGCGTGACGGTGCCGCCGGCGCTCAGGTCCGTGCAGGCGGGGGGCGCCGACTCGTCGGACACCACCGCGGCGGCACCGGGTCCGGGCCCGTCGCGGGGCACGGCCGCGCTCCGCTGACGCGACGGCGCCCTGCGCACACGCGCGGGAACCTGGTTGAATCTCGGTGGGCCGTGCCCGCCGGGGGGACTTGGCGGGCGCGGAGTTGAGATTCGTATCGGCGTGCGCCGCGGGCCAGTTGTGGGGAGAGCATGGACGAGGGCAAGCCCACGCAGGGGGCCTGGTGGAGCCGCCCCCGGACGGAGACGCCGGGAACGGCCCATCAGTCACCACAGGCTCCGGCGCCGTCGCCCGACCAGCCACAGGACCAGCCACCGAGCACGCAGCCCCCGGCCGGTCAGCCGCCGAGCGCCCAGCACCCCGCAGGTCAACCGCAGCCCCTGGCTGACCAGCCCCCGGCCGGTCAGCCGCAGCCGCCGAGCGCCCAGCACCCCGCAGGTCAACCGCAGCCCCTGGCTGACCAGCCCCAGCCCCAGCCCCAGCCGCCTACCGGGCAGCCGCAGCCGCAGCCGCCCCTGGGGAGCAGCCAGGTCCCCGGCACCCCGCCGCCCGGCACCCCGTCGCCCGGCGCGCAGGCACCCGGCGGTGCCGCCGACGACGAGCGGGCGCGGCCCCTGCACGACCCGGACCCGTACAGCACGCCGCCCTACGGCGAGCCCGGCCCTTGGGCGCCCGCGCCCCCCGTACAGCACCCGATGGCCACGCCCGGCCACGGCGCCCCGCTCCCGGCGGCGGTCGCGCACAGCGGCACGCCACCGCACGGCACCCCGCACCCCCAGGCCACGCCCGGCCACGGAACGCCCCTCCCGGCGGCGACGCACGGCACCCCGCAACCGCAGGCCACCCCCGGCCACGGCACCCCGCTCCCCGCAGCGGTCGCGCACGCCGCCCCCACGCCGTACCAGGGCGCACCCCAGGGGCCGCCCCGGCAGCCGTACGATCCGTGGAACGCGCCGCTCCAGCAGACCGGGGCCCCCGCCCCGGAGGGCGAGGAGAAGAAGCGCAAGCGGGTCCGGCGGACGCTTCTCGTCGGGGTCATGATGGTCACGCTGGTCTCCGGCGGCATCGGCGGCGCGATCGGCGCCTACGTCGAGCGCAACGGCGGGGTCGGCGACATCGAGCTGAGCCAGTCCGGCACCGAGTCCAAGGACCGCCCCAAGGGCAGCGTGGCCGGGATCGCCTCCGCGGCCCTGCCCGGCGTGGTCACCCTGCACGTCCGGGGCGACTCGGCGCAGGGCACGGGCACCGGCTTCGTCCTGGACGGCAAGGGCCACATCCTCACCAACAACCACGTCGTCGAGCCCGCGGGCACCGGCGGCGAGATATCGGTGACGTTCAGCGGCGGCGAGACCGCCGAGGCGGAGGTCATCGGCCGCGACTCGGGCTACGACCTGGCGGTCGTCAAGGTCTCGGGCGTCCGGGGCCTGAAGCCGCTGACCCTCGGCAACTCCGAGAACGTCCGGGTCGGCGACCCGGTCGTGGCGATCGGCGCCCCCTTCGACCTGGCGAACACGGTGACCTCGGGGATCATCAGCGCCAAGGAGCGGCCCATCACCGCGGGCGGCGAGAAGGGCGACGGCAGCGACACCTCGTACGTGGACGCCCTGCAGACCGACGCGCCGATCAACCCGGGCAACTCGGGCGGTCCGCTGGTCGACTCGAAGGCACGCGTCATCGGCATCAACAGCGCCATCCGCTCCGCCGGCGACCGTTCGGAGCAGGGCGGCGGCCAGGCGGGCTCCATCGGCCTCGGCTTCGCGATACCCATCAACCAGGGCAAGCGCGTCGCGGAGGAGCTGATCAACTTCGGCAAGGCGACGCACCCCGTGATCGGGGTCACGCTCGACACCGAGTTCACGGGCGACGGCGCCCGCATCGCGGACAAGGGCAAGGACGGCGGCCCCTCCGTCAGCGAGAACGGCCCCGGCGAGAAGGCGGGCCTCAAGCCCGGCGACGTCATCACCGAGGTGGACGGCCAGGCCGTGCACTCCAGCGACGAGCTGATCGTCAAGGTCCGCGCGCACCGGCCCAAGGACCGCCTCGACCTCACGGTGGAGCGTGACGGCAGTGACCGGGAGGTGACCCTGGTGCTCGGAGCGGCGAGCGGCGACTGATCCGGTTTGTGGTGCAGCGGCTACCGGACAGACACCGGTGGCGGGTACCGTGGACGCGGTCCGGCCTGAGGACATCGCAAGGAGCTCAAGGTGTTCAATGACATTGGCGCACTCGAGATAGTGACGCTGGTCGTCCTCGCCGTGCTCATTTTCGGTCCCGACAAGCTGCCGAAGGTCATCCAGGACGTCTCCCGCACGATCCGCAAGATCCGGGAGTTCTCGGACAGCGCGAAGGCGGACATACGGCAGGAGCTGGGCCCGGAGTTCAAGGACTTCGAGTTCGAGGACCTGAATCCGAAGAAGTTCATCCGCAAGCAGCTGGACAACGACGAGCTCGGGCTCAAGGAGATCCGCAACGGCTTCGACCTGAAGAAGGAGATGAACGAGGTCGCGGACGCCGTGCACGGCCGCGACAGCGACTCCGACTCCACGTCCCCGGCCTCCGCGGAGACCGCCGCCTCCTCGTCCGGCACCCGCGTGGACATGCAGAAGAAGCCCGCGAACCCCTCCTCCGGCGACCGTCCCCCGTTCGACGCGGACGCCACCTGAGGCCTCGCCTGACCCGTCGCCGCCCACCGGTGTGGCTATCCTGCCTTGTTGTCCGGCGTGAGGACGCCCGAGGGGGGCGGGCCGCTCCGGACCTACGAGAGCGAGGAGGCGGCCGGGTACATGGAGACGACGAGTCGGGTGGGCACGAAGGCGGCGGTCGCGGACGGCACCGCACAAGCGGCGCCCTCCGCCCGGCGCACGGTCGACGGCTACCTGTTGGCGCCCTTCCCCTGGTACGGCCTGGACGAGGCCTTCACGGGACCGCGCTGGCTGATGCAGGTCGGCGCGACGGCGGACGGTTCGGTGGAGCACGGTTCGATCGGCCACGGCGAGGAGCCGTCGGTCCGCGGTGAGGGCACCATCGGCAACAGCGACAACGAGCGCTTCACGGTCGTGGTGACGGTCGCGGCCAATCCGGTGCGGCGCACCGCGGACGGCACCGGTGTCCTGGAGGCCACGTCGGTCTCGTCGGCGGCCTGGCTCGCCGGGGTGGGGCTCCTGTCGCACACCTGGCCGAGCCAGATGGAACACACGCTGCGCGACGACTGGCTGGACCAGCAGACCGAGACGGCGTGGGTCCTCGCGGACGATCTGGAGGGCGCCGACTGGTCGTCGCTCTCCCTGCCGGTGGACGGCGTCCCCACACCCTTCCACTACCGCGAGTCCGAGTACGGCTGGGTCATCGCGGGCTCCACGAAGGAGAGCGTGCACCTGGGTGCCTACGGGCGCGGCATGAGCCCGTACGGTCTGGGTTTCGCCGTGGTCAAGGACATCAGCGCGTACGCCTGACCGGCGGCGAGCCGGAGCGCGCCCCCGAGAGCGCCCCGCGGCGCGCTCTCGGGGTACGGCGGCTCCTCAGAACTTGTTGCGCGGCGTGATCCCCAGCGACATGCCCGAGAGGCCGCGCTGACGGCCGCCCAGCTTGCCGGCGATGGAACGCAGGGCCGAGCCCGCGGGGGAGTCCGGGTCGGTCAGGACGACCGGCTTGCCCTCGTCGCCGCCCTCGCGCAGACGGACGTCGATCGGGATGGAGCCGAGGACCGGCACCGTGGCGCCCGTCGTCCGCGTGAGCCCGTCGGCGACCTTCTGGCCGCCGCCCGTGCCGAACACGTCGACCATCTCGTCGCAGTGCGGACAGGGCAGCCCCGACATGTTCTCCACCACGCCCACGATCTTCTGGTGGGTCTGTACGGCGATGGAACCCGCCCGCTCGGCGACCTCGGCCGCCGCCTGCTGCGGCGTCGTCACGACGAGGATCTCGGCGTTCGGCACGAGCTGCGCCACGGAGATCGCGATGTCGCCCGTGCCCGGCGGCAGGTCGAGGAGCAGGACGTCGAGGTCGCCCCAGTAGACGTCGGCGAGGAACTGCTGGAGGGCGCGGTGCAGCATCGGGCCGCGCCAGACGACCGGGGCGTTGCCGGGGGTGAACATGCCGATGGAGATGACCTTCACGCCGTTCGCCGACGGCGGCATGATCATGTTCTCGACCTGGGTGGGCTTGCCGTCGGCGCCCAGCATGCGCGGCACGGAGTGGCCGTAGATGTCCGCGTCCACGACGCCGACCTTGAGGCCGTCGGCGGCCATCGCCGCCGCGAGGTTCACCGTGACCGAGGACTTGCCGACGCCGCCCTTGCCGGACGCGACGGCGTAGACACGGGTCAGCGAGCCGGGCTTGGCGAAGGGCACCTCGCGCTCGGCGGTCCCGCCGCGCAGGGCGGCCGCCAGCTCCTTGCGCTGCTCGTCGCTCATCACGTCGAGCGTGACGTCGACCCGCGTGACGCCCTCGACGGCGGCGACCGCGTCCGTCACGTTCTTGGTGATCGTCTCGCGCATCGGGCAGCCGGAGACCGTGAGGTACACGGTGACGGCCACCGTCCCGTCGGCCGCGATGTCCACCGATTTGACCATCCCCAGCTCGGTGATGGGTCGGTGGATCTCGGGGTCGTTCACCGTCGCCAGTGCTTCACGCACCGCGTCTTCCGTAGCCATGGAACCGATAGTACGGCGCGGTAACCCCCGGCGGGAAAGGCCCGTCAGCGGTCGTCTGCGTCACGTCCCCGTCCGCCGTCGGACGGGAATACCACGCGGTTCTCCGGCCGGCTCTCGGGATGCTGCCCGATCCGCTGCTCCTCCAGCTCCTTGACCAGGTCCTGGAGCTCGCTGCGAATCCAGTCGCGGGTCGCCACCTCGCCGAGTCCCATGCGCAGCGAGGCGATCTCGCGGGTGAGGTACTCGGTGTCCGCGATCGACCGCTCGTTCTGTTTGCGGTCCTGTTCGAGGTTGACGCGGTCGCGGTCGTCCTGGCGGTTCTGCGCGAGGAGGATCAGCGGGGCGGCGTACGACGCCTGGAGGGAGAGCATCAGCGTCAGGAAGATGAACGGGTACTGGTCGAAGCGCAGGTGGCCGGGGGCCGTGACGTTCCACACCACCCACAGGATGATGACGACCGTCATCCAGACGATGAACCTGCCGGTGCCGAGGAAGCGCGCGATCCGCTCCGAGAGCCGGCCGAACGCCTCCGGGTCGTAGTCCGGCAGCAGCTTGGGGCGCGGAGTGCGCGGCTGGTCGAGGCGGAACCGTTGGGTCCGCGGCTCGGCGCGGTTCTCGCGCTCCCGGTCAGCCGCCGCCATGGTCCGCCGCCTCCTCCTCCAGATGGAACTCCGTCTCACGCCAGTCGTCGGGCAGCATGTGGTCCAGTACGTCGTCGACCGTGACCGCCCCGAGCAGCGAGCCGCCCTCGTCGACGACGGGCGCCGCCACCATGTCGTACGCCGCGAAGAACCCGGCGACGGTGGGCAGGTCGGCGCCCGGCGCCAGGGGCTGCAGGTCGTCGTCGATGATCGATCCGACGAGCGTGTACGGGGGGTCGCGGAGCAGCCGCTGGAAGTGCACGGTGCCCAGGTACTTGCCGGTCGGCGTCTCGTCGGGCGGACGGCAGACGTAGACCTGGGCGGCGAGCGCGGGGGAGAGGTCCTCCATGCGGACGCGCGCCAGGGCGTCGGCGACCGTCGCGTCGGGGCGCAGCACGATCGGCTCGGTCGTCATCAGCCCGCCGGCGGTGCGCTCCTCGTAGGCCATGAGGCGGCGCACGTCGGCGGCGTCGGCCGGCTGCATCAGGGTGAGCAGGCGTTCCTTGTCCTCCTCGGGCAGCTCGGCGAGGAGGTCGGCGGCGTCGTCGGGGTCCATGGCCTCCAGGACGTCGGCGGCGCGCTCCTCCTTCAGCTTGCCGAGGATCTCGATCTGGTCGTCCTCGGGCAGCTCTTCGAGGACGTCGGCGAGCCGGTCGTCGTCGAGGGCGGCGGCCACCTCGGCGCGGCGCTTGGGGGAGAGGTGGTGCAGGACGTTGGCGAGGTCGGCGGGGCGCAGCTGCTCGAAGGTGGCGAGGAGGTTCTCGGCGCCCTGCCCGTGCTCCTCCAGGGAGAAGCCGTCCACAGCACCCCAGTCGACGGTGAGCGTCTCGCCCTTGCGCCGGAAGGTGCCTGCCTTGCCCTTGCGTACGAAGATCCGGTCGATCTCCCAGTCGCGGCGGGCCGGAAGCTGCTGGACCGACACGTCGAGGACGGTCACCTCCTCGCCGGTCTCGACGAGGTGGACCCGGCGGTCGAGCATCTCGCCGAGGACGAGCCGCTCGGTGGGCCGCTGCTCGAAGCGCCGTACGTTGAGCACGCCGGTGGTGATGACCTGGCCGGACTCGATGCCGGTGACGCGCGTCATGGGCAGGAAGATGCGGCGCCGGGTCGCCAGCTCGACGACGAGGCCGAGCAGCCGCGGGGGCCTGCGGCCCACCCGGAGCATCGCCACGAGGTCGCGGACGCGTCCGACCTGGTCGCCGTTGGGGTCGAAGACGGAGATGCCGGAGAGGTGTGACACGAACACCCGGGGGGCGCCTGCCGCCATGCGTGCGCCTCCTCCTGCTGCGGGTTTCCGGCGTTTCGTCCGCCAATACGGACTTCAGGCTAGCCCGTCCCGGTCGCCGACGCCCCGGCGGAGGGTCCGTACGGACTGGCGCCGGGTCACTCGTCCGGCCCAGGTACGCTGCCGTACTGCCGTAGCCGTAGGCCGTCCGCACGAGAGGCAGCGCCACCTGTGACCGCACTTCCCCTGGCCAGCCGAGTCCGCAGGGCAGCGTTCGTGGGCGCGGTGTGCGCCGGTGTGGTCGCGGGCACCACGAGTCTGACCGGGTGCGGTGGCGGCGGCGAGGACCCGGACGCGGGCACGAACGGCGTCGGCAGGCTCTCGGCCTCGAAGATCCAGAGCAGGGCCGGCAAGGTCGCGGAGGCGGCGTCGGGGGTCAGGCTCTCCGGCACGGTGGTGAGCAAGGGGCACACCTACTCCCTCGACATGCGGCTGAAGGACGACGGAGGCACTGGTTCCGTCACCTCCAAGGGGCAGACGTTCCAGCTGCTCCGTGTGGGCGAGCAGCTGTTCCTGAAGGCCGGCTCGGAGTTCTGGACGCACGAGGGCGACGGCGAGCAGCCGCGGAAGGCGGACCAGGCGGCGGCCGCCAAGCTGGACGGCAAGTATGTGAAGGTGCCGAAGGGCGACCCGGCGTACGAGCAGCTCAGCGGCTTCACCGACAAGGGCGTGCTCCTCGCGGGCATGCTCACGCTGCACGGCAAGCTGGCCAAGGGCGACCGCGGCAAGACGGGCGCCATACGCACCATCAAGATCACCGGTGATCAGGGCGCGGGCGGCACGCTCAGCGTCGCCCTGGACGGCCGGCCGTACCCGCTGCGGTTCGAGCGCGGCGGCCACGCGGGCACGCTGAAGCTGACGGAGTGGAACAAGGACTTCCCCCTGCGGGAGCCGGGCACGTCCGAGATGGTCGACTACGGCAAGCAGTTGCCGACGTCGTAGCGGCCGCGGGACGGCCGGGAACGCGGGGGCGTCAGCCCCGCCTCCGCCTGAGGAGCAGCCGGGGCAGGGCCACCGGGGCCGGCAGCCGGGTGGTCGCCGCGCTCGGCAGCGGCGCCGCGGCGAGGGAGTCGTCGGGCAGCCCCGGGACGACACCGCTCGGCGCCAGCCGCACGACCCTGCACTGCCGCGCCCACCGCTCGGTCATCCGCTCGGCGTCCGGCGCGTTGAGCCGCTTGCCCTTCAGCTCGGCGACGGCCGCCTCCCACGCCTCGGAACCGGGCGGCAGTTCGCGGACCTCGGCCGTCCAGGCGACGACCCGCCCGCCCTTGTCCTTGCTGCGTACGGTCACCTCGGCGGAGCCCCCGTCGACGAGGCCCGGCAGCGGCTGCTCACCGGGGCCGTCGCCGACCAGGTGCGCGGCGCCCTCGTGCCAGACGTGCCACAGCGCCCGGGCGGGCGATCCCTCGCCCCGCACCCAGATGAGGCCGGACTTCTTGGTGGCCTCCTCGACGAGGGCGCGGTCGAGCAACGGGTCAGCAGTCATGGCGGCAGCCTATCGACTGGCGCCCGGGGCGACCGAAGGGCGGAGTGACCGGCGCTCAGAGCCAGCCGTTGCGCTTCAGGGTCCGGTGGATCGCGTAGCAGACGCCGCCGATGAGGCAGAGGACCATCGGGTAGCCGAACCGCCAGTGCAGCTCCGGCATGTGGTCGAAGTTCATGCCGTACACCCCGCAGACGGCCGTCGGCACGGCGATGATCGCCGCCCACGAGGTGATCTTGCGCATGTCCTCGTTCTGCGCGACGGCGGCCTGCGCGAGGTTGGCCTGGAGGATCGAGTTGAGCAGTTCGTCGAAGCCGACGACCTGCTCCTGGACGCGCGTCAGGTGGTCGGCGACGTCACGGAAGTACTTCTGGATGTCGGGGTCGACGAGCCGCATGGGCCGCTCGCTGAGCAGCAGCATCGGCCGCAGGAGCGGGGAGACGGCCCGCTTGAACTCCAGGACCTCGCGCTTGAGCTGGTAGATCCGCCCGGCGTCGACGCCGCGCGCGGAGCCCTTGCCCTTGCTCGGGGCGGAGAACACCTCGGTCTCCACCTCGTCGATGTCGTCCTGCATGGCGTCGGCGACCGCGATGTAGCCGTCGACGACGTGGTCGGCGATGGTGTGCAGGACCGCGGAGGGGCCCTTGGCGAGCAGCTCGGGGTCCTCCTGGAGACGGCGGCGCAGGGCGCGCAGCGAGCCGTGTCCGCCGTGCCGGACGGTGATGAAGAAGTCCCGGCCGGTGAAGCACATCACCTCGCCGGTCTCCACGATCTCGCTGGTGGCCGTGAGTTCGGCGTGCTCGACGTAGTGGATGGTCTTGAAGACGGTGAAGAGCGTGTCGTCGTACCGCTCCAGCTTGGGCCGCTGGTGGGCGTGGACCGCGTCCTCCACGGCCAGCGGGTGCAGCCCGAACTCGGCGGCGATACCCGCGAATTCGGCCTCGGTGGGCTCGTGCAGCCCGATCCAGGCGAAGCCGCCCTCGCGGCGCACCTGGAGCATCGCCTCGTGCGGCGAGAGGGTGTCGGCGCACTCCAGGCGCCGTCCGTCGCGGTAGACGGCGCAGTCGACGACGGCTGACGCGGCGTCGCGGGTGGCGTCGTAGGAGTCGTACGAGCCGGAGTAGGGGCCGCCCTCCTTGCGCAGCGAGGGGCGGACGGCGGCACGGAGGTCGCGGATCATCGACATGGGCAGGCTCCTTCGACGGAGGCCGCCTGCAACGGTTGGAACTGCCCGGAATGGGGACGTCCTGCGAAAGAAATGTTTGGCACGTCCGCAAAGCGGGGAGCACCGCACCGTCGCGGTGGCAGCTTCGCTACTGACACAGATCAGATAACTCAGACAGATCAGGTGAAAACGAAGTGCTCTTCCGTCGCACACGGCACGAACAGTGCGTGAGGTGCGTGTGTGTGCGTGCGCAGCTACCGGGCTGCGTGGATCACCGGGCGGAAGAGCGGGTGGTACTGCACGGTCGACTTCGGTCCATTGCAGCCCCACCTCCTCCGGCCGGTCCCCCGTAAGGGAAGTCCCATGCGCCCTCTGCGCCCGTGGCGCAGAGTCAGTGTCTGTCTGCAGGGCTTGAAAGCGACGCTTCTGCGTGCTGCCCTGAGCCAGCTGCCAACACTATCAGCCGACTGAAGTGTCAAGCCCCCGCTTTGCCCTCCCCTGACGAGTTCTATGCTCGCGTCATGGCAGATGTTCTTGCGCTGGTCGAGGCCCGTCTCCGCACTGGCCTCGGAGAACCCGGCGCGCGCGCCGCGGTGACCTTCCTCGGCACCGACCGCGTGGAAGTGCTGCGGTTCACGGACGGCGACGTGGTGCGCTACGCCACGCTCGGCATGTCCGCCCAGCCGATGACCGACCCGACCGCCGCGCTCGCCGACCCGGTCAAGGGTCCGCGCGCCGAGCTGGTGCTCTCCGTACGCGGCGGTCTCGCCGACACGGACAAGGTGCTGCGCCCGCTCGCGGTGCTCGCCGCTTCGCCGCAGGTGGAGGGCCTCGTCGTGGCGCCCGGCGCCTCACTGGACGTCGGGGAGCCGCTGTGGCCCGGCGCGCCGTTCACCTCGGTGCTCGTCGCGGAGTCCGGGGGGCTGGTCGAGGACCTGGACCTGGACGCCCCCATGGACCCGGTCCGCTTTCTGCCGCTGCTGCCCATGACGCCGAACGAGGCCGCGTGGAAGCGGGTGCACGGTGCGGCGGCCCTCCAGGAGCGCTGGCTGAACAGCGGTACGGATCTGCGCGATCCGCTGCGCAAGTCCGTACCGCTGGACTGAGGCCCCCTCAGAAGCCGAACTTGAAGCCCGGCCCCCTCGGAAGCCGGACTGAGGCTCCCTCAGGAGCTGAGCTGAGGCTCCCTCAGGAACTGGGCCGACGTCCCCTCAGGGGCCGCATGGGGGTCCCCGAGAGGCGGGTCGGCCGGGCGGGTCAGCCGGCGAAGGCGCCGACGCCGTCCTCGGAGGCGTGCTTCGGCTCCAGTTCCTCGGCCTCGCGCGTCAGCGACGCGCGGCGCAGCCGGACGACGACCGCGCCGAGCACCGCCGTGACGGCCGCGACCACGAACGGCATGTGGATGTCGCTCCACTCCTCGATCTTCGGTGCGAAGAACGGCGCGGCAGCGGCCGCGAACCAGCGCACGAAGTTGTAGCCGGCGCTCGCCACCGGGCGCGGCGCGTCGGAGACGCCGAGGGCGAGTTCGGTGTAGACGGTGTTGTTCACGCCGATGAAGGCGCCGGACAGGATCGTGCAGACGATGGCGGTGGTGTGGTTGCCGTAGCCGAGCACGAGCACGTCCGCGGCGAGCAGCACCAGCGAACCGCCGAGCACCCTCAGCGACCCGAACCGCTCCTGCAGCCGCGGCGCGACGAGCACCGAGAAGACCGCGAGCAGCACGCCCCAGGCGAAGAAGACCGCGCCGGACTTGTACGGGGTCATGTCCAGCACGAACGGCGTGAAGGCCAGCACGGTGAAGAACGTGTAGTTGTAGAAGAACGCCGAGGCCGCCGCCGAGGCGAGCCCGCCGTGGCCGAGCGCCTTGACCGGGTCGAGCAGCGAGGTCTTCCTCGCGGGCCGCGGCTGCTCCTTCAGGAACGCCGTGATGCAGAGGAAGCCGATCGCCATCAGCACGGCGGTGCCGAAGAACGGGTAGCGCCAGCTCGCGTCGCCGAGCAGCGCGCCGACCAGCGGTCCGCAGGCCATGCCGAGGCCGAGCGCGGACTCGTACAGCAGGATCGCGGCGGCGCTGCCGCCGGCCGCCGCGCCGACGATGACGGCGAGGGCGGTCGACACGAAGAGCGCGTTGCCGAGTCCCCAGCCGGCCCGGAATCCGACGAGTTCACCGACCGAGCCCGAGGTTCCCGAGAGGCCGGCGAACACCACGACCAGGGCGAGGCCGAGGAGCAGGGTCTTCTTGCCGCCGATGCGGCTGGAGACGAAGCCGGTCACCAGCATCGCGAGGGCGGTGATCAGGAAGTACGAGGTGAACAGGAGGGAGACCTGGCTCGCGCTCGCGTCCAGGCCCTCGGCGATGGAGGGCAGGATCGGGTCGACGAGCCCGATGCCCATGAAGGCGACGACGGACGCGCCTGCCGTGGCCCACACGGCCTTCGGCTGGCGCAGGATGCCGCCCGCCCCGGCGTCGAACGGGTCCCCTTCCGCGGGAACCCCTGTGCTGCTGTTCATACAGCCGCTCCTTCGCTGTCTCCACAGCGGTCGACAGAAATCGTTGACGTATACATACATTAAGTTAGCGAGGCTAATGAATGCAAGTTACATCTAGTTTTGCCCGGTGACAGGGCCACCGGACGGGTGATCGTCCTTGACGAGGGGGCGGCCGGGGAGGACCGTTGGGCAGCATGAGGGGCGAACCCAGTTGCCCGAAGTGTGGTGGCCGGGTCAGGGCTCCCGGTCTCTTTGCCGACTCCTGGCAGTGCGACGCGCACGGCACCGTGTATCCGCTGCAGCCCGTGATCCCGCCGAGCGTCGAGGCGGTCCAGGTCGTGGTGCACCGGACCCAGGTCCCGGTGTGGATGCCGTGGCCGCTGCCGGTCGGCTGGCTCTTCACGGGCGTGGCCTGCGCGGGAGACGACAGGAGCGGCGGCAGGGCGACCGCGGTGGCCTGCTCGGGGCCCGCCCCGCTCGGCGGCGTGGGCGAGCTGGTGCTCGTCGCGGAGGAGCTGGGCGTCGGCCTCGGCGCGCGGTACGCGGGCATCGAAGGACCCGATCCGGGGCCCTGTATGAACGTCGACAAGCCACCGCAGACCAAGGTGCTCGCCGCGGGGCGCCCCACGGCGCTCTGGCACGTGTCGGGAACGCCGGACGACCGCGCGGTCTTCGCGGGCGAGGCGCGCGGCCTGTGGCTGTGGGCCATCGCCTGGCCGGAGCAGTCGGGACTCCTGATGTACGACGAACTGGTCCTCACCGACCTGCGGGACGCGGGCGCCGAGGTGGACCTGCTGCCGTGCGGGGCGCTGTCGCCGCGGCTGCTCACCCCGTGACCTCGGCGGTTCCGCGGGGCTTCACGGCGGCTTCGGCCCCGGGGGCGCCGCGGTCGCCGTGAGGGACGCCTCGTCGGCAGCGGCCGGGGGAGCGTCCGGGTCCCGTTATCCTTGAGCGTCCCCGCCGTCCGCCCACGTCAGAGCCTGGAGTCAGCATCGTGCGCATCGATCTGCACACTCACTCCACCGCCTCCGACGGCACGGACACCCCCGCCGAGCTGGTGCGCAACGCCGCCGCCGCGGGTCTCGACGTCGTCGCGCTGACCGACCACGACACCACGCGGGGCCACGCGGAGGCGATCGCCGCCGTGCGCGGACTGCCGGAGCCGGCGGGGCTGACCCTCGTCACCGGCGCGGAACTCTCCTGCCGCCTCGACGGCGTGGGCGTGCACATGCTGGCGTACCTCTTCGACCCCGACGAGCCGGAACTCGCCCGTGAGCGCGAGCTGGTCCGCGACGACCGGGTGCCGCGCGCGAAGACGATGATCGCCAGCCTCCGTGAGCTGGGCGTGGACGTCACCTGGGAGCAGGTGGCGCGGATCGCGGGGGACGGCTCCGTCGGCCGCCCCCACATCGCGGAGGCCCTCGTCGAGCTGGGCGTCGTGCCCACCGTCTCCGACGCCTTCACCCCGCAGTGGCTCGCCGACGGCGGCCGTGCCTACGCCGAGAAGCACGAGCTCGACCCCTTCGACGCCGTCCGCCTGGTCAAGGCGGCCGGCGGTGTCACCGTCTTCGCGCACCCCGCCGCCGCCAAGCGCGGCCGGACCGTGCCCGAGGCCGTCGTGGGGGAGCTCGCCGCGGCGGGCCTCGACGGCATCGAGACCGACCACATGGACCACGCCCCCGAGACCCGCGCCAGGCTGCGCGGCCTCGCGGCGGACCTCGGCCTGCTGGCCACCGGATCGAGTGACTACCACGGCAGCCGCAAGACGTGCGTGCTCGGGGAGTTCACCACCGACCCCGAGGTCTACGGCGAGATCACCCGCCGGGCCACGGGCGCCTTCCCCGTACCGGGCGCGGGCGGAAGCCCGGCCGCGTAAGACCCTCTTCTCCCTCACCGCTCCCCACCGTTCCGCGGCGGCGGGCCGCCGTGCCCTCGCGCCCGGCGCCGGTCGGCGCGGCCCTTCGTACGACCTGCTACGACTCTCTGCAAGGCATCACTGTGTTCGACGTCGCCGTCTTCGGCTCCCTCTTCCTCACCCTGTTCGTGATCATGGACCCGCCGGGC
Source organism: Streptomyces sp. NPDC050703 (assembly GCF_040654435.1). Lineage (NCBI taxonomy): Bacteria > Bacillati > Actinomycetota > Actinomycetes > Kitasatosporales > Streptomycetaceae > Streptomyces > Streptomyces sp. NPDC050703. The sequence goes on from NZ_JBFAHX010000042.1 coordinate 49,388, forward strand.
ATCACCCCGATCTTCCTCGGCCTCACCGCGGGACGTCCCGCCAAGGTGCAGCAGCGGATGGCCTTCCAGGCCGTCTGCGTCGCCTTCGGCGTGATCTCGGTGTTCGGCCTCGTGGGCCACCAGATCCTGGACTACCTGCACGTCTCCGTCCCCGCGCTGATGATCGCGGGCGGCCTCCTGCTGCTGCTCATCGCGCTCGACCTGCTCACCGGCAAGACGGACGAGCCGAAGCAGACCAAGGACGTCAACGTCGCGCTCGTCCCGCTCGGCATGCCGCTGCTCGCCGGGCCCGGCGCCATCGTGTCGGTCATCCTCGCCGTCCAGGACGCCGACAGCGTCGGTACGCAGGTCTCCGTCTGGTCGGCGATCGTGGCGATGCACGTGGTGCTCTGGCTGGTGATGCGGTATTCGCTGCTGATCATCCGCGTCATCAAGGACGGCGGGGTGGTCCTCGTGACACGGCTCGCCGGCATGATGCTCTCCGCCATCGCCGTACAGCAGATCATCAACGGGGTCACGCAGGTGATCAACGGCGCGTGACGCACGTACGAAGGCCCCCGCGCGGAACCCGGATTCCTCCGGTCCGCACGGGGGCCTTCGTCGTCTGCTGCGTCGTCTGCGTTACGAGGCCGAGGAGTCGGCCGGGCGGATGTAGATGCGCTGGCCTATCGCTGCGGCCTGCTGCACGATCCGGTTGACGGAGGCGGCGTCCACGACGGTGCTGTCCACGGCGTTGCCGTCGACGTCGTCGAGTCGCATGATTTCGAAGCGCATAGGGCTTCTCCCTTCGTCTGGTCATCCTCCTGAAGGAGAACTACTGGGACGGCCAGGCCGTTGCCTGTCCGATAAGTGCGGGTTGCCGGGCTACTGTGCCCAGCGTTCCTGATGGGTAAAACGAGTTGCCCCCTGCAAACATTCCCTACGCTAAGGAAATTTTTCGAGTACCTAATTACCTGCGAGTAGCGGCACCGGTTGTGTTCGCTGTGTGACCAGCGGGAGACTGGGTCTCCTATGAACGACGCCGACCACAGCGCAGCCGAGCACGGCCCCGGTGCCGCTGACATCAGCGCTCAGCTGGAGCGCACCAACGGGCTGCTCGAACGCATGCTCGCCGAAGTGGCGAAGACGCCGTCCACGCACGCGATCTTCGTCGACGCGGGATACCTGTACGCGGCCGCGGGACGGCTCGCCACCGGCACCGAGGACCGGCGCGCCTTCGACCTCGACGCCGAGGGGCTCATCGAGGCGCTCATCGACAAGGCCCGCACGATCTTCGCCGACAGCAGGCTGCTGCGGGTCTACTGGTACGACGGCGCGAGGCGCCGCATCCACACCACCGAACAGCAGTCGATCGCGGAGCTGCCCGACGTCAAGGTCAGGCTCGGCAACCTCAACGCCAACAACCAGCAGAAGGGCGTCGACTCCCTCATCCGCAGCGACCTGGAATCACTGGCCAGGCACCGCGCCATCAGCGACGCCGCGCTCATCGGCGGCGACGAGGACCTCGTCTCGGCGGTCGAGGCCGCGCAGGGGTACGGCGCGCGCGTCCACCTCTGGGGCATCGAGGCACCCGAGGGCCGCAACCAGGCCGAGCCGCTGCTGTGGGAGGTCGACAGCCAGCGCACGTTCGACCTGGACTTCTTCAAGCCGTACGTGAGCCGGCGCGCCGTCACGACGTACGAGGCCGGGCCCACCGCGCAGCGGCCCTCCCGCGAGGACGTCCGCTTCGTCGGCGCGCAGATCGCCGCGAAGTGGCTCTCCGCGCGGGGGCGCGAGGCGCTGGCCGGGCTGCTGCCGGGCCACCCGTACCTGCCCGGCTCCGTGGACCAGGAGCTGCTGGTGGAGGCCGAGCGGCTGTTGCAGTACTCGCTGCGGGGGCAGTCCGATCTGCGGAGGGCGCTGCGGGACGGGTTCTGGGAGCACTTGCAGACGTTGTACTGAGGGCGTGCGCAGGGGGTACGTACACCCTGCGCGCGGGGGCTGTGCGGGGGCCGGGACCGGCGCCTTACCGCAGGCCGTCCCAGAAGGCCGTCAGGGCCGCTGCCGTCTCCCGTGGGCGGTCCGTGTTGGGGGAGTGCTCGGCGCCGCCGATCACCGTGCGGTGGGCGCCCAGGCGGCTCGCCATGTCATCCAGGAGCGGTACGGGCCAGGTGTCGTCGCGCTCGCCCGAGACCACGTGCTTCGGCAGCGGCGCGGCGGCGAGTTCGGCCACGCGGTCCGGCTCCCGGGAGAGCTGGCCGCCGGTGGCGATGAGCTGGGCGGGGTTGTGCCGCAGCCAGCGGGCGCGCAGGGCCTCGCTGTCGTCGTCCCCCTCGGCCGTGGCGCCCCCCGTGTCGGCGTCCTGCGGGGGCGGCGGCTCCATGGCGCGCATCGCCTGCCAGACCTCCTCCATCGACAGCACGGCGAGGGCGTCCGCCAGCATCTTGGCGCGGGCCTGCTGCGCGGGGACGATCGCCGCGGGGCCCGAGGACATCAGCGTGAGCGAGGCGAAGGCGTCCGGGGCGAGGAGTACGGCAGCGCGGGCGATCTGGCCGCCGAGCGAGTGGCCGAGCAGGTGCGGCGGGGCGGGGGCGCCCAGGGCCGCCGCCTGGGCGAGGACGTCGCGGGCCAGCTCCTCCTGGGCGTACGCCGCCACGTCCGCGGGGCCCGCCGTCTCGTACTGGCCCCGGCCGTCCACGCTGACGGCGCGGTAGCCGGCGGCGGTCAGGGGCTCCAGGAGGGCGATGAAGTCCTCCTTGCTGCCGGTGAAGCCGGGGAGCAGCAGGACGGTCCCTCGCGCCTCGGCGCCCCCGGCAGGGGCCGCGTCCAGCGTGGCGAAGGTGCCGCGCGGGGTGTGGAGGGGGCGGGCCGCCGCGCAGGGCGGGGGCGTGAAGGTGGGGGGCCGGCTCATGACACCGAGGCTAATGCCGGCCCCTGGGCCTTGGGGGTGGGGGCCTCTGCTGTGTCGGTACTCCGCGGGGTGGGCGGGCGTTGCGCCGCGCGTCTCCCTGTTCTCGCCGTTTCGCGGCGGGTTTCCCGCCCGTTCGTCCGTCCGCCCGCCCGGTACTCCGGAGTGGGCGGGTCGCCGAGGACAGCGGGGCGGGCGCCGGTCCGCGGGGTGAGCCGACGGCTCGGGGCCTCGGGTGCCGGGCAACGCGAAAGGCCCACCCCGGCGGGGGCGGGCCTTTCGCGTTGCGGAGGGGCGGAGTATCAGCTCTCCGGGGTCTCCACGGGCTCTGCCTTCTTGCGCGTACGGCGCCGGGGCGCGGCGACGGCGGCCTCGGTCGTCGACTCCGGAGCGGCAGCCGCCTTCCGCGTACGGCGACGCGGCTTCGGCTCCTCCGACGACTGCGCCGGAATCTCCGCCTCGGCGACGGGTTGCGTGGCCTTGCGGGTGCGGCGCTTGGGCTTGTCCTCGGCCGGGGCCTCGGTGGGGGCTTCGGCTTCGGCGACGGGCTCGGCGGTCTTGCGGGTGCGGCGCTTGGGCTTGTCCTCGGCCGGGGTCTCGGCGACCGCGGCTTCGGCGACGGACTCGGCGGTCTTCCGGGTGCGGCGCTTGGGCTTGTCCTCGGCCGGGGTCTCGGCGACCGCGGCTTCGGTCACGGGCTGCGTGGCCTTCCGCGTCCGGCGCTTCGGCTTCTCCTCGGCCGGGGCTTCGGTGGGGGCCTCGGCTTCGGCGACGGGCTCGGCGGTCTTGCGGGTGCGGCGCTTGGGCTTGTCCTCGGCCGGGGTCTCGGCGACCGCGGCTTCGGTCACGGGCTTCGTGGCCTTCCGCGTCCGGCGCTTCGGCTTCTCCTCGGCCGGGGCCTCGGTGGGAGCCTCGGCTTCGGCCGCCGGCTGCGCGGCCTTGCGGGTGCGCCGCTTCGGCTTCTCGGCGACGGGAGCCTCGGCCACCGCCGCCTCGGCGACCGCCGTCTCGACGACCGCAGCGGGGACCACTGCCTCCGGGGCGACCGTCTCGGGGATCACGGCCTCGGCGACCGCCGCGTCCGCGCCGCCGCCCCCACGCGTCCTGCGGCGCCGCCGCGGGGTGCGCGGCTCCGCGGCGGTGGGTGCCGGTGCCTCGGGGGCCTCCGTGGTCACCGGCGTGGCCGCCGCGGTGTCCAGCGGGTTGCCGGCCCGGGTGCGGCGCCGACGGCGCGGCGTACGCGCCGGGCGCTCCTGCTCCGGAGCCTGGGCCGGGGCCGCCGCGGCCGGCCGGCCGCGGTCCCTGCGACCGCCGCCACGCCCGCGTCCGCCCGTCTCGCCGAGGTCCTCGATCTCCTCGGCGCCCAGACCCGCACGGGTCCGCTCGGCGCGCGGCAGGACACCCTTGGTGCCCGCGGGGATGTCGAGGTCCTCGTAGAGGTGGGGAGAGCTGGAGTACGTCTCGACCGGGTCGTTGAAGCCGAGGTCGAGCGCCTTGTTGATGAGCTGCCAGCGCGGGATGTCGTCCCAGTCGACCAGCGTGATCGCGATGCCCTTGGCGCCCGCGCGGCCGGTGCGGCCGATGCGGTGCAGATAGGTCTTCTCGTCCTCGGGGGACTGGTAGTTGATGACGTGCGTGACGCCACCGACGTCGATGCCGCGCGCGGCGACGTCCGTGCAGACGAGCACGTCCACCTTGCCGTTGCGGAACGCGCGCAGCGCCTGCTCGCGCGCGCCCTGCCCGAGGTCGCCGTGGACGGCGCCCGAGGCGAAGCCCCGGCGCTCCAGCTGCTCGGCGATGTCGGCGGCCGTCCGCTTCGTACGGCAGAAGATCATCGCGAGTCCGCGGCCCTCGGCCTGCAGGATGCGCGAGACCATCTCGGGCTTGTCCATGTTGTGCGCGCGGTACACGTACTGCTTGGTGTTCGCGACGGTCTGGCCCTCGTCGTCCGGCGCGGTGGCGCGGATGTGCGTGGGCTGCGACATGTACCGGCGGGCGAGGCCGATGACGGCGCCCGGCATGGTCGCCGAGAACAGCATCGTCTGGCGCTTCACCGGAAGCATGTTGATGATCTTCTCGACGTCGGGCAGGAAGCCCAGGTCGAGCATCTCGTCGGCCTCGTCGAGGACCAGGCACTTGATGTGCTTGAGGTCGAGCTTGCGCTGGCCCGCGAGGTCCAGGAGGCGGCCCGGCGTGCCGACGACGATGTCGATGCCCTTCTTGAGGGCCTCGACCTGCGGCTCGTACGCACGGCCGCCGTATATGGCGAGGACGCGGACGTTGCGCGCCTTGCCCGCCGTCAGGAGGTCGTTCGTCACCTGCTGGCACAGCTCGCGGGTGGGGACCACGATGAGGGCCTGCGGCGCCTCGGTGAGCTGCTCGGGCGTGGCGCGGCCGGCCTCGACGTCGGCGGGGACGATCACGCGCTCCAGGAGCGGGAGGCCGAAGCCGAGCGTCTTGCCGGTGCCGGTCTTGGCCTGGCCGATGACATCCGTGCCGGAGAGGGCGACGGGGAGCGTCATCTCCTGGATGGGGAAGGGGTTGATGATGCCGACGGCTTCTAGGGCCTCGGCCGTCTCGGGAAGAATCCCGAGCTCTCGGAAAGTCGTAGTCAGGGCTATGCCTCTTCTGTGAGACGCGGCGCGAGGCGAACGCTGGGGGTCGTGACCGTGCCACTACCGCCGGCCGCTTGTCGGGCGGGCCGGGGGCGCGGGACCACTGCCGGCGCTCGAGCGCTCTTACCGCTGAGGTTCCCTCCTCGTGCAGTCCGCAGCTGCGCGGCCCGCCCGGAGGGCTGTCGGGTCGGAGCCGATCGGGCCACCGACCGGGCATCCTCATTCGTTAAGCCCGCCGAACACTCAGCGGGCGCATTACCACTGTACCCCGGAATCTCGCATGCGTGTCCGGCGAATTCGTCACATGGTCGCGGTCACAGTCACTGGCCAGGTCCTTACGGGGTACCGCGAGCGGGCTATTGTGCGGTTCATGGAGACGCCTGACACCGCCGCTGAACCCGCCGCCGAACCCACCGGGGTCGCCGCCCAGGACTGGGCGACGGCTTCCGCCGAGCCGCACTACCGCGCCGCGGTCGTGGACCTGCTCGGCGCGCTCGCCTACGGAGAGCTGGCGGCGTTCGAGCGGCTGGCGGAGGACGCGAAGCTCGCGCCGACGCTCGGCGACAAGGCGGAACTCGCGAAGATGGCGTCGGCGGAGTTCCACCACTTCGAGCAGTTGCGGGACCGGCTCTCGGAGATCGGTGCCGAGCCGACGGAGGCCATGGAGCCCTTCGTCGCCGCGCTCGACGGCTTCCACCGCCAGACGGCGCCGTCGGACTGGCTGGAGGGCCTGGTCAAGGCGTACGTGGGTGACTCGATCGCCAGTGACTTCTACCGCGAGGTGGCGGCCAGGCTCGACGCCGACACGCGCGAACTCGTCCTCGCGGTGCTCGACGACACCGGCCACGCCAGCTTCGCCGTGGAGAAGGTGCGGGCCGCGATCGAGGCGGACCCGCGCGTCGGGGGACGGCTCGCGCTCTGGGCGCGTCGTCTGATGGGCGAGGCGCTCTCGCAGTCGCAGCGGGTCGTCGCCGACCGGGACGCCCTGTCGACGATGCTGGTCGGCGGCGTGGCCGACGGGTTCGACCTCGCCGAGGTGGGCCGGATGTTCTCGCGGATCACCGAGGCGCACACGAAGCGGATGGCGGCGCTGGGTCTGGCGGCCTAGCCGGAGGGGCTGCCGCCGAAAGACGGTGGCGGCTGCCGCCGAAGAACGGTGGCGGCGCGTCCGCCGCGCGTGGCGGCGGCGCACCGCCCGGTCTGGCGGCGGTCAGGCCGTCGCCGAGCGGCGCAGTCTGCCGTGGGTGGGACGGATGAGCAGGCTCAGCAGGGCCACCGATACGGCGACCGCTCCCAGGAGCGTCGCGACGGCGTGGCCGGGGCCGAGCGCCATGTGCGTGATGAAGGCGCCGACGAGCGCGCCCACCGGGCCCGTCGACAGGACGAGGCTGCGCTTCGGCAGCCGGTGGCCCAGTCGGTGTGCCGTGGTCAGAGCCAGGGCGAGACCCAGCAGGGCGGAGCCGAGTGCTTCCAGAATCACAGAGGTGCCCTCCCTCGCAGCCAGGTGCAAATCGGTCCTACCCGGTCTACCCCCGGCGGCCGGAACGCAACCCTCCATGATCGGACGCCCCATAGGTCATCCCGTATGCCTGTCACCAGATACGGCTCGGTGCCGGCACGAGTACGGCCCGGTGGTCGGCAGACCACCGGGCCGTACTCGTCGCCGCGACCACCGCGGTGACGCGGTGGCGCGGTACTACAGGGCGCTGAAGCCCACCTTGCGCGCGGTCGGCTCGCCGAGCTCGACGTACGCGAGGCGGTCGGCCGGAACCAGGACCTTGCGGCCGTGGTCGTCCACGAGGCTCAGCAGCGGCGACTTGCCGGTCAGCGCCTCGGACACCGCGCGCTCGACTTCCTCGGCGCTCTGGCCGCTCTCCAGCACGATCTCGCGGGGCGCGTACTGCACGCCGATCTTGACCTCCACGGCTTTGTCCCTCCGACGGTCAAACTGTGCGCGGCCGTCCGCGCCGTACCCAGCACACATTAGCCCGGTGCGGCGACGGGTAAGGACGCGGCCGTGAACGCCGGTAGCGAACACGGAACGGGAACAAAGGGACGAGGTGTCAGTGGCCCTCGGTGCCGTGCAGCGGGAAGCCCGCGATGCCGCGCCAGGCGAGCGAGGTGAGCAGCTCCACCGCTTTGTCGCGGGGGACCGTGCTGCCACTGGCCAGCCAGTACCGCGCGACGACCTGGGAGTACCCGCCGAGGCCGACGGCGAGGAGCATCGCCTCGTCCCTGGGCAGGCCGGTGTCCTCGGCGATGACCTCGCAGATCGCCTCGGCGCACTGCAGGGTCACGCGGTCGACGCGCTCGCGGACGGCGGTCTCGTTCGTCAGGTCCGACTCGAAGACCAGGCGGAAGGCGCCGCCCTCGTTCTCCACGTACGCGAAGTAGGCGTCCATCGTGGCCGCGACGCGCAGCTTGTTGTCCGTGGTGGACGCCAGCGCCGTGCGGACCGACTGCAGGAGCGAGTCGCAGTGCTGGTCGAGCAGGGCGAGGTAGAGGTCGAGCTTGCCGGGGAAGTGCTGGTAGAGCACCGGCTTGCTGACCCCGGCGCGCTCGGCGATGTCGTCCATCGCGGCGGCGTGGTAACCCTGTGCGACGAAGACTTCCTGGGCCGCGCCCAGAAGCTGGTTGCGCCGGGCCCGTCGCGGCAGGCGGGTGCCCCGTGGCCGGGCCGCCTCTGTCTGCTCGATGGCTGTCACGCCGCCTCCCAAATCGTCCATGTGCGGTGAGCGCCGCGCCGCCATCGTACTTTTCGGTAACTGTGCTGTGTGCGGTGCGGGCGCAGAATTTCACGGACCGGATGCCCGCTGAATCGGTATGCAGCAGGGCAAACACGGTCAGGAGTCAGCGGTAGTCGTCCTCGTCGATGGTGACCACGCGGGCCTGTTCGGCCAGGTCGGCCTCGCTGGCCGCGCCCGGGTCCGCGTCCTGCAGGGAGTCGTCCCTGCTCGGGGCGAGATCGGCGTGCTGTTCCGCGGTGTCCGCCTCGGGCGCCTCGACGGCGGCCTCGGTGGTGGTGTTCTCTTCCGTCTCGAAGGTCTCGGGATCGGTCGGGTCGACACTCATCTATGGCTCTCTTCCGTGCGGTGGCTGGCCCTTCCCGGTGCGAGTGCCCTCTTCGCCCGCTTTGTATGAGCCTTCGTCCGCTTTCTCTGAGCGTAGGAGCATCCCGGGTGGGGCGCTACGTGGTCCCTGCGCGTCCCTGCGCGTCCCTGCGCGGTCTGTGACGGCGAACACGTGAACTACCGCGTGATCGTCTCGTAACATTGCCGCATGTCTTCGACCGATCTGCCGAATCTGCTGGCCACCACGGCGTCTCCCAAGCCGGGCACCGTGGCGGTCGCGGACGGTGAGCGGCTCGACTCGGTCGGCCTTCCCGGGCTCTCGCTCACGGTGCGTTCCCGGCCCTCGGTCCGTTCCGGTCTCGACCCCGCGCTGTTCGTGCACGGGCTCGGCGGCTCCTCGCAGAACTGGTCGGCCCTGATGCCGCTCCTGGCGGACGTGGTCGACTGCGAGGCCGTCGACCTGCCGGGCTTCGGGGACTCACCGCCGCCGGACGACGGCGACTACTCGGTCACCGGGCACGCGCGCGCGGTCATCCGCTATCTCGACGCCCGCTCGCGCGGCCCCGTCCACCTCGTGGGGAACTCGCTCGGCGGCGCCATCACCACCCGCGTCGCCGCGGTCCGTCCCGACCTCGTCCGCACGCTGACGCTGGTCTCGCCCGCCCTGCCGGAGCTGCGGGTGCAGCGCACTGCGGTGCCCACAGGGCTGCTCGCGCTGCCGGGCGTGGCGGCGCTCTTCACGCGCCTGACCAGGGAGTGGACGGCCGAGCAGCGGGTCCGTGGCGTGCTGGGGCTCTGCTACGGAGACCCGGGCAGGGTGACGCAGGAAGGTTTCGACGCGGCGGTGCGGGAGATGGAGCGCAGGCTCCAGCTCCCCTACTTCTGGGACGCGATGGCCCGCTCGGCGCGCGGCATCGTCAACGCGTACACGCTCGGCGGCCAGCACGGCCTGTGGCGGCAGGCCGAGCGCGTGCTCGCCCCGACCCTGCTCGTCTACGGCGCGCGCGACCTGCTCGTCTCCTACCGCATGGCACGCAGGGCGGCGAACGCCTTCCGCGACTCGCGGCTCCTGACGCTGCCCGACGCGGGTCACGTGGCGATGATGGAGGACCCGGAGACGGTGGCCACGGCCTTCCGTGAACTTCTGGCCGACACCGCCGCCAATGCCGGGCCCAGCGGCTCGCGCACGGAATCAGGGAGCTGAGGCGGCACGTGGGACGGCACAGCCGCCGGGTTCCGGCAGACACGACTGACCACATCGGCACCTCTGATGCGCCTCCTTCGCAGGGCGCGGTCCCGCGGCCGGGCCCCGGCACGGGCCGCCGCAGGCGCGCGCCGGGCGACGAGGGGACCCCGGCACACGGCATCCCGGCCCCTTCGGACGCCACCCCTCCGCACGGCACCCGCGCTCCCTCGGACGGCACCCCTCCGCACGGCACCCCCGCTTCCCCGTACGGCACCCCCGCGCACGGCGTGCCACAGGCGCGCGGCGGACATCCGGAGCAGCGGGAGGCCGGTGGCGGCTGGGGCGAGGTCGGCGGTGCCGAGGCCGGGCCGCGCGCGGACGCCGCGCATCCGGCGGCGCCGCCCACGATGCCGAGGCCGCGCGGGCGGGGCCCCCGCCAGGACTACGTGGCCGCCTTCGCCGACGGGGACGCGCCGGCCCCCGACGGGCCTCCGCCGCCCCGCGATCCGTACGCCTCCGTCACCGCGTGGGAGGACGTCGAGCCGCGGCCCGGGGACGAGGTGTCCTACGCGGGCGACGGCGACCTCGGCGACGGCAGTGACGAGGACGGCGGGAAGGGCAGGCGGAACCGCCGCGTCTACGCGAGCGTCGCGGCCGCCGCGCTGACCACCGTGCTCGCGGTCGTCGTGGCCGGTCAGGTCGCCGACGGCGCGGACCCCGACGACACCGGGAGCCGGGCCGCCGCGGGCGGCGCCGACCGTGACACCCAGGACCCCGCGTCCCGCTCGGACGAGCGGCGGAAGCCGGTGAAGGCGCCCGAGGCCCCCGCGGTCTCGTACGAGCGGAAGATGGGCGAGAAGACCCCGCTGGACGCGAAGCTGAGCGCGTCCGGCGACTTCGAGGCCGTGGGCGGGATCGCGGAGGCCCCCGGGAAGGGGCAGCGGTTCCGGTACCGCGTCGACGTGGAGAAGGGGCTCGGTCTCGACGGTCCGCTCTTCGCCGACGCCGTGCACAAGACCCTGAACGACGAGCGGAGCTGGGCCCACGAGGGCGCCCGCACCTTCGAGCGGATCATGTCGGGGAAGCCGGACTTCGTCATCACCCTGGCCAGTCCGGTGACGACCGCGAAGTGGTGCGCGAAATCCGGTCTCGACACCACTCAGGACAATGTCTCCTGTGACTCCGCGGCGACGGAACGCGTCATGATCAACGCCTATCGCTGGGCGCAGGGCGCGAAGACCTACGGCGACGACATCTACCCGTACCGGCAGATGCTGATCAACCACGAGGTCGGCCACCGGCTCGGCTTCAACCACACGGACTGCTCCAAGAGCGGCGATCTCGCGCCCGTGATGCAGCAGCAGACCAAGTTCCTCGACCACGACGGCATCAAGTGCAAGGCCAACCCCTGGGCGTTTCCCAAGGGTTGACGGCGCCGCCGGGGCCGTGGCTCCGGCGGGAGGCCCCGCGACGAGCCCGCCGCGGAGTGACTCTCCGTAGCGGAAGCGGGCCGTCGGCGCGGCATAGCGCGACGGAACGCCACCGGCGCGAGAAAGTTACGACCGTTCACCCCTTCCGGTGGCGCGATGGACAACCGTCCGTCGCGCCACCCGCATGACCGCATACGTTCTTCCCGCTGCGAGCCGCCGGGCCAACGGCGGCTCCCCAAGCGGGAGATCGGGGGTGCACTCGTGCGCGTCGCACTGCTTACGGAGGGTGGCTATCCGTATCTGACCGGTGAGGCACGGCTCTGGTGCGACCGGCTCGTACGCGGTCTGGAACCGCACGAGTTCGACGTCTACGCGCTCAGCCGCAGCGAGCAGCAGGAGGCGCGGGGGCGCGTCGAACTGCCGCCCAACGTCACCCGGGTGCGGACGGCTCCGCTCTGGACCGCCGACGACCGCGCGCTTTACCGCGCGGGACCGCGGGGCGGCCGGGGGCGCGGGGCGCGGCGGCGCTTCCTCGCGTGCTTCTCGGAGCTGGCGGAGGCGGTGTGCCGAAGCGCCGCATCCGGTGCCGGTCCGGGCTCCGGCGCCGTAGCCGGAGCCCGGGCCGGCCCC